>JANRKT010000165.1:0-27335 GCA_033763355.1 Chitinophagaceae bacterium | reverse complement strand
GATGGACCAGACCCGTACAACCCTTGCAACCAAACAGCCTGCTTATACTGCTTCTGCACTTGCCGGTTCTTTAGACAGCAGCAAACTGAAAGGTAAACCTGATCTCCATAATCTTGCTATTGCAGTTGCAAGAGTGGCACGCAGCCAGATTGCTTCTTTTGCCGGAAACCTGCTGGTGGTATTTCCGCTTACCTACATTTTTGCCGCTTTGTACCACATGCTGTTTGGTATTAAAATAGCTGAAGGCATTGCTGCGGAGAAATTATTGCTTGATCAGCATCCCTGGCAGAGCCTCGCATTGTTATATGCCTGTTTTACGGGGTTCTTTTTATTTGTGAGCGGTTTGATTGCCGGTTACATTGAAAACAGTGTGGTTTACGGAAAAGTACCTGAGAGATTAAAAACACATCCTGTATTAAGCGCAACCATGTCTAAAAAAAGATTAGATAAACTTGTGAGGCTGGTGAAAAACAGTTCAGGCGCCTTTGCCGGAAGCGTTGCCCTCGGTTTCTTCCTGGGAATTGCGGGCCCATTGGGTAAAATAATGGGGCTGCCTTTTGACATCAGGCACATTACCATATCAGCCGGTAACACAGCTATCGGGTTTTACGGGCTTGATCACCAGGTAAGCCTCGGGTATTTATTTACCATTATTTCAGGTGTGCTGATGATAGGTCTCCTGAATTTTGTAGTAAGTTTTTCCTTTGCATTTTATGTGGCGGTAAGGTCAAGGGGCATACGGTTGAAGGAATACACCGAATTTTTTGGCATACTGAGAAGATATTTTGCAAAATACCCAGCTGATTTCATACGTCCGCCCCGTGACATCAGGCAGGCAAAAGACCTTGCATAAACTTTTTACATTCTGCAATACACAGGGTGCCTCTTTTAAACAACATGCCTGAAAGAAGTTTAAGTTAAGAATTCATCCAGGTGTTTTTTTGTTTATAATAATTATACCTTAACGCAAAAATTTACAACCATGAGTCCCGAAACAAACAGCCTGAACTGGTTTGAGATACCGGTTACAGATATGGAACGTGCAAAACATTTTTACCAGGTGGTATTCAGTATACACATGGATACTGATGAAATGATGGGTATGCAGATGGCTTATTTTCCTTCAATGCCGGGTAACGGCAAGGCGTCCGGGGCATTGGTAAAAAGCGATTTTCATAAACCCAGCGCTGAGGGCTGTATTATATACCTTAATGGCAACCCCGACCTTTCTTCAGCGCTTGAAAAAGTTGAATCAGTAGGCGGAAAAATAGTGATGGGCAAAACAGCCATTACGCCTGAAATAGGATACATGGCATTTTTTATGGATACTGAAGGAAACCGGGTAGCACTGCACTCACAGAGTTAAGAATTTTTAGTGAAGCCTTTTTAGACTTTCCTCCGTAACCAGTTGCTTACGGAGGGGTGGAAATTTTTTTTTGCCGGATTCTGCTGCACCTTATCTTTGCAATCCTTTCAAAAAAGGGAGCTTAGCTCAGTTGGTTCAGAGCATCTGCCTTACAAGCAGAGGGTCACTGGTTCGAATCCAGTAGCTCCCACAAACAACCCGCAACAGGCGGGTTTTTTATTTTAAAAAAGATTGTTTTAAAGAACTGAATAGGGCAGCTTGTTCAACGCTTCTTGCCTTACAAGCAAAGGGTCATCCCGCTTCGAAGCGGGATAGCTCCCACAAACAACCCGCAACAGGCGGGTTTTTTATTTTAAGAAAGATTTGTTATAAAGCGCTAAATGGAGCAGCTTCTTCAAAGCTGCTTATTCTGCAAGCAATAAAATAGTTTATCAACCTGTTATGCTTGTATAAATTATAGATTCAATACAATGAACTGCCAATTACCTGCTAAGTATATACATTGATCACTGATAGAATTTCTACTACATTGTTTTAACCCAGCCACTACAATCATTTACCTGTATTTACATAATATTTGTAAAAGAAACCACTTAAATCTATGTACTATGGAAAAAATAACCATCCTCATTGCAGATGACCACCAGCTCATACGGGACACATGGGCCTATCTTCTTAACGATAATCCAAAATTTGCTGTAGTTGCTGTTGCCGGAACAGGCGAACAGGCCATTGAAATGGCCAGGGCTACAAAGCCCGATGTTGCCCTTATTGATATTAATATGGGTGATGCCAACGGTTTTGACATAACACGTGAAATAAGAAGGTTTGCACCCGGAACAAAAGTAATAGGGGTGTCCATTCATTCTTTTCCGGCTTATGTAAAGCGGATGTTCCAGATGGGCGGCTCGGGTTATGTAACCAAGAATTCAAGTAAAGAGGAATTTTTCAGCGCTATTGAGGAAGTGTATAAAAGAAAGCATTATGTATGCAGCGAAATAAAAAATATTGTTGCTATGCAGGAACTTGAGCCGGACAGCCAGAAGCCTGATATCAGGCTTCTTTCGAAAAGGGAACTGGAGGTGGTGGGATGCATAAGGGATGGTCTGTCTTCTAAAGAGATTGCAGTGCAGCTTGATGTTTCTTTAAAAACAGTTGAAGTGCACCGTCATAATATCCTGAAAAAACTTGTTCTCCCCAATACGGCATCGCTGGTTAATTTTGTTAACCACAGCGGGTTTTAAGATTGTCGGCATAATTTTTTGTTTGAACGGCGGTTTATTACACCCTTGTTTTAATATTTCCTTTCTGTTTAATTGCAGCTGCTCATTTCCGCGGAAATATTTGCTGTTAAACAAACCTGTGGTAAATATTAAATGATATTTTACTTAACTTTAAAAGGCTTTTCAGCAAAGAACACCAAATATGCAAATGGTAAATAATAAGGTTATTAAGAAATGGTTTGCAGTAAAATCCTAATGAACAGGAATAAAAGGAGTTGTTTTTTGTGAATGAAAAGTTGTGAGTAAACTATAGATTTTTGAGAGAGGGTTCTTTCAATTTCTATGAATGCTGAAAACAAATAACATAAACCTGCAGCAAAAACTCCAGAAACTTTCCCGGCGCCTTATCCTGTGTGTGCTGCTTATTGCTGTTTTTGTATTAGCAGGCTGGCAACTGGATATTGAGTTCTTAAAAAGACCAATACCAGGGCTGGCAGCAATGAACCCTTTAACGGCTTTTGCTTTCCTGTTTATTGCCGTTTCCTTCCTGTTAATAACGGCTAAATCAAAAACACAGTTAAAAAGCAATTCAGCGCTTATATTGGCCTCAATTGTTTTGTGCATAGGGTTGTTGAAAATATCGGCATTGCTCTTTGGGTTTGAATCGCCCCTTGATGGTTTGTTGTTTTCAGGAAAATTCAATGCCAACGCCGGTGGTAACAGCTTTAACCGCATAGCCCCCAATACCGCTTTTTGTTTAATACTTTCTGCTATTTCGTTAATGGCTATAAATTTTGAAACCCGAAGGGGGAGGGTGCCGTCGCAATATTTTGCTTTAACAATAGCTGTAATATGCTGGCTTTCTGTGTTGGGGTACATATACCGCGTACCTGAGTTTTACGAAATGCTCAGCTATGTGCCCATGGCCATCCATACTGCCCTCTGTTTTATACTTATTGCATTAGCCATACTTCTCATTCATCCGGACAAAGGTTTAATGAGCGAATTTACAAGCCCCTTTGCAGGGAGCATTGCAGCAAGGTTGCTTGTGCCCATGGCTGTCATCCTCCCTACAATTATAGGTCTTTTAAGATTATACGGTCATTGGGAGCAGGCTTTTACAATTGAGATGGGGGCAACATTAATGGTGCTTTTTATAATAATTATTTTTCTTGCTGCCATTTTGTATTGTGTGGTTTTACTGAACAGGCGGGATGCAGAGGCAAAAAAATCGCAACAGCAAATCAATTACCTGGCCGGGCTTATTGAGCAAACAAGCGATGCAATATTCTCACTTGATGCTAATAAGTGCATAATAAGCTGGAATAAAGCAGCTGAACTGATGTATGGCTACACAAAAGAAGAGGTAACAGGAAAGCAGGGCCTGAGTATAACAAAGGCTGATTATACAGAACGGCAACTGGAAGAAATGGGCAGGCAATTAAATGAAAAAGGTTACTGGATTGGCGATGCTGTGCACAAAAACAAAAAGGGTGGTTCTATACCGGTAATCAGTTCCCTTTCCGTAATAAAACATGAAAGCAACATTTCTTCGGGGTATGTGCTGGTAGTTAGGGATATTTCTGAGCGAAAGAAACTGGAGGAAGAACTGAGAAACCTTAATGCAAACCTGGAAAAACAGGTTCAGGAAAAAACTGCGGAACTGCAAAACATCTTTGAGCGGATAACCGATGCCTTTATTGCTCTGGATAAGAATTTCTGTTACACTTATGTAAATAAAAAAACGGGGGAACTTCTTCACCGTGACCCGCAATCACTTATCGGAAAGAATGTTTGGGACGAATTTCCTGAAGCTGTTGGCTCAGCCACATTTCATGCTTTTAACACTGCAATGGAAACCCAGCAGTTTATTAACCATATTGATTACTATGCACCGTTAAACCTCTGGCAGGAGAACTTTATTTATCCTTCACCTGATGGCCTCTCTGTGTTTATAAGAAATATTACCGAAAAAAAGAGGACAGAAGAACAATTGTTGCAGGAGCGGAACCTGCTGCGTACCGTAATTGATAACATCCCCGATTACATTTATGTAAAAGATACCCGGTTCAGGCACATTATTAATAACCTTGCAAATGTAAAGTTGTTAGGGGCTTTGTCAGAAGAGGATACACTTGGTAAAACAGTCTGGGATTATTTTAAGCCTGAACTTGCAGGTAAATATATTGAAGATGATAAAAGGGTTCTTGAAAACGGCAGCCCTGTTGTTAACAGGGAAGAAATGATAGTTTCTCATTCAGGAGAGGTACGCTGGCTGCTTACTTCAAAGATTCCGTTGAAAAATATCAATAATGAACTTATTGGGCTGGTGGGGGTAAGCCGGGATATTACTGAACGAAAAAAAGCTGAAAATGCCCTCGCCGAAAGTGAGAACAGGCTGCGGGCCATTTTTCAGACAGAGCCTGAATGTGTAAAATTACTTGGCGCTGGTTGTGAGGTATTGCAAATGAATCCGGCCGGCCTTGCTATGATCGAAGCGGACAACATGGAGCAGGTGCTTGGCCATTCTGTAATAAATATTGTTGAACCAGCGTACAGGAAGGCTTTTGAAGAGCTTACAAGCAATGTGTTTAAAGGAATTTCAGGATCACTGCAATTTGAGATTAAGGGTTTGAAGGGGTCTCATCGCTGGCTTGAGACACATGCAGTTCCGCTTAAAGATACATCCGGTAATATTATTTCATTGCTCGGCGTAACAAGAGACATAACAGCAGGAAAAATCAATGAACAAAAAATTATAAGTGCCAATGAAAGGTTTAAAATGGTTGCAAGGGCCACAAATGATGCGGTTTGGGATTATAATGTAACTACTGACGAAATATGGTGGAATGAAAAACATTACCAGCTTTACGGCCGCAATCCTTCAGAACCTCCTTTAAGGGTTGGGGCATGGGCGGACAGAATACACCCTGATGAAAGGGATAACATCTTAAAGCAGTACAACAGGGTATTTGATGATAACAAAGATTCGTGGGAGTTTGAATACCGCTTCCGTTTGCCTGATGGGAATTATATAAATGCGTATGACAGGGGATATGTACAATACAGCGGAAAAAAACCCATACGCATAGTGGGTTCTGTTGCTGATGTAACAATGCTTAAAAAAGCAGAGCAGGAAATAAAGGAAACCACAGAACAACTCCGGCAGTTGTCTGCTCACCTGCAGGAAGTAAGGGAAGAGGAGCGAAAACATCTTGCCCGTGAAGTGCATGATGAACTGGGCCAATTACTTACTACTTCCAAACTGGGCATTTTCTGGCTCAGCAAAAGGATACCTGCCGGCGAACAATCATTACATGAAAAGCTCAATGAAATTACAGCGATACTTGACAACACCATTAAGATAGTAAGAAAAATTGCTACTGAACTCCGGCCAGGCCTCCTGGATGACCTGGGCCTTGTGGCTGCCATAGACTGGCAAAGCCAGGAATTTGAGAAAAAAACAGGAATAACAGTCAGTTTCGTTCCGCCGTCTGGCGAATATAAAATACCTGATCCTGTAGCAACCGGCCTTTTCAGGATTTACCAGGAATCATTAACAAACATTGCCCGTCATGCTGATGCAACAAAAGTTGAGGTAACATTATGTATAGAAGATACCTTCATGAGGCTTGAAATAAAAGATAATGGCAGGGGGTTTGATACAAGCATCGCGGGGCAGAAAAAAACGCTGGGTTTATTGGGGATGAAAGAAAGGGTTTTGATGATGGGCGGACATTATGAAATAAACAGTAAATTGGGAGAGGGTACAGTTGTACAGGTTTATTGTCCTTTTTCAGGTAACAGGCAGTAATAATTAAATTTTTGCCATGAGAGTATTGATTGCTGACGATCATGCAATTTTCCGAAAGGGTTTAAAGCAACTCCTGCAGGAAGAATATCCCTTTGCAGAGATTGACGAAGCCGGGGATGCTGAGGAACTGGTGAACAAATCAATAAAAGAAAAATGGGATGTTATAATTACCGATCTTTCAATGCCGGGGCGTAGCGGGTTAGATGCTTTGCAGCATATTAAACAGGCGTTACCTGATGTTCCGGTATTGATCTTAAGCATGTACCCCGAAGACCAGTATGCCATCCGTATTTTAAAAGCAGGAGCTGCTGGTTATCTCAATAAAGATGCTGCACAACATGACCTGATAAAGGCTGTACAAAAAGTAATGGCGGGCAAGCGGTACATTTCTGCTGCTGTAGCCGATAAAATAGCAGACAGTTTAGGCAGGGATAACGGAAAGGCATTGCATGAACTCCTATCTGACAGGGAGTTTGATGTAATGAAACTTCTTTCGGCGGGCAAATCTGTTTCTGACATTGCCTCTATGATGTCATTAAGCGTAACCACCATCAGCACCTACAGGGCCAGGATACTTACCAAAATGGGCATGACAAGCAATGCTGATTTAACAAAGTACGCTTTGGAGAACAAACTCATCTGATCCCGCTGCTATTCTGCGATAACTTTCAAATTAATTGAGTTTTTACACTTTATCACATATATGCTAACATATATTGATTTGCAGAATAAGTTCTACAAATACTGCATTGCATTTGCTACCCCACAGAGATAGGATCTTCTATTTTTCCGGCCGTGTTTAATCTTTTATTTTGTTACGTAATTGAAACCTGTTTTAAAATCCAATATCATGAAAAAAGAAAAACTTCTTGCTCTTATTATTGACCATACTGCTTTAATGAGGGGTATGCTGCAAAAAATTTCCGCCGAAATAGATTATGTACACTCCGTGCTGCAGGCCGGCACCTATGCAGAAAGCCTCAGGTTGCTGAACCTGCTAAGGCCGGATGCCGTGGTCTATGGTGGCAGCCTTGAATCGCCAAACAGCATGGCATTGAAGTCTGCTATTAATAAAAATTTCAGGCGGGTTATAGTAATTGCGATAACAGGACAGTTTGCATTAACAGATTAGACCGGCGTAACAATATAATATTGCAGTTTTCAAAACCACATTTCTGAAGTTGACAGACACCAGACAATCCTAATACCCTATTGAAGTTCCATAATCCTGTAAAAACCCTGGCCCTGGCCCTTAGGTCGCTCCTCTTGAAACCGTCCGGAACCCTGTGTATTCTCAGCTTTCCTTCCCCGTAAGGGGAAGGGAGCATGGGATGTTGGATATGAATGAAACCGGCTTTAAAAATAACTTGCGCACGGTTTATTAAAAAGCAAATACATCCTTGTTTTAATATTCAAGTTATGTACGGAAAAGAGTTTTATCAGGGTTTTGATAAGAACAGGCTTGTATGTAGTATTCTTACTACAAATCTGATCAATTATCTTCTAACAAGCTTTGGAGAATTAATCTATTTATTTGAGTCCCGTAATTATTCCTTTGCAGGGAGTACCATAAAGATCCCGATGAACAAGCAAAAACCCGTTGTGCTTATTGTTGATGACACCGTCATGTTCCGTAAGCAGCTTAAGGAAATTCTCGAAGACAAAGGGGCTATCGGGCTCATTGAAGAAGCAGGAAGTTATGCGGAAGGCGTGGAAAAAATGGATGCTTTATCTCCGGCTGTTGTATTGCTTGATATAGGGTTGCCCGATAAAAACGGTATTGAATTATTAAAATATATCAGCAAAAAGCATCCGCATACAGAAGTGGTGATGATAACCAACAACGTAAATGATTACTATAAAAAACAATGTAAAGCCCTGGGCGCCGGGTATTTTATTGATAAATCCAATCAGTTCGAAATGATTTCCCGTGTAATTGCGGAGATTGTTTCAAAAAAAGAAAAATAAATCCGGCAGGTTGTTCTTTGCCGGTTTCTTTAAGATAAAAGCGGGCTACAGCCACAGATACATTTAAATGAGAGGCCCTGAAACGGTATTTTTTTTAAAAAACTTAAAACACTATAACTATGATTGCTAACAATGCAGAACTGAAGCCTGTACCTCATTTAACAGTGAGCTACAGCCCCCACGCCATGATACTGAGAAGCGTAGGAAACGAAGAACCTGTAACCACTGTTGACCTTCTGGTGGTGAGAAAGGCGGCAAATGTCCTGAGGGCGTTAAACCACAAACTGCGCCAGCAGATGATAGCGCTGATTAATGAAAAAAAGCGGATTACTGTTACTGAATTGTATGTTCAGATGCGGCTTGAACAGTCAGTTGCTTCGCAGCACCTTGCGGTTTTAAGACTGGCAGGCCTGGTAAAAACAGAAAGGGAAGGCAAATACATTTATTACTGTGTTGATGCGGAAAGAATAAATGAAGTGGGGCGGCTCTCTGCACAACTTGCAGCATTTTAGCAAACCCTTCTTCAGTTGTAATCCTGAAAAAAACGGATAACAAAATTCAGTAGGGGCATGTCAGTTTAACTGCAATGACGGCAAACGGTAATGTTGCCCGTCCAGTACAAGCAATTCTTCAATCACGTAGCTTGTCCAGTATTTGTAGATGGGTGATTTTGATAGCAACCGGTCTGCTTCTTCCTTGCTTTCCGCAGATATTGTGATCCATGCCCGCTGGCTTTCCATAGTTACTGCATAATGATCAATGGTGCCCTTTTCAATCAGTTCATTTATATAAGAACGGTGGGCCGGGATGAAAGACATAAATTCATCATCCATTTTAAATGTTATAGAAACCTGGAACTTTTTCATGGTAATTTAACTCCTCTAAAAATAAACGAAAAAAATGAAAACCCGGTTGCGATAAGTAAATGTTAATTTAACAACAGGTCAGATCTGCCAATCTACCGGTTTATTTACCCACTGTCCCCTGAACGGGGCGGTAATACGGATGTAGTTATCGGTGTAGCCTTCCATCATGTTGTTTCTTGAATGGCCTTCAAACAGCACCTTCCTGGTGTGCCCACGGTGCTGTTCAGTAAAGTACTGCATCTTCCGGTAAGAGAGGTTACGCAGTATTTTATTCCGTTCATGGCGGATATTGACAGGAACAACAGGCTTTATATTGAGAGCATGGGTATTATCCCTCTCAGAATAAGTAAATACATGCAGGTAAGAAATATCAAGGCCATGAAGAAATGCAAAGGTTTCATTAAAATCACTTTCATTTTCCCCGGGAAAACCAACAATCACATCAGCACCAATGGCAGCATGTGGCATGAGTGTTTTGATAAACCTGACCCTCTCTTCATATAATTCTTTCCTGTACCTCCGTCTCATCAGCCCCAGTATTTTATTGCTCCCGCTTTGCAGGGGGATGTGAAAATGGGGCATGAATTTATTGCTCCCGGCAACAAATGCAATGATATCATTGGTAAGTAAATTGGGCTCAATAGATGAAATGCGGTAACGTTCAATTCCCTCCACTTTATCCAGTTCCTGTATAAGCTGGTAAAAATTCTCATTTCTTTCCCGGTTGCTGTTTTCATTTACAGCGGAAATACCAAAATCACCGAGGTTTACACCCGTTAAAACAATTTCCTTCACCCCCTTTTCAGCTATTAATACAGCTTCTTTAACCACACGGGAAATTGAACCGCTCCTGCTTTTGCCCCTTGCCATCGGAATGGTGCAGAATGAACAATTGTAATCGCAGCCATCCTGTACCTTCAGAAAAGTCCTTGTTCTGTCATTTAGTGAGTAAGAAGAATGGAAATGATTTACATCCTCAATATCGCAGGAACATATTTTGGCAGAATCACCTTTTGCTAATTCTTTAATATGTTCCGTAAGGTTAAATTTTTCTGCAGCGCCCAGAACAAGGTCAACACCCGGAATAGCAGCAATTTCTTTGGGTTTCAATTGCGCATAGCAGCCGGTAATCACCACTAAGCTTTCAGGCGATTTACGCTGGATGCGCCTTACCAGTTGCCGGCACTCTTTATCTGCATTGTCGGTTACTGAGCAGGTATTGATGACATAGATATCCGCTACATCATCAAACTCTTTTTTCTCAAAACCTTCCTTCTCCATCATGCGTGAAAGGGTGGAGGTTTCAGAAAAATTGAGCTTGCAACCCAGTGTATGAAATGCTATGGATTTTGCCGGTAACATTAAGCCTGCAAAGATAAGGAAGCTGCGGATAGGCGGCAACAGCTCAATTTGCTAATATTGCAGCTCAATATTTTTATGTGAAGAAAAATACTGCTATACTCTTTTTGCTGGTTTTGATTGCAACGGTGTGGTTTGCCTTGCGTATGCAGAATAAAGAAAAGCCCGGAAGGGATGAAACCAGGAAGGAACATAAAAAGGCCGAAGCAAACGATCCGTCTGCAAGGCATGACAGGCGGGATGAAGGCTTTAACCGAAATACAGCAAATATCATTTACACCAAACATGCCCGCTGCCGGATGGGTTGCAGGCACATTGATGAAAGCGAAGTGATGGAAATCCTTGAAAACGGTGAGATCAACTATAGTAAAAGCGACCTTCGGGCCAGCCCTGATCCCAAATATGCTTTGGAAGGAAACACACATGATGGTCAGCAGGTAAGAATTATCTTTGCCCCTTCGCCAAGAGGAATGGTGGTGATAACTGTGATTGACCTGGATACCGGCTGGCCCTGCAACTGTAAATAAAACATCAAATATTCAGCTTGAGATTGATACCGATTTTATTATGGCCTTTGCGGATCGTTTACATTCTCTATGCTTTGCTGCTTTTCATTGTTTTCATGTTTGTTGTTTTTCCGTTTGTTTTTATTGCATCATTCCGGGGCAAGGTAAAGGGGGGCAATTTTATATATGATGTATTGAGGCTGTGGTCGTGGATATGGTTAAAAGCTGTTTTCATTTTTCACCGGAATATTTACGAAGAAAAACCTGACCCTTCACGTCAGTATATTTTTGTTGCCAACCACATCTCTTTACTTGATGCAGCAATTATTGTTGAAGCCATCCGGCAGCATTTCCGTCCGCTGGGGAAAATAGAAATGAAAAATATACCGGTGTTTGGCTTTATTTATAAAGTGTGTGTGGTGATGGTTGACCGTTCAAGCGCAACGCACCGGGCCAAAAGTGTACGGCAACTCAAATCAGTGCTCAATAAAAAAATCTCCATCCTCGTTTTTCCTGAAGGAACGTTTAACCTCACTAATGAACCTTTGAAAGAATTCTATGACGGGGCTTTCCGTATAGCTGTTGAAACGCAAACGCCTTTGCAGCCCATACTCTTCCTTGATAACTACGACCGCATGCGCCACCAGCAAATTTTTACTTTTACTCCCGGCCGCTGCCGTACTGTATTCCTGAAAAGTATCCCTGTGGAAGGTTATACAATGAATGACATACCGCAACTGAAAAGCAAAGTATTCGGGCTGATGTCGGAGAAACTGCAGGCATACAAAGCAAGCTGGATACAGGAACCCGCCGGGGATAAAGCAACCATTTAAAATTATCTTGCACCCGGGCTGTAAACCCGGATTGTTTCATGAGTGATGTTCTGACCAATGAAAT
Organism: Chitinophagaceae bacterium; assembly: GCA_033763355.1. Taxonomy (GTDB): domain Bacteria; phylum Bacteroidota; class Bacteroidia; order Chitinophagales; family Chitinophagaceae; genus JANRKT01. Next base: position 15,336 of record JANRKT010000165.1, on the reverse strand, counting down.
TTTTAATGTTGCTCCGGCCGGACCTGCTGGTTATGCCGAAATCATTATACCACTTGCGTTACCCACTACCTATACTTATGCTATCCCGGCGCCTTTAAAAGAAAAAATTCAGCCTGGTGTAAGGGTTGAAGTAATATTCGGGAAGCAAAAAAGATATGCCGGTATTGTAAAACGGGTTTTTGATGAAAAGCCGAAGGCATTTGAGCCAAAAGATATACAGAACATACTGGATGCTGAACCTGTAGTGTATGAAACACAGTTGCGCCTTTGGAACTGGATAGCCCATTACTACATGTGCAGCGAAGGGGAAGTGATGGCCGCAGCCTTACCTTCTCATTTTAAACTCAGCAGTGAAACCATCCTGGTGTTTAATGAAGAATATGGTGATAACTTTTCAGCGCTTGACCACAATGAATACCTTGTAGCAGAAGCATTGCTCATAAAGAAACAACTTAATCTTTCAGAGGTGCAGCAGGTGCTGGATGCTGCAAATACTTATCCGGTAGTAAAAAAACTCATTGATAAAAAAGTTTGTTTTGTATGGGAATCGCTGAAAGAAAAATATACGCCAAGGATCGAAAATTTTATAAGGCTTCACCCGCAATATTCGCAGGAAGAGAAACTTGCAGCATTGCTTAACCAGTGGAAAAAAGCGCCTAAACAGCTTGAATTATTACTGGCATGGCTGCATTTGTCAAAAACCGAAGGGGAAGTAAAGCAGACTGAGCTATTAAAAAAATCAGGCGCTACGGCGGCGCAACTGAAAGGCCTTGCAGATAAAAATATCCTGATTATTGAGAAATTATTTGTTGACAGGATAAAATACCTGCCGAAAGAGGTAAATATAGATTTTACATTATCTGATGCGCAGACGGAAAGCCTGCAGAAGATTAATGAGGTATTTGCGGACAAACAGGTTTGCCTGTTGCATGGCATTACATCAAGCGGTAAAACACAGGTGTACATCCGGCTGATAGAACAATACATCAAAGAAGGCAAACAGGTTTTGTACCTGTTGCCTGAAATTGCGTTAACATCGCAGATCATCCGGCGGCTGCAAAAACATTTTGGCGGTTACATAGCCATTTATCATTCCAAATTCAGCCAGAACGAGAGAATAGAAATATGGAATAAAGTAAAAAATGCGGAGATAAGGATTGTGCTTGGGGCAAGGTCGTCTTTATTTCTTCCGTTCACTAACCCCGGTTTGATTATTGTTGATGAGGAACACGATGCTTCTTTTAAACAGCAGGACCCTGCTCCACGCTATCATGCAAGGGATACAGCCATTTATTATGCCTCGCAATTTGGCGCCAAAGTTTTATTGGGCAGCGCTACACCATCAATGGAAAGTTATTACAATGCTGCCTCTGGCAAATATACACTGGTGGAACTGAATGAAAGGTTTGGCGGTGTTGAACTGCCTGAAATAGAAATTACCGATACACGACAGGTAGTAAAGAAGGATAAATCAAGGGTGATTATTTCACCGCAACTGCACGAAGCCATAAACCAAACGCTTGAAAAAAACAAACAGGTTATCCTTTTTCAGAACAGGCGTGGATATTCACCTTATCTGATCTGCGGAACATGCGGTTTTATTCCGCATTGCAACAACTGCGATGTAACACTTACTTACCATAAAGTATTTCATAAGCTTCAGTGTCATTACTGCGGCACTACCTATCCTAAACTCATCAGTTGCCCTGCATGCGGCACCACCAAATGGTTAGAAAGAAATTTTGGTACCGAAAGAATTGAAGAAGAATTGCAGGAGCAGTTTCCCAAAGCAAGAATATCCCGCATGGATATTGATACAGTAAAAGGTAAAACCGCACATGATACGCTGATACAGCAGTTTGAACAGCAAAGAACAGATATACTGGTTGGCACACAGATGGTGGTAAAAGGTTTGGATTTTGATCATGTGAACCTGGTGGGCGTTCTTGATGCAGACGGCTTGCTTGGATTTGCTGATTTCAGGGTAAATGAAAGGGCTTTTCAACTGATGGAACAGGTGAGCGGCAGGGCAGGAAGAAAAAATGACAGGGGCAAAGTGATTATTCAAACCACCAATCCCAAACACCCCTTGCTGGAACTGGTGCAGCAGCACGACTATAAAAAGTTTTATGAATTTGAATTAAAGGGAAGACAGCATTTTTTTTACCCGCCTTATTCAAGGATCATACTGCTTACTTTTAAACATAAAATAAAAGATACCGCTGACAGCGCTGCAAACTTTATGGCCAATGCTTTGGCAAAAGAGTTTGGAAAATATATAGTGGGCCCTGCTGAACCGGTAGTTGGAAGAGTGAGGAATTTATACCTTGTTGAGTTGTTGCTTAAGCTGCCGAAGGACAGCAAACTGATTGATTATGCAAAGCATGTTATCCTGCAGCAGTCAGCCATATTACAGCATGATAAAAAATTCAGGAGCGTGGTAATGTTGCCCGATGTTGACCCGGTTTAAAATTCACTTTCCGTTGATCAGTTTAATCATGTCATCGTATTCATAAATAGTAAAACCTTCCTGCTTCAGCAGCGAAGCTGCAAGCATTGCCTTTGCCACATTTTCGGCCTCCATAGGTTTGTATTTTCTGAATTTGCCCATCAATAAAAAAGAAAAGGCTGACATCATGCCCCCTGCAATTTTTTCACCGGCCCTTGATTCTTTTCTGCTGCCCAGCAGTACAGAGGGCCTCATAATATGCGTTTGTTTCAGCGAAAATTCTTTTATGCTGTCTTCAGTTTCCCCTTTTAAGTTTAAATAAAAATTATTGCTTTTGCTATTTGCGCCAACTGAAGAAACAAATACAAATGTGTTGCACCCGGTTCGCTTGCATAGCTTTGCTGCAGTAACGGGGATATCAAAATCAATTTTCCTGTAAGCCAATTGGTCGCCTTTTACTTTTTTTTGAGTGGTACCCACAGCACAGAATACCACATCAGACCCGCTGATTGCATTTTCAAATTCCATGTTGTTTTCAAAGCTGATGATTTTTATATCTGCACCGGGTAGTTCAATTGCCGCCTGCCTGCGCACAATCAACCTGATGCGATCGTATTTTTTTTCATGCAGCAGCAGTTGAAGCAAATGGCCTCCAACCAAGCCTGTTGCCCCAATGACAGTGGCTGTTTTTCCGCTCATGATTTTTGATGTATTATTGCTTTTTTGTAACAGCATGCAAATTCAGCAAAATATTTCACTTAAAGGGTATAATACATTTGGCATTGATGCAAAAGCAAAACTGTTTGCATCATTTGGCTCAGCAGAAGAGCTGGAAGAACTGGTTTCTGCTCATTCACCGATCCTGATCCTTGGCGGAGGAAGCAATATTTTATTTACAAAAGATTTTAACGGGCTGGTATTAAAAAATGAGATCAGGGGCATTGAAAAAGTTAAGGATGATGCCGGCTTTGTTTATGTGAAAGCAGGGGCAGGGGAAAACTGGCACCAGTTTGTATTGCATTGTATTCAGCAAAACCAGGCAGGTATTGAAAATTTATCCCTGATACCTGGTAATGTAGGGGCAACCCCCATACAGAATATCGGCGCTTATGGGGTGGAGGTAAAAGAAGTGTTTCATGAACTTGAAGCATTTCACATAAAAGATAAGACCATTGTACGGTTTAATGCTGCAGACTGCCAGTTTGGTTACAGGGAAAGTGTGTTTAAACGAAAATACAAAGATGAGTTTGTAATTCTCAATGTTACTTATCGTTTAAGCAGGAAACCGGATTTTAATATTTCGTACGGCGCTATTGAACAGGAACTGGAAAAGATGGAAATTAAGCAATTGTCAATTAAGAGTATTTCACAGGCTGTAATAAATATCCGTTCCTCCAAACTGCCTGATCCAAAAATATATGGTAATGCAGGAAGTTTCTTTAAAAACCCCGAAGTGCCTTACCTGAAATTTGAACAGTTAAAGAAAAATTTCCCCGGCATTGTAGGTTATCCTTTGCCGGATGGAAAAGTTAAGCTTGCTGCAGGCTGGCTGATTGAATATTGCGGATGGAAAGGTTTTCGTAAAGGGGATGCCGGTTGCCATGGCAGGCAGGCACTGGTGCTGGTAAATTATGGCAATGCCTCTGGCGCAGATATTTTTGAGCTGAGTGAGATGATCAGCCACAGTATTGAGAGAAAGTTTGGGGTACAACTTGAGAGAGAAGTAAACATTTTATAATTTTATTTTTTAAACCCTAAAAACAACACCATCATGCTAAAGCGGATTGTTACTGTTTTAAGTTCAGTTTTTTTATTGGTTCATTCCATTAACCTAAAGGCGCAGTCAGGCGGTGGGGCGGTTTCAGCTAATGCACAGCAGGCATATGCAGAACTGTTTGGTGCAGGCGGCCTTTATTCTTTTAACTACGACCAGCGCTTTGGTAAAACTGAAAAGGGACTCGGTTTCAGGGCCGGCTTTTCCGCAATTGGCGGTGGCTCATTCGGCGACGATTTTAATGATGTATTTGGAGCGGTTTTTACATTTCCGTTGGGACTAAACCTTCTCGCAGGAGGGCAGGGCCATTATTTTGAAGGCGGCGCCGGTATAACTCCGGTTGTAGCTACCGGCGGGGGCAGCGGGGTATTTGGTTTTACACAACTTGGTTATCGTTATCAGCCTTACCAAAAGAAGGGGTTTACCTTCAGGGCAAACATGACACCTTTATTTAACAGCGAAGGATTTTTTATATCATTCGGTTTAAGCGGTGGATTTCGCTGGTAAAGTTTGTAAAAAGAATAACAATAATAAAGGCGGCTGAATGGCCGCCTTATCAGTTTATGAAAAGTCTTCCCTTTCAAATTCATCATCGCTGTAGGATGAACTGGTTCCAAGGTTGAGCATTGATCCCATTAAATCTTTAAACTCAATTTTACCTTCTACCACTTTTTTGCTTATCAGTGAATGTGCAGCAAGGCCGTGCAGTAAAAATTCCATTAACAAGGCCCCTTCCTTTTCATTGGCATGGGGAAAGAATTTTTTTATCAGTGCATGCAGGCCGTCAACTTTATATAGCAGCAATACTTTATCCGCATCCTTTGTGTTGAAGAAAATATTCAGTGAATTACCCTTGTCAAACCAGGTTATAACACTGCGAAAAGGATTTTCTTCAGGTTGGGTTTCCTTTGTTCTTTTCTTTTTTAATGCGTCGGGGCTGGGGAAGTAATGCGCAAACTGCGAACGCAGCGCTTTATCCAGCAGGTTAAACGCAACCTGGTACGGACCTTCCTGTTCACCTTCATAAACCAGTTCAATTTTTCCGGTAATGGAAGGTATAATTCCAACAAGATCGCTTATCCACACCTGTGTATCTTTTTCATTGTTAAGTATAGCCCTTCGTTCAGCAGCGCTGATGGCATTTTCATAAGCGGCTATGGTAAGCCTTGCAGATACGCCGCTCTTCTGGTCAACAAACTCACTGCTTCTTGCTTCAAACGACACCTGTTCAATCAGTCTTTTTATGAGGTCACTTACTTTAATTTTCTTCTGCTGCTCTTCGTGCACGTCTGCTTCCTGTTCGGTAATGGCCTGCGATGTTTCTATAGATTTGGGGTAATGCGTCAGTATCTGGCTTTCTATCCTGTCTTTTAAAGGTGTAACAATTGCGCCGCGGTTTGTATAATCTTCAGGATTTGCCGTAAATATAAATAACATGTCAAGCGGCATGCGGAGTTTAAAACCGCGTATCTGTATATCGCCTTCTTCAAGTATATTAAATAGCGCCACCTGTATCCTTGCCTGCAGGTCAGGAATTTCATTGATAACAAATATGCCCCTGTTGCTTCTTGGTATAATGCCGTAGTGGATCACCCGCTCATCGGCAAAGCTCAGGCGAAGATTGGCAGCTTTAACAGGGTCAATATCGCCTATAAGGTCCGCTACGCTCACATCAGGTGTTGCAAGCTTTTCACCATAGCGTTCGCTCCTGTGCATCCATGCAATGGGTGTGGCATCGCCTTTTTCAGCAACAAGGTCTTTTGCAAAACGGGAAAGCGGGTTGAAAGGGTCGTCATTGATCTCACTGCCTTCAATTACCGGGATGTATTCATCCAGCAATTCGGTCATCTGCCTTGCCATTCTTGTTTTAGCCTGGCCCCGCAAACCGAGAAATAAAATGTTATGGCGGGAAAGCAAGGCCCTTTCCGTATCCGGAATAACAGACTCTTCATAACCTATAATGCCGGGAAAAGTTTCTTCTTTGCTTTTTAATTTACTGATCAGGTTACGGCGGATTTCTTCTTTGATGTTTTTCGGCTGGTATCCGCTTTTTTTAAGTTCACCAAGAGTTTTGATTTTAATTATTTCCATTTTTTTATTTTCCTCCAACTTCTTTTTATCAATGAACCACATTCTTTATATGCCCTTAATTTCTGCTTAATATACGGTTTTCCTTTTTCCGCTTTCAAAATCCCTGAAGATGAATGCACCAAGATGGTCCAATGAAGCGAAGAATGCTTTACCGCTGTTGGTTTCTGTAAACTCCTGTACAAAGCGCTGCAGGTAAGGGTCGCTGGCAATCATAAAAGTGGTAATGGGTATTTTCAGTTTCTTGCATTGCGCAGCAAGGTTCAGGCAGCGGGATGTAATCTTTCTGTCTAACCCAAAACTATTTTTATAATAGCGTTTGCCGGCTTTCAAACAAGTTGGTTTACCATCTGTAATTACAAAAATCTGCTTATTGGGGTTTTTCCTTCTCCTTAAAATATCCATTGCCAGTTCAAGCCCGGCAACGGTATTGGTATGATATGGGCCCACCTGCAGGTAAGGGATATCTTTTATCTGCACCAGCCATGCATCGTTGCCGAACACCACAAGGTCTAATGTGTCCTTCGGGTATTTAGTGGTAATCAGTTCGCTCAATGCCATGGCTACTTTTTTAGCCGGTGTAATGCGGTCTTCGCCATACAGGATCATGGAGTGGGATATGTCTATCATCAGTACCGTTGAAGTCTGCGATTTAAAATCTGTTTCCCTGATCTCCAGGTCGTCTTCCTGCATCTGGAAACCATCAATGCCGTGGTTGATCTGTGCATTACGGATGGAACTTACGAAGTCAATTTGCTCAAGCATGTCGCCAAAGCGGAAGGGCCTCGTTTCGGGATTGATTTCATCTCCCTGCCCGGGTTTATAAGTATGATGGTCGCCCTGCTTTGTTTTCTTCAGTTTTCCAAAAATTTCTTCAAGGCTCCGTTTGCGTATGCCTTTTTCAGTTTTAGGTGTAATTTTTATTTCGCCTGTTTGGCGGTTCTCATCTAAAAACCCTTTTTCTTTTAAATCTTCAATAAAATCACCGAGGCCGTATTCTTCGTCAGTAAGCTCATATTCTTTATCAAGCTGGGTAAGCCAGTTTAAAGCTTCATTGGGGTCGCCGTTTGTATAAGTAAGCAATTGCATGAAATAATCAAGCAACTGCTCAAACTTTGATTTACCCTGCTGGTTGGGGTCAAATTTGCTGAAGTGGTGACCAATCATATTTTTAGGTTCAATATCCGTTAATGTGCTGAAGCAGGAGGTACGAAGCGTGGCCGTTATAAACACTATTACGTTCAGGGAAGAATAAAAGTTGTTTACTCCTTACATCTTACTTCTTGTAACGCTTACTGCAATTTAAAACAATATTGGCAGAAAAAAGTTCCGTATAGAAGCGGGGTTAATTTTAATGCTAAACAATTTTATTGAGCGGCTGTATAAAAAACCCCCGGTAAACTGCCGGAGGTTAAGAAATTATAAACAGTGTGAACAACCAGTTTCTTTTGTTATTTATCCTGCGTGCCTGGTGAATCAGGTTTGTTTTGTATTACACCCGGTAACTCAGGATTAGGGGCGGGGACATTTTTGTAAGACCTCTCGAGGTTAGCAAGATAATCCTGAAGCGCCAGCGCCTGCCTGATATCCTGGAACAGGTTCCGCTGCCTGTTGTTCAGGTTATCTGCACGGTTCATCATAAGGTCCTGTACAGCCTGCGATAGTTCAGGCACTGACATTTCACCGAGATATGCGTAATAGGCCAGTTGGTCCTGTATGTCTTTTTTTACATCTTTAATGATCTTATCACCCAATTGCATGTCGCCTGCTTTGTAAGCGGCTTCAATCATTTGTGCGCTGATGGAATTGTGCTGGTTGTAACGGCTCACCATCGCATAGGGCATGTTGCTTTGAAGCATGTTGCTGTCAACCCTACGGAGTAATTCTTTAGCTTCTTCTTTACGGTCAGCATTGGCCATTGAATTGGCTGCTTCGGCATAAGCCTGGCGGATGCTCAGTAAATGACGCCTGTTTTCTTCATCATAATACACGCCTTTAACATTTGCATTACCAAATGCAAACTTGTTCATGAGCTTATCGTACATCCAGTTGTTGTTAAAAGCCGAATTAACTACAGGAACCAAACGGTAACTCAATCCATCACAACGCAGGTACTGGCTGAAGCCCAGTTCGCCAAACTGGGAAGTGAAATAAACGGGCCTTTTCCATTTGTTTGCGGCAATTACATTTAAAACAGCAAGGTCGTTTTTCAGCAGGATGTTTTTGGGAATCTCAAACCTTATTTCACTCACCACACTGTCTTCGGGGTTTACTGTTTTGTTCTGCCGTACAAGGTTTACATCAACCGGAACGGCAACTTTCTTTACAGGAAAATAATTCATATAAGACCCGTCTGAAGCCTGCAGCATGTTTTTCTGGTCGTCGCTGCCAACAAAGTCGCTCATCAGGCTGTACAGGTCTATGTATTGGTTCTTGTTGATGTTGGGGTTTTCATAATACCTGATGAAATCCCTTTTGCCACCCTCAATTTTATCTGCACTCCAGATTACATCAATGGGGTCGCTTCCGTTTACTTTATAGCGCAGTTGGTTTATGTACCAGTCAATACCGAGGAGGCTGTAATTGATTACACGAACATCCCTTCGTATGCCTTCCACTTCCTGTGCATACCACAAAGGATAAGTATCGTTATCACCAAAAGAAAAAAGGATAGAGTTGGGTGCGCAACTTTCAAGGTAATCTTTTGCAAGGTCACGAGCCAGTTGTTTTTTGCTCCTGTCATGGTCATCCCATTCCTGCGAAGCCATAAGTATAGGAACCGCAAGGAAACATGCAGCAGCAGCAACATAATTGGAAATGCTTCCGCTTAACCATTTCTGCAACCATGTTTTTACCTGCAATACACCGATGCCAATCCATATTGCAAATGCATAGAAGGAACCTACATAGGCATAATCCCGTTCACGTGGCTGGTTACCGGGCTGGTTAAGGTAAAATACAATGGCAAAGCCTGTAAAAATAAACAGCATAAAACTTACCAGCCAGTCACGCCTGTCTCTTTTATAATGAAAAAGAAAACCGATTATGCCGAGAATGAGCGGTAAACCATATAGTTTGTTGCTGGCTTTATTTTTTTTAATGCTATCGGGAACCTTATCCTGGTTGCCCAATCTTAAATTATCCAGAAAAGAAATGCCTGAAATCCAGTTGCCATCACGTACATTTCCAAAGCCCTGCAAGTCGTTTTGTTTACCGATGAAGTTCCATCCAAAATATCGCAGGTACATCCAGTTGATCTGGTACGTAAATGCCCAGTTGATGTTGTCTCCGTAAGTAGGCCGTTCATCATCTGCAAGGTTTAACCAGCGTTTATAGAAGTCAGCATGGTATTGTTCGTTGCTTGCATCCCACACACGGGGCAGGAACATTTTATCTTCTTTTGCATATACGGGCACGGCATCATAACCCGAAAAAATGTATTTGTCTTTTCCTTTTACGTATTTCTTTTCTCCGTCTTCAATGCTTTCCGGTGATGCGGTGAAAACCTGGCCATATAAAAGCGGGAAATCGCCATATTGTTCACGGCCTAAATAACCAACCAAACTCATGGGGTTATCAACATTGTACATGTCCACTGCAGGGTTTGCAGCAGAACGTATCATGGTAGTAACATACGTTGAGTAGCCAATGAGCATAAATGCAAAACACCACATGGATAGCCTGAGAAAATAAGGGTTGCGTTTTAAAGCATCAAGCCCGAAATAACCAGCTGCTATAACGGCTGCAATTACAAGAATGAGTTTTAAAACAGTTGCCCCGCCTGAGCCGGCGGATATAAAAGGATAAAGCACTGCAAATGATAAAAGGAAAAGCCAGATGGAGAAAACAGGTAATGAAATATTCTTTGTTTTTCCGATGCGTATGCCAAACCAGATTAAAGCAGCAAGCAGTATAAAATAAAATATAAACCCGCTAAAGAAAGGCATGCCGAGGTTGTTTATAAAAAAGATGTCGAAACTTCCGGCAGCTTTAATGGTGTACTGAATAACAATTTTCTGTGCAATACCTGTAATAATACATCCCATTACAAATGCCCAGAATGTTCCCCATGGGGTAACCTTATGCCTCTTGAAATAATAAATCATTACAATAGCGGGAATCGTTAACAGGTTCAGCAGGTGCACACCGATAGACAAACCCATCATGAAAAAGATGAGCACTATCCATTTGTCAGCCCCGGGTTTATCTGCAGCATGTTCCCATTTCAGCATCATCCAGAAAACCAGGGCGGTAAAGAAAGAAGATAAAGCATACACTTCGCCTTCCACTGCACTGAACCAGAAGGAATCGCTGAAAGTGTAAGCCAAAGCGCCAACAACGCCGGCAGCCATTACTCCAAAAAGTTGTTCGCCGTTAAGCTGTTCATTGGTTTTTTGAAAAATCTTACGTGCAAAATGTGTAATGGTCCAGAAAAGAAACAAAATGGTAAACCCGCTGGCCAGTGCACTCATTACGTTAACCGCTTTTGCAGCAGTATTGGGGTCGTTGCCGAATAAAACAATAAATACCCTTCCCATTAAAACAAAGAGTGGGGCGCCGGGCGGATGGGGTATCTGCAGTTTAAAGCAACTGCTTACAAATTCACCGCAATCCCAAAGGCTGCCGCCTGCTTCAGCAGTCATAATATATACTGTGCAGGCAATGATGCACACTACCCATCCTGTCACATTGTTGATTCTGTTGAAACTCATATTGTCCTGGATTTTTTTAGAATGGGCAAACCTACAGGAAATTTACATACAGGCAAAGAAGGCGGGAGTTAAAATTAGGGTGAAGGCAATTGCAGGATCGGTAATAAAAAGCCGGGATACAAAACTCAAAACAGAGTAGGTTCTTCTCTGCTTTATTCAAAAAATATACGTACCGTCTGGTAAAATAACCTGTTTTGCAAAAACTGCGATTGGCTTTGTTGTTTTTCGGTATAACCCTGCAACCCGAACAGTCCCGCAGCATTTCCTTTATTAATGGCTACTTCAAGATAACCTGCCGAGTTGAACAGGGCCAGTTTTTCGCCTTCGGGCACATCAGCATAGGTTTCGCTTATCTTGTCAATTACTTCATCCCGCTTGAAAACAATTTTAAAGCTCCTGCCTTTGCGCTGCTGCTCAAATTCGTCACGGGTTATATTTACAATTACGTTTTCAAAATTGTCAATAAAGATAATCTGGCCTTCAATCCAGTTATTGCCCTGTGTGGGCCTCAGGGAATTTTTTACCTGTATGGAAACAGCAGGGTCGCCGATCTTTTCTAATTTTCTTCCGCTAAGCAAAGAAGTGAATGCCTCAGCAAATGCCCTTACGCAATAAAGGGTGTTTTTTTGCTGGCTTTTCTCCAGCGGAATGGCCACTACCTGTTGCGGTATTTCTTCAAGTATCATGGTAAGCAACCCATTATCGGGAATACCTATAAACTGGTTGTGGTGGTGTGCTATCAGCAAATGCTCGGGTTTGGTGTCAAAAAGGTTAACCAGCACCAGGTGAAAAGTCTCTTCAGGAAAATTAAATATGGCATTGCGGCTTACATAAGCTGCCTGGGGATAATTGAAAGGCGATAGTTCATGTGAAACATCAACAATATTAAATGTGTCATTTATTTTTAGTATCTGCCCCTTGATGGCCCCTGTAATAAAATCTTTTCGGCCAATGTCTGTTGTGAGGGTAAGTAAGGGCATGGTAAAATTTAAAATGTAAGAAGTTCAGTTACCTGCATAAAAGTAAATAAATTGAAGAATGTGTGCGGATAATTGCATATGAGGGTTTGAGTTTTCATTTTTATTTTACTAACTCTCCCCGCCTGAAGAAAAAGCGATAGGTGAGTTTATCTGCCAGGTTGGGAAAGAACCTGTTTATGAATATGGTTTGCTTGCCCCTTGCCGTAAGCACAAGTGTCCTTTTCTTATTTTCAATAGCTGCAATGATGTGTTGTGCACATTCTTCTGCGCTCATCAGCTTGCTTTCATCCATCGGGGATTCACCCTGGCTTTGTCCTTCTTTATTCAAAGCTGCATTCCTGATATTGGAAGCGGTAAATCCGGGGCACACCCACATTACATGAACACCACTGTGCAGCAATTCTGTTCTTACAGCTTCAAGCCATCCCTGTAAAGCAAATTTTGATGCAGAATAACCGCTTCTGCCGGGCAATCCGCGGTAACCAGCTATAGAAGATACACCTACTATCACCCCCTTTCTTTCTATCAATTTTGGAAGCGCCAGTTTGGTACAATACACTGCTCCAAAAAAATTAATGCCCATCACTTTTTTTATCACATCAATATCAAGGTCCTTCAACAAAGCCCGCATGGAAACACCTGCATTGTTGATGAGCACGTCAATTCCGCCAAATATGTCTATGGTACTATTTACCAGTTTCTGGCAATCATCGTAATTGCTTACATCAGCAACCAGGGTATGCAATGGTTTTCCCGGGTATTCCAACTGGAGTGTATAAAGTTTATCCTGGTTGCGGCCACATGTTGCAACTTTTGCTCCCTGCTGCATCAGCAAATGTACAATGGCTTTCCCTATACCATCTGTGCCCCCTGTTATCAGAACAACCTTGTTTTCAAAAAATGCTCCCATGATTATAAATGTCACGCAAAAATAGGTGAGATGTTAATTAGTCAATCAAATTATGTATCCATGCTTTTTGCAGCAGTTTTGGGCGTGTATAAATAGTAGCTCAAAAATTTGGCACAATGTGAATTTGGCTTATTTTTGCACTCCCAAAAACAACGGGTTTGTCAGCTCCAAATCAGTGGAAGACAAATGATTCCGTAGCTCAGTTGGTAGAGCAATACACTTTTAATGTATGGGTCCTGGGTTCGAGTCCCAGCGGGATCACAGAATATAAAAGCTCCTTTATAAGGGGCTTTTTCATTTACAACAGTTCACAGCCCTGCGTTTTTATTGCGCACCGGATAATTTTTTTCGTGTAACATCCAGGAACGCTGTCAGCTGTTTTTAAGCGCCATCCATGGAGCCAAGGCTTAATATGTACATGCAATTATTATTTTTAGCGGCGCTTTGCTTTTACTTATCCGTCTAACACACAGCTTTTATTATTTTTCTGCAAATACATAGCGGTTTGGCATACTAAAACTGGTACTAAGTTTGTTTTAATTGTGAATCGTTTAAGTTCTTAAAAATCTTTTTACAGCAACTGTATTAATCGTAATACTTCTATTACGGAGTGGTAAATCTACTTTCAGGCATGTAAATTTTTTTTAAGATGCTATATCTGAGAAACCAAAAGCAACAGATTAATTAAAGTTGCTGATTAAAATCCAGGTATTCTGATATGAAAACCAAAAGAAGCGCATTTGGCGCAGCCATATCCTTTTACACTTTCACACGGCAATTCGCCTGTTTTTCCTGCATTGCAATGTATTCAGTAATTATTTCCTGCTCCAGGTTTATATCCCTGCTGGGCAGAAATGGTTATTTGTAACTGTTTGCAATGAATGAAACCGGTTTTTGCTGTGTAATGTGGTATAAAGTCCAATATAAAAATTTCCGGCCACGTGAATTTCTTATGACAAAACCAAACTTGCATGAAAAGAACAATTTTACTCCTGTGTACCCTCTGTTGCTCATGTCTCTTTGCCCAGCAAACCATTTCAACCCGAAATGTAAAAACAGGGCTCAGCTTTCCCTGGGAAATACTATGGGGTAAAGACAATTCCATATGGATGACAGAAAGGGGCGGAAAGATCAGCAAGATCAATCCCGCAGACGGCGCCACACAATTCTCTCACACCATTTCAGAAGTGGTAGCCCAGGGTGAGGGCGGACTGCTTGGAATGGTTCAGCATCCGGACTTCCTCAATAATGGCTATTTATATGTTGTTTACAACTATAATAAGAACGGAGTTTATACTGAGAAAGTAGTAAGGTTTACTTATTCCAATAATACTTTGGGGGCGGCTGTAATAATAATGGATGATATACCGGCAGCGTACGTTCACAATGGCTCACGATTGCTTATAGTTGGTGATAAATTATTTTTAACAACAGGGGATGCCACCAATACGGGTTTGCCGCAAAGCAATTCTTCAAAAGCGGGTAAAGTATTAAGATTAAACCTTGATGGCTCAATACCTGCTGATAATCCCGTTGCAGGCAACCCGATGTGGAGTAAAGGACACCGCAACCAGCAGGGATTGGTTTATGCCAATGGTATATTGTATTCCGCAGAGCATGGACCGGACATTGAAGATGAAGTAAACATTATTGAAAAAAACCGTAACTATGGTTGGCCAAATGTAAACGGCCCCTGTGATGGTGGTGAAACAAATTTTTGTAATTCAAATAATGTAAAAGGACCGCTTTGGTCAAGCGGCGGATACACCATTGCCATGAGCGGGTTAGATTATTACAACAACGACCATCTGCCCAATTGGAAAAATTCTCTTTTACTTGTTACGTTAAAAGATGCCACTTTTTACCAGATTAAATTAAGTACAGATGGCTTATCTATGGTAAGCCGCCAGGAATTTTTCAGGGGAAACTGGGGAAGGTTAAGGGATGTTGCTGTTTCTCCCAGTGGTAAAGTTTATATCTGTACCAGCAACGGTGGAGGTAATGACAGAATTGTTGAAGTGTATAACTCTGCTGTGCCTGCACCTAACCAGCCACCTGTAGCCAATGCAGGAGCGGATAAGGTAATTACATTACCAACAAACACTACATCATTAACAGGCACAGCAACCGATGCTGATGGTACAATAGCCACATATGCATGGAGCAAAGTAAGTGGTCCCGCAGGCGGAACAATCGCCACAGCCAATGCAGCCACAACAAACATTACCGCATTGCAGCAGGGGGTATATGTGTTCAGGTTAACAGTAACTGATGATGACGGGGCGACGGATACCGATGATGTGCAGGTAACGGTGAATGCAGCTCCTGTTCCCAATCAGCCACCTGTAGCCAATGCAGGAGCGGATAAGGTAATTACATTACCAACAAACACTACATCATTAACAGGCACAGCAACCGATGCT
>JANRKT010000164.1:0-13440 GCA_033763355.1 Chitinophagaceae bacterium | reverse complement strand
TGCTTTGCTTTTACTTCAAGCTTCTGGCCTTTGCCAACAGAAGCAACAACAACTCCTTCCACTTTCAGGGCAGCGCTTGTGGTAATGCGTTTAAGGAATTCATCATCATATTTACCAAGTTCAGCAACCACCTGCAGGTTTGCATTGGCAGAGCCATCGTTCAGCGCAATAAACTGGTTGTTCCTGAATGTGCGCACCCATCCCATTACGGTAACTTCCTGGTTGTTGGGCTCCTGTTGCAGCAGCTCTTTTATCTTCACTCTTTTATTGAACATGGCCTGAATTTTAGGACGGTATTTTTACCGGGAGGCAAAGATAAAAGATAACTGCAGATTGATTTGAATTTTCAGGATAAGCAGATTTTTCAGAAAATGCCCCAGCACAGTAATATTTTTGTGAAAGTTTTTTCTTATACCGGGTATCATGAAAATCGCCTTCTTCTCCACCCAATCATACGATAAAGAATTTTTTAACCGCAACAATACCGGCCACTTTATCAGCTATTATGAATCATTGCTGAATGAAGGCACCACAAAACTTGCAAAAGATCATGAGGCGGTTTGTGTTTTTGTAAATGATAAGCTGAACAAAACAGTTATTTTACAATTGAAAGAAGCGGGCATAAAACTTATTGCCCTTCGTTGCGCCGGATACAATAATGTGGATGTAGCTACCGCCAAAGAAAGCGGCATAGCGGTAGTTCGTGTGCCGGCCTATTCACCACATGCTGTAGCCGAACACGCAGTTGCCCTTATCCTTACATTAAACCGCAAAACACACAAAGCATACAACAGGGTGAGGGAAGGGAATTTTTCATTGGAAAAATTAACAGGCTTTGATTTATACGGAAAAACAGTTGGCGTTATCGGCACGGGCAGAATAGGAAGCGCCTTTGCAGAAATCATGATGGGTTTTGGGTGCAGGCTGCTGTTATTTGATGTATCAAAAGATGTGGGCCTTGAGAAAAAAGGGGCAAGCTATGTTTCACTTGCAGATTTATTAAAGCAATCCGATATTATTTCACTTCATTGCCCGCTTAATGAAAAAACCCGCCATCTGATTAACAGCGAAACATTGGGAATAATAAAAAAAGGGGCTATGCTTATCAATACCGGGCGTGGGGCATTGATAGATACTACCGCAGTGATACGTGCCCTTAAAACAGGTCAATTGGGTTATTTGGGCATGGATGTCTATGAACAGGAAGAACAGCTTTTCTTCAGGGATTTATCGGAAAGTATTATACAGGACGACCAGATCATGAGGCTGATGACTTTTCCGAATGTGTTAATAACTGCACACCAGGCTTTTTTTACAGAAGAAGCCCTTGACCAGATTGCACGGGTTACATTACAGAATATTAGTGATTTTGAAGCCGGGAAAACCCTTACCAATGCAATACAGTAAGGCAAAAGCAACAATAATTACATTGAAGGCGCCGTTATCCGTCTGTTCCCGGTTCTTTTAAAGGCTTTTTTAAGAGCCTGATATTAAATGCCCCTGAAAGGAAAATTTTTACCAATTCAATTTTTTGATTTAACATTGCAGCGGAACCCGGCTGATTGGTCATTCCAGGGCTCGCAAGCACATCAGTTTTAGGCTTTCCGTTCACAAAACCCAATCAACAATTACCTTTCAACCAATAAGTTTGGTTTTTTGATTTTGATGTAAAACCTTCAAGTGTCTTTATGTACGACATCCTCCAATTGAACGACATGCTCGTTCCTGAGTTGCTGGATATTGCGGAGCAACTGAAAATCCCCAACTCAAAAAAGCTCGACAAACAGGAACTCATCTACAAAATTCTTGACAAACAGGCTTTGCTCAACAATGAAAGCGCTGCCGGGGCCAAAGATGATAAAACACGCCGCAAACGTATTATTAAAACAAGCACTTCCAATACTACCGAAGAAGCTATAGTAGAAACTGATATGCCAAAAGAAAAAAGAAAATTACCCGTAAAAAGAAAAGCAGATGCCGAGGATGGCATTCCTGAGAAGACAACAGAAAAAAGGGCGCTGAAGAAAACACGCCACCACGAGGAACCCCCTGAAGTTTCTATACCGGAACCTTTACCCGAAGAAAACGGCGCCGAAGATATTGACATTGCAGAGGCGCTGGAAACTCCGCAGGCTGAAGCCCCGGTAGTTGAAGATGATACAGCACCAAGGCAATATCCCCAGCGGCGTGAGCATGCTTTTAATATTGAATTTGATGGTGTGATCTTGAGTGAAGGGGTTTTGGAAATGATGCCGGACGGGTATGGTTTCCTGCGCAGCAGCGACTACAACTATCTTTCTTCTCCCGACGATATTTATGTTTCGCCTTCACAAATCAAATTGTTTGGTTTAAAAACGGGAGATACGGTTTATGGCGCCGTGCGTCCACCCAAAGAAGGAGAAAAGTATTTCGCCCTGTTAAAAGTAGAAACCATCAATGCCCGTTCACCGGAAGAAGTAAGGGACCGCGTACCGTTTGATTATCTTACCCCCTTGTTCCCGTTCGAAAAACTGAATCTTTATACCGAATCAAATAATTACAGCACCCGCCTTATAGACCTTTTTACACCGATTGGTAAAGGACAAAGGGGGTTAATAGTGGCGCAGCCCAAAGTAGGTAAAACCGTTTTGCTTAAAGAAGTTGCCAATGCCATTGCAACCAACCACCCTGACTGTTACCTGATGGTGGTGCTTATTGATGAACGACCGGAAGAGGTAACGGATATGGAGCGCAGTGTAAAAGCTGAGGTAATCGCTTCAACATTTGATGAACCGGCTGAAAAACATGTAAAGGTTTCTGCCATTGCCTTGCAAAAAGCAAAGCGTTTGGTTGAGTGCGGACATGATGTTATCATCCTGCTTGATTCAATAACCCGCCTGGCCCGTGCACACAATACAGTTGCGCCTGCTTCAGGAAAAGTACTGTCTGGTGGTGTGGAAGCGAATGCCATGCAAAAACCAAAACAGTTTTTTGGCGCCGCACGTAAAATCGAAAACGGCGGGTCATTAACCATTCTTGCAACGGCTTTGATAGAAACCGGTTCAAAAATGGATGAAGTGATTTTTGAAGAGTTTAAAGGAACAGGCAATATGGAACTGCAATTGGACCGTCGCCTTGCCAATAAGCGCATCTTCCCTGCCATTGATCTTGTTGCATCTTCAACACGCAGGGATGACCTGTTGCTGGAAAAAGAGGTGCTGAGCAGGATGTATTTATTGCGGAACTATCTTGCGGACATGAACCCCGAAGAAGCAATGAACGATTTGCTGAGAAGAATGAGGGGGACAAAGAGCAACGAAGAGTTTCTTGCCAGCATGAACAAATAAAAAAGTTACCTGGTTATATTAACCCGGCTGCTGACAGGTTCAGCAGCCGTTTTTATTGGTAGTATTTGCTAATTTTCATTTTGAAAATGGCGATAGAAAAAGCAAGCATAGAAAAATTTCTTGAACTTTCGCAACTATACCCGGTGCTGGATGTGAGGAGTCCGGGGGAATACAATCATGCACATATACCGGGGGCACATAACCTTGCCTTGTTTACGGATGAAGAAAGAAAAATAGTGGGCACAACCTACAAGCAGCAAAGCCGTGAAGCGGCAATAAAAACCGGCCTTGATTATTTTGGCCCGAAGATGAGAAGGGTGGTGGAAGAAGTTGAACAAATAGTCAGCAGTCAGCAGCCGGCCAGCAAAGAAAATGAGAACAGGTTGCATACTGGAGGCTGCGTACTGGTGCATTGCTGGCGTGGTGGTATGCGAAGCGCAGGTGTGGCATGGCTGCTTGATTTATACGGGTTCAAAGTTTATACACTTTCCGGCGGGTATAAAAAGTTCAGAAACTACGTTATTGAAACCTTTACTTTTCCTTTTCAGTTTAAGATACTTGGCGGATATACGGGTTCGGGAAAAACACATGTGCTGAAAGAACTTGAAAACAGGGGAGAGGTTATTGTTGACCTTGAAGGCATTGCCCGCCACAAAGGTTCTGCATTCGGCGCAATAGGGCAACCACAACAACCATCGCAGGAAATGTTTGAAAATATATTGGCATTGGAATTAAGAAAACACACCATAGTAAATAGTCAATTGTCAATAACAGGGCAGGCATCACCCCACTCACCATTCACCATTCACCATTCACCTTGTTTCTGGCTCGAAGATGAAAGCCAGCGCATCGGCCATGTTAACATCCCGCAACCCTTATGGAATAACATGCGGCAATCACCAGTTTATTTTATAGATATTCCTTTTGAAGAACGGCTTGAGTACATCTGCAAAGAATACGGGGAACTGGATAAGGAAAGAATGAAGGACGCCATTACCCGGATTCGAAAAAGATTAGGAGGGCTTGAAACAAAAACAGCATTGCAGTTTCAGGAAGAGGGAAATATTAAAGAATGTTTCAGGATTTTGTTAAAATACTATGACAAATGGTACTTAAAAGGATTAAACAACAGGGATAACCTGAATGGGCTGCTGCACAAAATAAAATGCGGCGGAGTGGATGCATTAACAAATGCTTCCGGTTTATTAAAGCAAAAAGAAATGATTACAGATGAATAAGGATGTAAATATTATATCGCCTCAGGACGGCATTGGTAAAATCAAACTTACCCAATATTCCCATGGCGCAGGATGTGGTTGCAAGATTTCACCCGCTGTGCTGGATGAAATATTAGCAAGTAACCTTGCATTGCCCGATCATGATAAACTGATAGTAGGCAACCACAGCAAAGACGATGCAGCGGTATATGACCTTGGTAACGGAACGGCATTGGTTTCCACAACTGATTTTTTCATGCCAATTGTTGATGACCCCTATGACTTTGGCCGCATTGCTTCCGCCAATGCCATCAGCGATGTGTATGCTATGGGCGGCAGGCCCATTCTTGCCATTGCTATTTTAGGATGGCCTGTAAACAAGCTCCCGGCAGCAATTGCGCAAAAAGTAATTGAAGGGGCAAGGAGCATTTGCAAAGAAGCCGGTATTCCTTTGGCAGGGGGCCACAGCATTGATTCACCCGAACCCATTTTTGGGCTGGCTGTAAACGGGCTTGTTGGTTCAGCAAAAGTGAAACAGAACAACACAGCAAAACCGGGAGATGTATTGTATTTAACTAAACCGCTTGGAGTGGGAATTTTAACTACTGCTGAAAAGAAAGGTATCCTTAAACCGGAACATGCCGGACTTGCAGCAAAACAAATGATGCAACTGAACCGTGCAGGAGAAGAATTGGGTGGTATTGAAGGCGTGACTGCAATGACGGATGTTACCGGTTTTGGTTTACTCGGCCACCTTGTTGAAATGGCCGAAGGAAGCGGCGTAAGCGGCGTAATTAATTTTGAAAATGTTCCGTTGATAAATAATGAACTGAAATGGTATGTTGATCAAAACTCCATACCCGGCGGAACCCACCGCAACTGGGACAGTTACGGAAACAAGATTGAATTTGTTTCAGATGGTGAAATTGCATTTCAGAAAGCAGTTCTGGCGGATCCGCAAACCAGCGGCGGATTGTTGATAGCCGTAAAACAATTCGAAATACAAGAAGTGGAAGCGGTTTTAAAAAAATATCAACTGGATGATTTTACTCAGCCAATTGGTTGGATGAAGGAGAAGAAATCAGTAACGATTTCAGTAATACCATTTATAAAATAATCACAACAGCGCATCTATCTTTTGCGACAGTTTGCGGTCTTTATCAGTAACAATGTCCCCGGCATCGTGGGTGGAAAGCCATATTTCAACCCGGTTCCATACATTGGTCCATAAAGGATGGTGATTCATCTTTTCCGCTTCCATGGCTACCCTTGTCATAAAAGCAAATGCTTCTGAAAAGTTTTTAAACTCAAATTTTTTATACAGCTTGTTGTTTTCTTCTTTCCACATAAGAGAAAATTGAAAATATGAAACGGTAAAATTATCTGCATGCTAAAATATCAGGTGCCCCTTGTTTTTAATTTTTACACCAGCCAGCTCCGTAACCAATTGCACGGCATGAATGGATTTAATGGATTGCTGCAGGTTTTGTACGTCTTCATCTTTAACCAGGTCGCCTTTTAAAAGCCAGAGAAAATCAAGGTGCTTAAATTCAGGCAACAGGTATTCCCCCTCATGCTGGTTGTTGTATAAATAATGCATAAGCGAACCATTTGGTTCATGGTATTCGTAAACTGAGAAAAAATATTTACGCTGTTTTTTGGTAAGCTGTATCTCAATGTCATTATTCAGCCGAAAATTCATCTGCAACTCCTGGTTCAGGTGCCAGCAGAACTGGTAATCTTTAACGGGTGCAACTATTCCCAGCAAATGAGTTTGTTCAAAGAACTCCTCCGCAAGGGCGTCGTTGTCCATTTTCAGTTTCATACTAAAAAGTTATCTCAAATAAAAGTTCGTCGCTTCCTCTTTTCACTTTTACATTAGCACTGTCGCCTTTTTTAAACTTGCCCAGCGCCTGCATATAGGTTTCTACTGATGTTACTTTGTAGTCGCCCAATTGTGTAACCACATCCCCCGCTTTTATTCCTGCTTTTTGCGCAGGCCGCCCATCGCTCACGCCATCCACTCTAACCCCCGCCCCGCTGAATGTATAATCAGGCATGATGCCCATGCTTACAGAGAACCTTGCACTGGTAGTGGTTTGCTGTTCCCTTGTTTTGGTAAAGGCCAGTTTGTTTTTTCTTTTGTCAACTTCGGTAAGCAGGCTGTAAATGTATTTCACTATCAGAAGTTCGCCGGGATAGTTTATTTTATCTGAATCATCAGAAGGTTTGTGATAATCCGTATGCAAACCTGTAAAGAAGAATAAAACAGGAATATCTTTTCTGTAAAAAGAAGTGTGGTCGCTGGGGCCAGTTCCGCTGGAGTCAATACGTATGTTAAAGGAAGTATTCTTTCCCGGTTTTATTATTTCACCCCAAAGCGGCGAAGTTCCAAAGCCGCTTATGGTTACCGTTTTTGAACTGTCGTTTAATCGGCCCACCATATCCATATTGATCATGTAATTGGCCGAACGCAGTTCAACAGTCGGGTTTTCTGTAAAGTATTTAGAACCGTACAAACCAAGTTCTTCGCCTGAAAAAGCAAGAAACAGGTAATTGTTGTTTTTTAATTTTGACTTTTTGAGCATTTTAGCCAGTTCTATCAAAGCGGCAGTACCGCTGGCATTGTCGTCGGCCCCGTTGTGTATCAGCTTTTCGCCTGTGCGTAACATGGAGTTTCCGTCTTCACCATAACCAAGGTGGTCATAATGGGCGCCGATGATAACAGTTGTTGAAGCATTGTTATTAATGTACCCCGCTACATTATGCGCCTGCCTTTTTTTATCGCCAAGCTCAATCTTTAATTTAATGTCGTAGGCGGCCGATTCATCTTTAAAGAATTTTTCTTTTGCTGAAGGGGTGAGGTACACAACCGGAATAGCGGTTGTTCCTGATTTATCCTTCGGTTCAAACTTTATATTATCACTTACAGAGGAGGAGTTAAATAAAATTAAAGCCGTGGCCCCTTTTGCAGCCGCATTCTTTACTTCGCTCCGGATGTGTTCTTTAATATCAAAATGGGGGTTGCCCTGGTTGTTCATAAGTGCATCGCCGATATCTTTAAACCAGGGCAGGTTGCTTTCAGAAAGGGAAACGGAAACGGCAGCTTCAAGAACTTTTGAATTGGGACTTGTTGAGAACGGAAAAAAATCCTGCCCGCTTTTTAACTCGTTCCCGTTCACAAAAAAATAAGTACCCGGCATAATTTGTTTCCCGTCATCAATCTGGAATGACTGGAGATAGCTTTTCCCTTCTCCTTTTGTATCCAGTCCGCATTTTTTAAACTCATTGCTGATGTATTCATAGGCCATTTTTTCACCTTCAGTCCCTGCACGGCGGCCTTCTAATTTATCTGCGGCAAGATAACTGACATGGCTTTTAAGGTTATCTGCAATAGCCCGGTCTGCCTTTTTAAGTTTTTGCGCAAAAGCAATCTGGGAGAGGAAAAGAAAAAAAATGATGTGTTTCATGCTGGTAGAGGTACATGCTTTGGGGCGTAAAGTTACAGGCTAACAGGGATAAAATATTTTGCGGTTTATATTTTATAAAAATATTCATTAAAATCGCCCGGTAACGCCTTTTTACTCCTTTCGTAACCGGCCAATGCCACGCACTCTTTATTTTTGCAGACTTGACCGGAAACATTTGAAGAATCACATACATATTGCCCTTGCAGGTAACCCCAATAGCGGGAAAAGCTCCCTCTTTAATTCTCTAACGGGGCTGAACCAGAAAGTAGGAAATTTTCCTGGTGTTACTGTTGAAAAGAAAACGGGGGTGCTGAATATTTCAAAGGAATTAAAAGCAACAGTTATTGATTTGCCGGGTAGTTACAGTCTTTATCCCCGCAGGGAAGATGAATGGGTTACTTACCGCATGTTAATGAACCCCGGAAAGGACGATAAGGTTGACGTGGTTATTGTAGTAGCTGATGCAAGCAACCTGAGGAGAAACCTGCTGCTTGCTTCACAGGTAATTGACCTGAACATTCCTGTGGTGGTGGCCTTAACCATGGCAGACCTTGCAAAGAAAAAAGGGATAAAAGTAGATGCAGGGGAATTGCAGGGGGCCCTCGGCGTACCTGTTGTTACCATTAACCCGAGATTAGGCAAAGGCATCCAGCAACTGATAAAAATTATTGAGGAAACGGTGTCGGTCAGTAAAAAGGTTCCTGCTGGCGAATTTATCAGCAACAGCAACCTTGCCTCCAAACCGGTTGAGCAGATAAAGGAAATCTTTCCTGAGCTGAGCAGTTACTCCGCCATTCATTACCTCATCAACCACGAGTCTTTTGACCTGGACCCGGTGAAACAGGAACAAATAGAAAATATTGAGATCAGCAATAAATTCAGCCACACAAGGGTGCAGGCAGATGAGATATTACAGCGTTATGTACGCATCAACCAGATTGTAAAAACTGCGGTTGAAGAAACCACCCCGGAAAAGCGGCAGGCGTTTACCGAAAAGATTGACGGCATTCTTTTACACCGTGTATGGGGCTATCTTATTTTACTGACTGTATTGTTCCTGCTTTTTCAAAGTATTTTTTGGGTGGCCGAATACCCCATGAATGCCATTGAATGGGCATTCGGAAATTTAAGCGACTGGCTTTCGGGCATTATGCCTGAAAACTGGTTCAGCAACCTGCTGGTTAATGGTGTGCTTGCCGGCCTTAGCGGTATTCTTGTTTTTGTTCCTCAAATCATGATCTTATTCGGGCTGATCACCATACTGGAAGATACAGGCTACATGGCCCGCATCAGTTTTTTAACCGACAGATTGATGCGTAAAGTGGGACTTAACGGAAAAAGTGTTATGCCGATGATAAGCGGGTTTGCCTGTGCAGTCCCGGCTATTATGAGCGCAAGAAATATTGAAAACCGCAAAGAGCGGCTGCTCACCATTATGATTACACCATTGATGAGTTGCAGCGCAAGGTTGCCGGTATTTACTATTCTTATTGCATTGGTTATACCCAAAAAATATTTTCTTGGTTTCCTGGGTTTGCAGGGCCTTGTAATGATGGGGCTTTACCTGCTTGGCCTTTTCATGGGGCTATTGGTAGCCTTCATTATGAAATGGTTTATCAGGATAAAGGAAAAAAGCTTTTTTATACTTGAGTTACCGGTATATCGTCAGCCAAGATGGAAAAACATATTGCTTACCATGATACAAAAGGCAAAGATTTTTGTGGTGGATGCGGGTAAGGTAATTATGGTAATATCGCTTTTGCTTTGGGCATTAAGTTCTTTCGGTCCGCAGGAGAAAAGGGATTCAATAAGACGTGATTATACTGAACAAATAAAACAGCAACCGGCAAATGCAGCAGCACTCAATGCTGAGAAAAAAGCAAAACTGCTTGAAAATTCCTATGCCGGTATTTTGGGAAGGAGCATTGAACCTGTTATTGAACCACTCGGCTACGACTGGAAAATCGGCATTGCACTGGTTACATCTTTTGCTGCACGGGAGGTTTTTGTGGGAACGATGGCGACACTCTATAGCGTAGGCGAAGATGCTGAATCGAACACCCTGCCGCTGAGGCAAAAGATGGGGTCGGCTGTTAAACCGGATGGGTCTAAAGTTTATACGCTTGCTTCAGGGCTGTCATTAATGGTATTTTATCTGCTTGCCATGCAATGCATGAGCACACTTGCAGTAGTAAAGCGGGAAACCCGGAGCTGGAAGTGGCCGCTGATTCAGCTGGTATATATGACGGTGCTTGCATATTTAACCAGCCTGCTCATTTACCAGTTGTTTAAATAAAAACCCCATCCTGCATTATTGCAAAATGGGGTATTATTGTTTTCATTGATTGGTTTACCAGTCTGCTTCGTTACGTATCCTGTTTCTGAGGTCAGGATAGATCCTTCTGAACATTTCTTCAACTATATCCTCCCTGTTTGGCATCCTGTAGTTCGTATTATTGATCAATGCCCAGTCCGCACTGTCCAAAGCCCTTGAGTCGCCGGTATAGCTTGCATATTCTTCCTGCCAGTTATAATCTGCGTTTAGCCTGTTCCATCCAATGTTTTTTCCGGATCCTGTTTCTGTTATACGGTATTCCATTTCACCATTTGCATTAAAGAACCTTCTGGTAACCTGTAATGTGGCATAAACCGTTTTGTAAACGGGCTTTCCCGAAGTATCTGTTCCGGTTTGTATATTTTTGGAAACATTCCTGCTATACCTGTTGGTTGAAGGTTGAGGAACATAGAGGTTATTCCAGCTAAGGTCAACAACCCAGTCTGCGCTGATATTATTCCTTCTTGCTTCCCAATCAGTATAAAATCTTGCCGGAACAGTGCTGGCATACTGCCCGCCCAGGTCCCTTACCAAAGATTCCTGTAAACGGTCGTTTCTGAAACTGGTGTTCCAATTGGTAA
The DNA here is from genome assembly GCA_033763355.1 of Chitinophagaceae bacterium. Taxonomy (GTDB): domain Bacteria; phylum Bacteroidota; class Bacteroidia; order Chitinophagales; family Chitinophagaceae; genus JANRKT01. The sequence goes on along the minus strand of JANRKT010000164.1, from coordinate 2,511 downwards.
AAAATAAATTGTTGTCACGAATGGGGTTAATCACAATGTTGACGATGCTCCTGTCATAAGCCTCCTGCATTTTACGTGCAGCGTCTTTGTAATTGCTCACATACTGACCGGTTTTCTTAAAAGCATTATAGGCTTTTTTGACGTCTTCCCTTTCTTCCTTATCAAGATAATCAAGCCCTGCATTGTAATATGCTGCTGCCGCTTCTTCTTTGGTAAGCTGAATTACCTGGTAATAATTGATTGTTTTGACCAGGTTGTTTGCTACGGAACCGCGGATTAAATCACCCAGCCATTGCAGCGAGTTGTATTCTGAAATAATCCTGTCATACCTGCTTAATTCAGAACCTGAGCGGTAAGCGGCTATTTTATCTTCGTGCTGCTTAACAGCCTGTTCATAAAATGCAACCACTTCTTTTTTCAGCAATTCGTCATGGGGTTTCTTTTTAAATTTTTTCAGTTTCTCGTAAAAAACCTTGTCTTCGTTGTAAGAAACTGCTTTGTTGCTGCTGCTGCAGCCCATGATGGCAAATGCTGAAACGATCAATGCAATGAGTACAATTCTGTTTGTCATAATATAATTCCTCCCTGCTGGTATAGACTCAAAAGAGATACCATGTAAAAAAATGCCATCACAGTTATCCAAACTTTAACGAATACTGCTAAAGAATTCCCAAGAGCCCAAGCTCTTTGGCAAACTGCTGCGGGCTTTGAAAATGGATGGTGTACATACCCAAATCTTTTGCGGGGTGCAGGTTCCTTACATTGTCATCGGTATATAGTGCATCGGCAGGGTTGATGCTAAACCGTTCTATCAAAGTTTTATAAATAACAGGAAAGGGTTTTCTGGTTTTTTCTTCACCGCTTACCACCCTGCCGTCAAACCAGTGCAGGAAATCGTATTTCTGCAAAGCAACGGGAAAGGTTTCGGCGCTCCAGTTGGTTAAAGCAAAAATCCTGTTGTTTTTATTTTGTCTCAGTTTTCGGAATATTTCTACTGTTTCATGAATCGGCCCGCCAAGCATTTCTTCCCAGCGGTCGTAATAGGCACGGATGTTGGCTTCGTGCCGGGGAAATTGTTTTACGAGTAATTCTGTTGCTTCGTGAAGCGGCCGGCCCGCATCCTGCTCTTCATTCCAGTCTGCTGTGCAGATGTTATCAAAAAACCATTTAATTTCTTCAGCAGAACTGAATATTTTTTCATAAACATATTTAGGGTTCCAGTCAATTAAAACCCCGCCAAGATCAAAGATGATGGTATTGATTTTCGCCATGATGTATTTGATTCCTCCGGTTTTGCAGATAACAGAAAAGAGATACCCAAAGGCAATATTGCCCCGGGTTAACTTTCGTTCTGTGAAAATAATGATTTGCCCGTATTGCTAAAGCAGGCTCCAGCCAATGGCTTTGTTAACCGTTGTTTTTACAACGGAGATGGCGGCATTAATGGCGTTTTCTGCCGCAACAATACCAATGCCTTCAATGGTAAGCAATACTGTACGGGCAGATTCTTTTTGAATAGCGAGATGGAGTTTTGCTTTTTCTTCGGTGATTTTTCCTTTCAGTTTCAGTTCGCCAATCAGCTTGATGTTTTGGGCAAAACTTTTCAGTTGCTGCTCAGCAAATGGTTTGATGTCTTTCCAATGGCTTTTTAAAGCACCCTGTGCAGCATTGGCCATGTTTTTTACAAGTTCGGAAAAGTTGATATCAGATACCGGCATGGTTTTCTTTTTAAATGGTTTATACTTTGATGCGGTTCTTCAGCGCCATTTGTAATTGCAGTATGGCGGCAAAAGATTGTTCAATGGCATTTTTTGCAGGAACAAGTTCTTCAAATGAATTAAAGCCAAGGCGGTGCAGTTTTTCCAGGTTACCCATCTGGCTTAGCAATGAGGTGAGTTGTTGCTGTGTTATATCGCTTTTAGGTATTGCTTTGGTCCTTACCTGCAGTACATTAATATCTGTTTTTACATCATCATAAAACGGAATAAAATTTTCGTATGCCGCTTCCGGTTTACCGATGTGCCGCTCCATCTGCACAAAAAATTTTGATGTTTTTTCCTGGAGGGAAGTGATTTTCCTGTCTGTCACTTCATCGTATTCCTGTATCAGTCGCACGGTGCTGCATTGCTGGAGCAACAGCGAAGAAAGGAAAAATAAAAGGGTAAGCTGGCGGTGGAAAACCTGAGGCAGGGCTCTCATGCTTTTCATTTTTTTCAAAAGGTAGCAAAAAGAATAACCCTGCACAATACCATAAAGCGGGTAGGGGCCATTGAGGCCCCGTTTACAGAAAGCAACTATAAAATGTTCAGAAAGGCTTTCCTAATCTGTCTCCGTTTCGGTATCAAGCCCCTGTATGTAAAGTGAGCCGGGCAACACATTCCAAATCAGAGACACTACCCTGCGCCTTTTGTCATTGGGAGTATAGTCTTTTATTTTGGTGGTCGGGTAGGCTTCGCCGCGGCCCAGCCATTTGATGTCGTAATTAATCAGCCTGGGGTTGGGTATCAGGCC
>JANRKT010000163.1:0-2939 GCA_033763355.1 Chitinophagaceae bacterium | reverse complement strand
TGTGCATGATAAGGCAACCCGCAGTTATAACATGAGCCGCATCCGCAGCGGCAACACCAAACCCGAAATGCTGGTGCGAAAATTTCTGCATGCAAACGGCTTTCGTTATCGCCTGCATGGTTATCACCCCTCTCCTGAAGGAGAGGGGAAGGGCCTGTCCCGACACAGGCGGGAGGTGAGGTTGCCCGGTAAACCCGATGTGGTTTTACCCAAATACAAAACCGCCATCTTTATACATGGTTGTTTCTGGCACGGGCACAAAAACTGTAAATACTATGTAGTGCCCAAAACAAGAACCCGCTGGTGGCTTGATAAAATAAACCGCAACAAAGCCAATGATGAAAAGGCCGTGAAGGCTTTGAAAAAAGATGGCTGGAAGGTGATAACTGTTTGGGAATGTGGTTTAAAAGCAGGGAAACTGGATAAAACATTACCAGGCATTTTACAAAAGCTTGTTACCTGAACATTGAAGAGCCGGATAGTTTTTGTAAATTCGCAATTACATGGGAAAAAATAAAACCATAAAAAAATCTCTCAATTCGAAAGGAGCTTCCATTTTTAAAAAAATGCTGGAGGATAAAAACGCCATTCACCAGTATCTGCAAAAAGGGGGAAAGCTCTCCGATTTAAAAAATAAATACCCCTTTGTTAAGCCCCTACCTGCTTCAGGAAGCTGATCAATTTTCTTACCTGTTCATTACAGATAAAGGAATAACGTATCACGTTTATTTCCTCGATTACAGCTATATGTTTGCTGACTATCCGGGTATTTCAAACAATGTTTATTCATTTAATATAGAAGTGATGGATGGTGATGCTGATACATCTGTTGCAGATGAAAGAATTGGTTTGACAGTGGTGGAAGTGCTCCGGCTTTTCTTCAGGCGGATTGAAAATGTAAGTGTGTATGTTTGTGATTTTGCTGACGAACGTCATTTGGCCCGCAAAAGAAAGTTTGATTTCTGGTTCTGGAAATACACTGACGGCACTATCATTAAAGAAGATGGTGTGGCAATGGCTGAAGGGAAAGAACTTCTTAACTCTTTGCTTCTCCACCGGAATAATCCCCAATACACCGAAATTATTTCTGCATTCAAAGACCTGAATGCCCGGGCGTGGGATAAATGACTGCCTGGATTGTATCATGCCGGCAGACTGTAATTTAGCGCAATAGCCGATGATCATTGCATAATAAAACACTGCCCGGCAAACCTGATATGGTATTGCCGAAATACAAAACCGCCATCTTTATGCATGGTTGTTTCTGGCATGCTCATGCTGCCTTTAGAACTAAAAGACACCCTTAAAGGTAATTGGCTGAATTGTGCAAAACCTTTCATAATCTCCTTCTTTAATAAACAACTGAGGTTTCGGTCCAAAATTAAAAACACGATATAGGAAAAACTCTTTTGCTTTCGTTTTAGCAAAACTAATTTCATTCTTTGTTAAGTAAATGGGCGTTTCTTTAGATAATTTAGTTGTCTTTACTTCAACATAGCGGTCGGTACCGTTAGTGTTTTTCGAAAGAATATCATAACCCATTCCATCACCTCTTTCCTTTGAAATCCATTCAATTCTATCTGCTAAGCCCTCTCTGCCAGCTTTAATTAAACGCCATTGTTCATAAGCGATAACGAGTTTCTCTCCCTCTTCCCCAAGATGGCGATTATTTTGTTCCTTCTCCAAGTAGTTAATTTTTATTGGACGAAATGTTGGTTCATTTTCTTGTACTTGAGAGGGTTCGGGTTCTTCATCGACAATAGTTTCAAAATTTATTTGATCATAAGCGGCGGCAATAACAGTATCAGCAAAACGTTCAAAATTTGGTTCAAGACCAATCCGATGATCTGTTAAGAACTTTGCAACCTGTTCTTCTAAAATTTGCTGATAATTACTTCTAGGTTTATATCCTTTAATATAAGGCTGCCCCATGTTAGCTAATACAGCACTGATGTTTTGATGCTTGAATTCTACCGATCCGTTAGAACGATTATTAAGCAAAGGCAGTAAGGTCTTTCGGTGGGCTGTTTTATTGTATTTGTGTTGTTCCAATTCGAGTTGGAACATTTTAAAATAGTCTTGAACTATTAATTCTACTTCTTCTCTTGTCCAATCTTCATTCATAATAATCCGAGTGAAATTTGAAATGGTTGTTATAAAGATAGCATTTTTGACACTGGAGAAAACGTTTTCAACGTGACTTAAAGGCCAATATGGTTTGTGTCACATATTTTAATTTGTGTCTTAAAGCATACAGGTTTTGTAATAATCTATTTGCAATTTTATCTTTATAAAGTGTATAGACCAACAGCTAAAGGATATTTTTCAGGGTGCGGCGGTATGGAATTAGGAATAATGCATGCCGGAGTAAAAATAATTCAATCGCTTGATCTTGATTCAGAAGCTACGCATTGCATGAAACTAAATGGCCACTATTTTTCTCATGAAATATTGACTGCTGATATAAAAGATAAAACAGTTTTAGAGCAACCAAAGACAGATATTATAGTAGGCACATACCCATGTACAAAATATTCGCCCATTGCAGACATACATGGTACACGTACAGGAGATGATTTGTTTTTACATTTCTTTCGTCATATAGCTATTGAAAAACCCGAAATGTATATTGTCGAAAATGTTCCCGGCATGAAAAAGTTTAAAGTTGTAATGGAAGCAATGACTAAGTTGCCCGATTATTATGTAAGTGTGTTTTGTCCTGTTGACGCAGCTATTTGGTTACCACAACGAAGAAAGAGGTTAATATTAATCGGAACAAGAAAGAATTTTTTTATTCAGGCACCATCTCAGATATCGAATAAGCCAAGATTAAAAGATATTCTTGAAAAAGAGCCCGATGTTGAAATACCGGATTATGTGATAAGAAGAATTAAAGGAAAATATAGAGACTTGCCAATTGTTGTTGACCCGGAACAAAG
>JANRKT010000162.1:0-3506 GCA_033763355.1 Chitinophagaceae bacterium | reverse complement strand
CAACACATTCCAAATCAGAGACACTACCCTGCGCCTTTTGTCATTGGGAGTATAGTCTTTTATTTTGGTGGTCGGGTAGGCTTCGCCGCGGCCCAGCCATTTGATGTCGTAATTAATCAGCCTGGGGTTGGGTATCAGGCCCTCGTTTACTTTAATTACATCTACAAGCAGGCGTGCTATACTTTTTGCCCTCAGTTCTGAAATTTTCTGGTTCAGCTCCTGGCGTGTAGGGTTGGGGTTTTTCATTAAAGGGAGCAGCGACTTGTATAAAGGGGATTCTTTGGATACAGGGGTTTCATCAGAATGCCCTGAACATACCACCACAGCAACAAACCGCTGGTTAGGGTGGTCGCCTATAAATTTAATGATACGTTTTACAATCGGCTCCATTGAAATCCTTGCTTCATCTAGTTTTTCCTGCGGAATGATATACCCTCCCAAAGGGAAAAAAGTAGCTGTTTCAAATTGCGAAAAAGTGGTTACATCATACAGGTCGTTGAGGGATTTAATATCTGTTAAAGCGCTCTGTATAATCACGTGGCTGCTTTCGGCAAACTTTAAAATAGCTTCCCGGTCGTTTTGCTTTTCAAGTTGCGCCGCTTTTACAATCTGGTCATCTACTTTTTTTTCTGTTGCCTCAAGGTTGTTTATAACTTCTTTGCCGATGTTTGGGTCAACTTCCTGCCTGTTTACTTTTTCTTCAGTAAGGCGTATGGCCCGCTGCGCTTCCTGTTTTACCAGTTCCAGCGCTTCAAGTGTTGCTTTGGTAAGGTTTTGTACCCTTGTGCTGGCGCAGGAAGAAAAAACAATTGCTGACGCCAGGCATACCAGTAAAAATAAATTTTGCCTCATAGTAGTAAATTTTAGTGTATTGGCCCAAAGGATACTTCGTTTTGATTTTTTTTGGCTTTTCTGGCGGATGGCCTGGCTTTTTTTGCAGGGTTTATGGTAATGCGGGATGTGTCCCTGTAATTATTTGTTATCGGGTTTTCTTTTTTTTTTGAAAAAGTCATGTCTGTACCGCTGTCATCAAAAAATGTATTATTCTCTAAACTGTCTGCAGGGCCATTGTTACGGAATGTTGTTGATGCATTTTCTTTTGATGTGGCATCAGCAATTACAACTTCAGGCGCTGATTTTTCTGTTACCATCGTCCATTTGGCGGGCTCAGGCTTAAAGGCAATTTTTACCTGCATAAATTTTTCCAGCGATTCCCTTACTTCATTGATGTTATCGTCTTTTATAAACCGGTAAGTGCTGATGTCCATTTCGCTGAACCACTTGCTCCATATACGGGTAAGCAGGTGGTATTCGCCGCTCCATTCCTGCCTTGGGTTTACTTCAAGCAAAACAACTTTCAGGTTGGGAAATTTTTTTCCTGCGGTTAACAAGCCGTAATCGCCTTCATCAAACTTTGTCCTCCAGTCAGGGAAATTTTTAAGGGCACTGATGATCTGCAAACAGGAAGTGTAACGGTTCTTTTGAGATTCCCGTCCTATAGTATTTTCAAAATCCAGGTACCCGTCGGTAATAATGAAAAGGGTGTTCTGCCCGTCCTTTTCAAGGTCATCTTCAAGGTCTTCATTAAAATATTTCCAGATGTCTGCACCGGCAAAATCATTGCTGTTGTTGCTGATGACAGCCTGCTTATAAATCTCAGGTAATGCCGCATCCAGGATTTTTTCGGTGTTATCAACTGCTGATAATTTCTTTTCCGGTTCTTCCGATGATAATTCCACCCTCAGGTTTCCGGCCATATCATATACTGACTCGGGCGTTGTTTTTTGCGGCGCTATAAGCAGCTTGAGCTTATCCTGCACATTGTAATATAAACGCGTAGGATCCTTTTCCTGCAGCCTTGATTTAAAAACCGCATAAATGGTTTTTATAATGGTAAGGTCCTTTGCAACCTGTTGCTGGTTATTGAGCAAAATGCGGTCGCTTAAATCGAGCAACACAATATAATTATCCCTTGGCGGTGCGGCGGGCTCTTTTTTAGCCTCGTCAATTGCTTTTTGAATATCGTTACACCCGGAAACGATTAGCAATGCACCAATAAGAAAAGCATATACACTCCTGCACATAGTAAACACTATTTAAAAAATGATTCCTGGTATTCTTTTAACTCCTTAACATAGGTTTCGGTAATGCCGTTTACAATTCTTATCTGCTCCTCTCCTTTTTCCCTGCCGTATAAAGTGGAGAGGTAGCCGTTCCATCCTTCACGGAAATAATTGATGTTTTTTTCAAGGTTGTCAACCGGCAGCACCATCCTGTCTTTTTCTTTGCTCAGGTTCTCAATTTTTTTTGAAATGTGCACCAGTTCTGTTTCCATCAGCATCCGCTTTTCTTCCAGTTCCCTTACTTCGCCCTGCAAACGTGATATCCTGCTGTAACGCATTTTAATCTGGTTCCTTTTAACCCATTCGGTCTGCAGCAGGTAATAAACAGCCGTCCATATTGCAAATACACCAAAGCCAAGAAACAACACCAGGTAAAAACGCGTATCAGCATAAACAGGAACAATAAGCGACTTAAATTCTTCCCTGTTGGCCTTGATTAAAATTTCATTGATGGAAGAATGTACCTGGAACGCCAGCAGCAGGTCGCCAATAAGCACCAGGGCAAGCAGGCCTGTTACCACATTTCTGAAACGGCCGCCTTTTTCATAAAACAAATGAATGGCGGTTCCCAGGCCAAAGAATATACATGGAAAAACAATCAGCGGCGGATAGTTGATGATGAGGTAAATAAGCCGGTTGAGGTTAGGCAGCAGTTGTATGTTCAGCCTTCCCTCACGAAAAATTTTCATGGCGTCAACACCGTTCAGCGCAAAATCAGCAACGGACATGTAGAAATAGAGCAGGTAAAATGAGAGGCCAATTAAAAGAAATGAAAGCAGTATAAACGTGCCCCAGCTAAAGGTGTTGAATTTATTATCCAGCTTGTTGCGCGGCGAACTTTCAATATCATCGAGCTGGTTCTTTAAGGTATTGATCTCCGTTTGTTTCAGCGGTATCAGCCCTTTGGTGATGTTGCTGCCGCTTTGTATTTCATCAATCCTGCTCTTGGTTTCGTAATATTTCTCAAGCAGGCCATCAATTTTTTTCTGTATCCTGCTTTTGGTTTCTTCGGTTTTGGGAATAAGCCTCGCCGAGTCGTATTCACTGAGTACGGATCCGGTACGGATTTTATCAAGCATACCTTTGTATGCTTCTGCAACGCCTTTGTAAAGGCCGGCCTGCTCCACGCCGTATTCGCGTAAATCTTTTACAACAACATTGGAAAAATCATTCAACCTGTTTTTTCCAAAATCGAGCAGCGTTGATTTTCCGGGTCCTTTCGTCAACATAGGTATAATAGTATATAAACAGTTTCCATTACTTAAGCGGGGCTAAGCAATAACACTTTGTGGCGAACTGTAAGACAGGAGATTTTTGGATATAGAATGCTGGATCGGAATAATCTAATGGGGCAATAAAATTAGATTTAATTTTTGTTTCTGC
>JANRKT010000161.1:0-7318 GCA_033763355.1 Chitinophagaceae bacterium | reverse complement strand
CTTTTTGTAATCATGGCGCTGATGTTATTGAGGTATTCATCCTTTCCTTCTGTTATTATTTCAAATGCGAGGATAGTACCTGTTTGGCGGAGGTTTTTAATTTTATTGCGGGTTCCGGGTTTCAGGTTCCGGATTTGAGTTGAGAAACCCTGATGCTGCCATTCAATTCTTTCAATTTGCTCTGTACAATCTTCTTTTTGCAATAAATCTAAACTGGCTAACGCAGCGGCACAGGCCAAAGGGTTAGCAGTATAAGAATGCCCGTGAAAAAAGGTTTTCAGCTTATCATCAGTAATAAATGCATCAACTATTTTTTGTGTACAGGCTGTAATGCCCATGGGCATAGTTCCGCCGGTAAGGCCTTTGCTCAGGCAGGTGATATCAGGTTTTTCTTCACAATATTCAGAGGCAAAAAGTTTTCCGGTTCTTCCAAAACCGGTCATTACTTCATCGGCAATGCAGATAATATTATGTTGTTTGCAAATCCTGAGCAATTCATTCAACGCTTCAGCTTCATACATTCTCATTCCACCTGCGCCCTGTACAAGTGGTTCGTATATAAAGCAGGCAATTTCGTTAAGCGGTAAAGATGAAATGGCAGGAAGCGGGTGGGAGGGAGGCGTATCTATAAAAATAACTTCAAATAATTTATCCTGAAAGGCGAGTGTAAACACACTCCTGTCACTTACACTCATTGCCCCGAATGTGTCACCGTGGTAAGAATTGTTGAAAGCAAGAATTTTGTTTCTTGCCCTTTGCCTCTTGTCTCTTGTATTCTTTCCCAGGTTCCACCAGTACTGCAATGCCATTTTAATTGCAACTTCAGTTGAGGTAGAGCCATTATCACTGAAAAAGATTTTTGAGAATTTTCCAGGAAGGATATTTAATAATCTTTCTGCAATGTTTACAGCGGGGGCATGCGTAAATCCTGCAAAAATTACATGCTCCAGTTGCTTTGCCTGTTCATAAATTTTTTCTGCAATATAGGGATGGGCATGTCCGTGTAAATTTACCCACCAACTGCTGATGGCGTCAATGTAACGGTTTCCATCTTCATCAAACAGGTAAACCCCTTCTCCTTTAACTATGGCAATTGGTTCAGGCGAAGATTTTAAGGGGGTAAAGGGATGCCATACATATTGCAAATCTTTTTCAACCAGGGGGCTGTGCATAGCTGCCAAAGTTATGGGCTGAAGCGGTATTTAAAAAAGATTGTCTTTTGTGCAACGAAAGGAATGGCGCTGATGTCAGAACTTTGCAGCCACTCATGACTGATCACTATCAACTGGTAAGGGACTGCCTCAAAAACAGGCCGGAGGCGCAGCGCCTGCTCTATGATTCATTTTCGGAGCAGATGATGGGTATTTGTTTCCGCTACACCAAATCGAGGGCAGATGCGGAAGATGTATTGCAGGAAGGTTTTGTAAGGGTTTTCAAAAACCTGCACCAGTTTAAATTTGAAGGTGAACTGGGCGGCTGGATCAGGAAAGTTATGGTGAATACTGCAATCAATTACCTCAAAAAACACAGCCGCTACCAAAGTGATTTATCATTCAACGATGCCGGGTTACACCCCATTTCGGCCGACAATCCTGAAGTGAACTTAAGTGCAAAAGAATTGGCAGAACTGGTAAGGCAATTGCCAACAGGCTATCAAACCGTATTTAACCTGCATGCGGTGGAAGGATATACCCATGTTGAAATAGGGCAAATGCTCGGCATTAGTGAAAACACATCCCGTTCTCAATATATGCGTGCCAGGAATCTGCTGATTACCTGGATTGAAAATTTTTCCCGTGAAGCAAAACAGGAATCTTATGTCAGAAAATAATTTTGAGAAAAAAATCCAGCAGCGTTTAGAGGGGCTCAGGCTTGAGCCTTCTGAACCCGTGTGGTATAAGGTGGAAGCCAGGATACGTGAACACAAACGCCGCAGGAGATGGCTGTTGCTGCTGCCTTTTCTATTGCTTACCCTGGGCGGCGGTGCATACTGGCTGCTGAGCGGAAGTAACAAGCCTGTTACTGTTGCTGAAAATAATATTGCAGTAACGGCAGAAAAAAAAGATAGTAATATAAATGATACCGAAAGGGAAAATAAATCTATAACTCTTCAAAATACCGAATCGCAGCACAACATATCTGCTGACAATAAAGACAAGATTAATTCCGGCGCGGGGATTTACGATAAAGAAACTAATCGTCAAAAAAACACTCCCCGCAGTAACAAAAATGTTCAGTTTGCAGAACATGGCACTACTTCAATAACTCGTACTGATGTAAAGAAAAAAACCAGAATCGCTGCTGATGATGAAGGGAAATCAATAAAACAACCTTTGCAAAAAGAGAAAAGGGATATTAACAATGAAGATAATAATATCAGCAATGAAGTTAAAAGTGATACGAGTGTAACTGTTAATCCCCCTAACCGTACGCCATTAATTAATAATACGGTTCCCGATTCTGCAACAGAAGTAAAAAGCCTGGGAAATAAAAATGTAATCAGAAAAAATGAACAGACAGCTATTGCTCAACCAACGGCAATAGAAAAAAGAAACAGAGATAAACAATCGTTGCTTTGGGGAATCAGTGTAAAAGCTGGCGTTTCTAATATTACTGAAGCGCTGCTTGACGGTCAGTTTAAAAATGCATTGGCTGATTTCCAGAGCAGTCCCAATAATGCGCCCGGTGGTTCAGGTCAAATACCGGGAACTCCTGCTGTTATTAAATCTTCATTCGCTTTTGGGTTAGGAGGGTGGATAGAAAAACCGGTGAATAAAAAAACTGCTCTTCGGGCCGGCCTTAATTATTACAATTTTGGATCCCGTATGAACGTAGGAAATGAAGTCAACAGCACCCGTTCAGTGTACAATGGCCTTTCAAGTGTAGTGGTAGAACGCTACTATCTTCCGGGAAACAGCAGAACTTATTACAATAAATACCATTTACTCGAGCTGCCTCTTGCTGTTTACCGCCGGTTCAATAAAAGCGAACGTTTGCCTTTTCATGGTTATCTGAGCGTTAACCCCGGGCGTGTTATTGGCAGTAAAGTATTGTTGCAGGATACAACCGGAGTTTTCTTTGCTGACGGCAGTCTTTTAAATAAAACCACTTTGTCTTTTTCAACCGGCTTTTCACTTATCATTTTCAATAAGGGCAAATTCCCTTTAAGAACAGGGCCGGTGCTTCAATACCAGCTCAATAACCTCAATCGTTCTGCAGGTTCAAAACAGCACATCAGCTTTTTGGGTTTACAGGCCGATGTTATTTTGGGTAAAAAGACCAAGCCGGTGCAACGGAGCTCTTCAAACTGATGTCAACTTTTCAAACACTTTTTTATGCCAACCAATACTGCTTTAAGAACCTCAATGGGTTTACTTTGCTTGACTTTGTTTTTTAGTTCCTGTTTTAAAGACAAATGCCTGCGCACTTACACTTATTTTGAGCCGGTTTATAAAACTTCTGCAGAAGTAAGAGTCAATGTAAAAAGCAATGCACCTCAGCCGGTAGAAAGGCCAGGCAAACTTTTTATTAAGGGCAATTATATTTTTTTGAATGATATTGACAAAGGAGTGCATATTATTGATAATTCCAATCCATCATCTCCAAAGAATGTTGCTTTTATCAGCATACCGGGCAATATGGACCTTGCTGTAAAAGGTGACATGCTGTATGCCGATATGTACATGGACCTGGTGGCAATTGATATTGTCAACCCTTTGAATGCGGTGGCCAGGAAATTTATTGATGATGCATTTCCTTTCCGCAGGTATTCCAGCGGTTTTTTGCAGGATACCGGCAAAATTATTGTTGACTGGAAAAGAATAGACACAACAGTTGAACTGGAATGCGGAAATGGCGGGTTCTTTGGGATAAATCCTGAAAAGAATTTTGTTGTTTTTGATCTGATGTCACAGGGAGCTGCTAACAGTACCGGAGGCTTCCTGCGTTCACCATTTGGTATGGGCGGGTCAATGGCAAGGTTTACCATTGTAAACAATCAGCTTTATACTGTTTCAGATTATGATTTGAATGTATTCAGCATAAGCACTGCCGAGAACCCCGTTTTTTCAAATAAAGTAAATATTGGTTTTGGTATTGAAACCATCTATCCTTTCGGCAACAGGTTGTTTATTGGCTCCACCGATGGTATGTATATTTATGACATTTCAAATGCTTCAAATCCTTCTCAAGTAGGAAAGTTTGGCCATGTAAGAAGCTGTGACCCTGTAATTGCAGATAATGACCATGCCTATGTTACCCTTCGGTCAGGAACTGAATGCCAGGGCTTCACCAATCAACTTGAGGTGCTAAGCCTTCAATCTATTACCAACCCATCCCTTCTTAAAACTTATTCCATGACCAATCCGCATGGTTTATCAAAAGACGGCAGCCTGCTGTTTGTGTGCGATGGTAAAGACGGGTTGAAAATATACGATGCCACACAACCACGGGCATTAGTGCTGCTGAAGCATATTGCCAACCTGGAGGCCTATGATGTGATTGCTTGGAACAATATTGCACTGCTGTCGGCAAAGGACGGATTATACCAGTATGAATACAGTAATGCAAAAGATATAAAGCTGCTAAGTAAAATTGATGTAAACAATTAAGCATATGAGAAAGGTACTTTTTTCAGTATTCATTTTATTGGTTCTTCATGCAAATGCACAAACAGATAAAATGAAAAAGAACAAATGGCGCTTTCATTCCCTCAACCAGTTTGGCCTGCTTAATGGCGAAGGTGGTGTTTCGGGCAATCTTCAGTCAGTAAATGGGTTTGAAAAAAACAACTGGTTTATCGGGGCAGGAGCTGCTATTGATTATTATCTCTATCGTTCAGCGCCTTTGTTTATTGATGTAAGAAAAGCATTCGGGGAAAAAAGAAGAAAGTTGTTTGTATATGCTGACTGGGGCTGGAATATTGCCTGGGTGAAGAAGGAAAATGAAACTGTAGGTATATGGTGGCCTGCCACTCCACGGCAATACTCAAGTGGTTTATATACCGATGCAGGTTTTGGATATGCCATTGGTACAAAACAGGGTGAAACTTTTTTGCTTTCGCTGGGACATAGTTACAAATACATGAGGGCCACATATGGTGTACAGGACTGGAGGACGGGTGAGATAAGACAGGAAAGAGAGGAGTATAAATTCAACAGGCTGGTGATTAAAGCGGGCTGGAAGTTTTAAGTAAGAAATAAAACCGGCTTCCTTTGCCGGGTCCTGATTCAAGACCAATAGTTCCGCCCTGCGCTTCAATAAATTCACGGGAAATAGCAAGGCCAAGGCCACTGCCTTTTTTGCCTGTTCCCGGAACACGGAAAAAACGGTCAAATATTTTTTGGTGGAATGAAGGATCAATGCCTGTCCCGAAATCCTGGACTGAAAATTCTGCGGCCGCATCACCTGCTTTTTTTATGCGGATTATTATTTCTGCATTTTCAGGAGAGTAACGGATGGCATTGGTAAGAAAGTTGTTCATTACCCATGTGGTCTTTTCCTGGTCAGCATATACAGGCGGCAATGCCGGTTCAATTTCCTTTTTAATTGTTACATTTTTTTCTCTTGCCGTATTGATTACAGCATTTATTGCTGCATCGAAAATAACAAATGGAGAAACATTCTGCATATTCAGTTGTATGCGGCCGCTTTCCACCTGTGAAAGGTCAAGCAGCTCACTCAGTATCCTCAATAAACGCTGGTTGTCGTTTTTCAGGCTTTGTATCAGTTCTTTTTGTTCAACGGTAAGTTTGCCTATCCTTTCATCCTCCAGTAATTTCAAACTAAAGTCAGCAGAAGCCAGCGGGGTTTTGAGTTCATGCGATATGGTAGCAATGAAATTTGTTTTGGCAACATCTATTTCTTTAAAAGGGGTTATGTTCCTTATCACAATTACTGAGCTTGCCGGCTGGTCTTCAGGTTTAATGTCAATCACCTCCCTTGTAAAATAATTTTCTTTGTTGTCCAGTACAATTTTAAAAGGGGTGTTATTCTGCGCCTGCACCAAATAACGGAACAGGTCATTCTTTTTTTCAAGTTCTGCACTGCTTTTTCCCAGCACATCAGCTTCTTTAAGGTTGAGTATGGCAAGCGCCTGCCGGTTTGCAAAAAGAATTTTTCCTTTATTGTCAAGCCCTATGCTGGCATCTTTAAGCGAATTGATTACAGTTTCGGCCCTTTGTTTTTCAAAGAGTATCTGTGCAAGATTGCTGTGTTCATATTCATCCAGTCTTTCGGCCATATTGTTGAATGCGCCTGCCATTTCGCCAAATTCATCTGTACGGTTCAGAACAATTCTCTTTTCGTAATTCTTTGCTGCAATTTCTTTAATGCCTTCTGTGAGTTTGGAAACGGGATTGGCGATAAACCCGGGAAAATTAAAAATAAATGTAAACCCGATAAGCAGGCAGACCGTTACAAGGATAGTAATGATCATTTTTGCTTTTTCAGCGGATTCCTGTGTGGCATTGTTCTTTCTTTGTATGGCCTGCAGGTTAAGCAGCATGATGTTGTTCAGGTCAGCCCGTATGGATGACAGGATTTGTTCTTTATTACCGCCGGGGGATTTAAGCTCATCAAAATACAATGAAAGTGCAGCAGTAATTTTATCCTCACCGGCTTCAGTAATATTTTCTTTTTGCAGAACAAGGTACTGTTCAAACAGTTTAAGCCCTTCTGCTGAATCAGTGAAAATTTTTTCAAGCCCCGTCAGCATGTTGCGGGCATAATCAATGCTTTCATAATTATCTTTCACAATCTCCCTTGATTCAGTTATGAGTTTGTTGAAATAAATAAAACTAACCGCCCCGACAGCCAGCAATAAGCTGAAAAGGAAAATACCGCCGAGGGCAATTTTTGATTTCAGGTTTAACCGCATTATGATAAAATAATCAGGTCAATTTCTTTTGATGACAGTGTCTTTAGTAACTGGTTAAAAACATTAGTTTGTAAAATTACCCGAAACAGGCTGATGTGCGGCTTGCCGATACAAACTGTTGTAATATTTTTTTGTATTGCAATTTCAATGATGGTATCGGCTATGCTTCTGCTTCTAACCTGTATTACTTCTGCACCCAGTTCTGTAGCCAGTTTAAAATTATTGATGAGGTGCCGCTGTGCCGCCAAAGGTATTTTATCCAGTTCTTCTTTTGGGGTCTGCACATACAACACATACCAACTGGCATTGTAATAAGAGGCAAGCCTTGCTGTTTTCCGGATGATGCCGGTAGCCGCTTCATGATTGCTGGAAATGCAGGCAAGAAATTCCTCGTGGCGGAATTGTTTTTCCTTTGGAACCTCGTAATCCACTTTACGTTCA
>JANRKT010000160.1:0-2401 GCA_033763355.1 Chitinophagaceae bacterium | reverse complement strand
AACCGGTAATAATAAACCCGGGATAAAGATGATAAAGGATTGTTTTAAATTTACTTAACTGCTGCATATAAATACCATTGGAATTTTAAAACACGTTACATCGCCGTTTCCGCCGCCTGTAACAACGTAATACTTTTTAAGGTAAAGCCCCCGGGAACGGGGGCCCCTTCATTACCTAACCCCTGCCTTATATGAGGCAGAAAAACCAACTGCTTATGAGAAAACAATTTTTCAGATTACCGTGCTCATTTGCCTTTTTGTTTCTTCTTTTACTTTTAATACATCATTCAGCAAATGGTCGCCCACCCTTAATGCATTGGCTGCAATGGTAAGCGAAGGGTTGAATGCCCCGCAACCGGGAAAGAAACTTGCATCCGCCACATATAAATTATCCAGGTCATGCGCCTTGCAGTTCAGGTCAAGCACTGATGTTTGCGGATCGGTCCCGAAACGCATGGTGCCATTCTGGTGGCTCATGCCGCTGATGTCAAGGTCATATCCCGCCCACTGCACATCTTTGTATTTTGCATCCTGTTCGCCCAGCTTCACAAAAATTTCTTTTAATTTTTCCTTCAGTTTTTCATAAGCCGTATAATTGTTACGGTGATAAGATACTTTTATGTTTCCTTCTCTGGTAAGTGTAACCCTGTTATCAGGCGAAGGCAGATCTTCTGAAGTGAGCCAGAAATCAATCGTCATCTGTTTCAGTTCATCATAGGTTTTACCAGGATAAATTTTTTCCGCCAGCCACATAATGGTATCGGGGTCGTTTCTTCCCATCAGTTGTATTTCACCCAACGGGTATTTGCTGTCATCAGCGCCATGGTAAAAATCTGCAAGGCCAAGTGATTTCTGGAAAACACAATCGTTGATCTTATCTTTTGTAAAGGCAACGAGGCAACCATTGTGGTGCAGCATCAAATTTCTCCCTACCTGCCCGCTTGAATTGGCCAGGCCACCGGGATGTTTATCATTTGCGCTGCGCAGCATCAGTGCAGCGCTGTTTACCGCACCGCAGGCCACAATCACAATATCTGAACTAAATATGACCTTCTCCCCTTTTACATCCGCAATTACCCGTGTAACTTTTTTACCGCTTGCATCAGTAAACAATTTCTCTGCGTAAGCATGTGTTATCAATGTTACATTCTTATTCATCAGTGCGGGGCGAAGGCACATTACCTGTCCGTCTGCCTTGCTGTCGGTTAAATCAGGAAAGCCGTCAAAGTTTTCCAGAACAACCGGCGCTTCAGTTGCAGTATAATCCTGGGGCAACCGCACACCCATTGGCAAGGGAAAAGGCTGCAGCCCTATTTTGTGCATGTTCTTTTCCAGGTCCTGTATCAGCGGCTCATAAGGCAATGGCGGCAAAGGATAATCACTGTTCCGCCATGGCTCGCTGGGGTCAATGCCCTGTTTGCCATGTGCGCTGTAAAGTATCTCCGCTTTTTCATAATACGGTTCATACACATCATACCCCATGGGCCATTCAGGCGAAACGCCGCCATAATGGTTTACCCTTTCAAAATCGCTTTCACGAAAGCGGAACAATGCAGCCCCATACATTTTGCTGTTGCCGCCCACATTGTAATGTATATAAGGCTTAAATGGTTTATCATCCTGGTCGTACCACACATCATTGGGGCGGTAACGGCCCAGGGTAACTACTTCATGCGGGTCCCAGTTTTCTTTTTCTTTGGGTATAAAGCCTCCCCTTTCCAGTATCAGGATTTTCTTTCCGCTCTGCGCCAGTTTGTGCGCCATGGTGCTTCCGCCGCTGCCGGTACCGATGATGATGATATCGTAATGATTGGTCATGCTGAAGGTTTGAGGGTACAAAATGAATGAATGATGCCGAAAGGAGTTGTCGGATGGTTGACCGAAGGGGGAATGTTATAAACCGGGCAGAAGAAATACTATTGTGCTTCTCCTGCGCCCGGCATACATGGCCGGGAATCCCCCGCTGTCTGAAAGCCGGCATTGTATGGCTGCCTGAAATGACGGGGTTAATTGTTTTGAGATGCTCCTTAAATAACCACCACTGCCGGAGGAAATGCATGAGGACAGGACATAAAAAGCCCGCCGGGTAAACTGAGCCGGCAATTGCGTTTTTTGCATTGGAGCTGTTGCGGAATATGCATTGGGAAGAAATGGGGTGGGGAAAAGCCGGGAAAATGGGTAATTTAAGAAAGCGTTGATAAAGAGGGGGTTAAAGCTGTTTGAAAATTGCGGAATTGCGCCTAATTTCACTAATCTACTAGTTGTATGTAACCTTATAAAAAAATGTAAGATTCATTATTAATTTCAAAAATGGTTTTATGGACAAAGAGCTAATTGATGTTTTAAAGGATTTGACAGAATCTGTTAAAGACTTGACAAATGCTGTTAATATAAATAATTC
>JANRKT010000159.1:0-9449 GCA_033763355.1 Chitinophagaceae bacterium | reverse complement strand
TTCCAAAATACTCTTTCCGCAAACAGAAGAGGTAAATACTTCAGTAAAAATCCCCAAACAAAAATTAGGCGACAACTTTCTTGATGCATTATCAATGGGCACAACTGATGGTTTAAAACTTGCCGTAAATGTTGGCGCCATGCTGCTTGCATTTACAGCGCTGATATTTGTGCTTAATTATTTACTGTTTAAAATCGGCGACTGGACCAGCCTGAATGATGTAATTGCAGCCAATACACCTTATAAGGCATTGTCCTTCCAGATGATGCTGGGTTATATTTTTTCACCCGTTGCATGGATAATAGGCGTTGACAGTGCAGACATGCTGAAAGTGGGGCAATTGCTGGGGGAAAAAACCATACTGAATGAATTTAATGCTTATCTCTCCTTCAGCGGTATGCTCAACAATAATGAAATCACCAATCCCAAATCAGTTTTAATTACAACCTATGCATTAAGCGGTTTTGCCAACTTCGCTTCCATCGGCATACAGATAGGCGGTATCAGTCAACTGGCCCCTAACCAGCGGAAGAACCTTACTGAACTGGGTTTTAAAGCACTTATCGGCGGCACCATTGCATGCCTGATGTGCGGATGTATTGCCGGGGCATTGAGATGAAACAACCTTCGCATGAGTTTTGTGTAGTATAAAATCTATACAAGCGGCCGGTTAAATTTCTACCATACAAAAATTTTATCCTCTACATATGATAAAAGAATAATTGCATTACTTAATTGCTGTAAACAGAAGCCGTTAAAATGCTTTTACACCATCAGCTTCATTAAACCCATCCTTATTTAGGGTACTTTGGTTATGGCCCTGATTTTTTTAAAACATTCCTGTCTGATGCAGGAATGTTTTTTTATAATGATAAAACCTATAACCTAAACATGCCGGGGTCTATAAAAGGTTTTTAAAAATATAAATCTGCTGCAGGAAACCGCCAGGTTTACATATCATTTTACAACCGGCCTTTTGCCTGTTTATTGTGCCAGCCAGGTCTCGCCGCACTGGGTTTTTATTCTTTTTCTTAACTTCAGGCAGAAAATAATCCCTTTGCGGGGCATTATTCCCAACATGTACTAAAATCACCGCTATGGTTACATTGCTCATTTCTGCCATACTGTTTCTTTCAACATTACTTTTAATTGTAAGCCTCCGGTATTTAAAACATCAAAAAGCACGTGAAACCGTTTTCTTTCTGAAAGAAAACAACCGGCTGCTTAATGAAATTCGGTTCCTGCTTTGAAATGTTATGAAAAGAAGGGAATTTCTCACTTCAGCACTGAGCCTGCCTTTGGTTGCAGGCAATGATGGATCAAAACCCCAAAATACTATGGTGGCTCTTCAGAAGAACCAGTATGATGTTATTGTAATTGGCGCCGGTTCAATGGGGGCATCAGCCTGTTATTTTCTTGCAGCCCGGGGCCATAAAGTGCTGGGGCTTGAACAATTTAATGTGCCTCATGAAAAAGGTTCCCATGCCGGTCAGAGCCGTATTATACGCAAAGCCTATTTTGAACACCCCGATTATGTGCCCCTGCTTGAAAGGGCGTATTACAACTGGAGGCAGATTGAAGAAAAAACCGGGATACAGCTATATCATGAAACAGGGTTGCTTTACCATGGCAAACCGGGGCATGTTGTTTTAAAAGGCACAACCCATGCCGCATCACTGCATCATATCCCGCTGCATCATCTTTCGCCGGGGCAATCATCAAAACAATTTCCGCAATTTAAACTTCCTGAAGGCTTTACCAGTTTTATTGAATCCGCCGCAGGTTTTATAACACCTGAAAAAGCCATCAGCACTTATATTGCCGAAGCCGTAAAAAATGGCGCTTCCATCAGGACAAATGAAAAAGTACTGGACTGGAAAAAAGAAAAAGAACACATAAAGGTTGTTACTTCCAAAGAAACTTTTTATTGCAAAAAACTGGTTGTTACTGCAGGTGCATGGGCAGGGAAACTGGCGCCGCAATTAAAACCGCAGCTTAAAGTAACAAGGCAAATTGTGGCATGGATGAAACCATTGAAGCCTGCGCTGTTTTCATTAGAAAATTTTCCATGCTGGGTGATTGCCGATGAAGATCGGGGCGTTTACTACGGTTTCCCCATGTTGCCGAATGACCGTTTTGATGGCCCGGCGGGATTAAAGGTAGCACATCATTTTCCCGGTGCTGAAAACGACCCCGATAATGTGAACAGGAATATTTCTAAAGAAGATGAAGAGGACATACGTTACGCATTACAGAAATATCTTCCCGCTGCAAATGGTGAGCTGCTTGAATTTAAAACCTGCTTATACACTTACAGTAAAGATGAAAACTTTATTATTGACCACCTGCCCGGTTACAACGGAGATGTAACCATTGCATGTGGTTTCAGCGGGCATGGTTTTAAATTTGTTTCTGTAGTGGGTGAAATATTAGCAGACCTTGCTATGGAAGGGAAAACAAAACTGCCGGTTGATTTTCTGAAGCTGGGGAGGTTTGTCGCCTGAATCCTGCAAACTGAAACATCCTTTACGCCTGCTCAGCCTTTACTTCGGCGGCAGCCTGCACTGCTTTACCAGCAGAGTATTTACGTGCCGCATTTTTCTTTCCTGCTGTTTTATGCAGGTAAGCGTTGGCATCGTGCTGAAGAGAACCTTCAGGCAACCATTCATACCATGCGCCAAGGTCACGTTTAATGATATTAACATAAAACTCAGGCAACTCATCGGTTTCCCTTTCAAAATAATCCCTGAAAGGTTTATTCTCTATCAGGTTCTGGCGTACTGTTTTATAAAACCTGATGCGGCCATGCCCTTCCTGCGAAACCGCCCTCATAAAATTCATCCATTTAGATGTAAAGTAAGGCGTTGCTTTAAACCGCCTGTAAATGGAACGGCGTGAGAAGCTGTATGCAGTAAGGTCAATCACCTTTTCATAAAAATCAACCCATTCATAATTTTTGGGCTTAATGTTCATGGCCAGGTGGTTGTTAAGGAAGTGGAAAGGAAATGCAATCACACGGTTCTCCCTCTGGTATTCCAGGTTCAGCGGGGCTGCTTCACCAAAAGCTGATAACAAAGAATAACCGGGAAAAGCCGCCGGGCTCTTATCAACAAATTGTTTGGTAAGTTCAAAAGGCTCACTGCCTGCATCACAATCCATACCCAATACAAAATTTGTTTGCACATAAGGTATGTACTTAAAAAGCAGGTTAACGTGTTCTGAAATCTGTTTCACTTTTTCCTGGCCTGCTATGTGGGAAGTTTTGGATTTATTGCCCAGGTCGTACCATGATTCAATACCGGGTAACATAGCTCCAAAGCCATTTTCCTGCATTACTTTCAGGTGGTCTTCAGTTAAGATGGACAAACTGCTTTCTGCTATGAAACGAAAACTCCTGGCAGGCGCAGCGGAAGATATTGCTTCAAGGTTTTCTTTAAACCGTATGCCAAAGTTGGGATCATGCCATGCAATGGTTGGCTTTTTAAATTTGGTAAGCAAAAACTTCAGGTCATCCCTTATCACGTCAAAGTCCAGCGGCTGATAAGGCACAGTGGAATCAATGCAAAAGGAACAGGTATATGGGCATCCCATACTGGCCACCATCGGCACAATTTTAATAAATGGTGCTTTCTGCAAAGTAGGTTCTATAAATTTCCAGCGTTCACGTACGCCGGGAAGGTTTACGGGTTGCTTGCCTGCAGAAAGAAATATCCCCTCTGGTTTTTGAGGGGCGCAGTTGTCAAGCACTTCAGCAATGGTGGATTTATTGGTAAACCCGAGCACATAATCAAAATACTTAATGGCATCATCTGGGTAACAGCGTGCATGTGGCCCGCCCAACACCGTTACTGCCCCCTGGCTGCGGAAAAAATTGCTGAGGGCATAAGCCAGCATGGCTGCCTGCGTAAAAGAACAAATGAAAACAAGGTCAACACCTTCCGGCAACTCTTTGCGCATGTCTTCACGGCCGGTATAACAGATCATTTTCACTTCATGGCCTTCCTCTTCGCACCAGGTGGCCACTACCTGCGGCATAATACTGGCTAAATTGGCGTGCATAATCCTTGCCCATAAGGTATCGTTGGGGCCTTTGCTTACCAGATCGATAACTCCTACTTTTAGCTTCCGCATATTTTATTGAGTATGGTTTTTATTAAGGTACCCCAGTGTACAACTCTTGAAATCAGGGATTGCAGAAGCTGTAAAGGAGCAGGTAATCGTTGAGAAAATGACAATAAAACGGAAGATAGCCTTTTTTTGACAGCAACATCAAAAACACACAGGTATTTTATCCTTTTTTTACGAAGGATTCCCGATATGGTAAGGTTTTGCATTTAGTTTTCTTAAAGCATAAGCTGCAATAAAGCAATTATTACGGCCCTTTTCAACAATCCCGTAACCACATAACCATGTGGCAGTATTTGCCATTGGTGTAATTAATTTTTTCATGCGGCGGAATCGCTCTAACTTATACATTCTAAAATTAACTGTTATGAAAGCCGCAACGTTAACCATCCTGCTATCCGTTGCAACAGGTATTGCAGCGACCGCACAAAAACTCTCCCTTCTTCCCCAAATTGGTGTTGAAAATTCAAGAACAACCGTAACCTATAACAACCTTAAATCATTTCTGCCTGCCGGAGGGGTGCTTACTCCTCATTTCGGCCTCAGGTTAGATTACCAGTTTAAAGGCAACCACGGGCCTTATGTGGCTGTGGCATCAAGCCGTTCTGTGTTATCTTATAACTTTTCAGACCCTGAAACGGGGATGAATAATTACAATGCTTCGCCGGCAGATATGCAGCTGCGCTTGCAAACAGGCTATATGTTCAGCAGCAAACCGATATTTTTTAAGAAGTCCGGTTCTTCACCCAAGCAGTCAAATACGCAGCAGCAAAAAACCGAAGCAAAGAAAAATTGCGGAAGTTATGCAATGAGTTCCCGGTGCGGAAAAGCTTCGGAAAAGGCGGGAATTTCAAAAGTAAAAAACAAGAGCCTCTATATGCGCATTCAGCCATCATTGGGCGCAGCTTTTGTTTCATCCACAGCTTCTGCAATCAATACTTCAACCAGCGCAGGCCAGACAGTTTACAATTACAAAGCCGGTAACTGGAACACTGCAATAACAGGAGGAGTTGGCTTTGAATTTGGTAAAGGAAAACAAAGAATATTTACCATAGGTATCAATTACCTCAAAGGTATAGGCAACCTGGATGAGCAAACCGTAAGCGCCGTTTCAGGAACCAAAACCAGTATTGCAAAACTGGATTCAAGGGCATCAGCATGGAATGTTACTGCAGGAATACCCATTACGCTCAGCAGCAAAAACAATAAACCTGCAAAGCGCCACCACATTCAAAACCGCAATCTCAATAAATCAAGGTGCGGGCAATACAAAATCCGTTACAGCCTGCAAAACTGAAAAAAACATTTCATTCAAAAAACAGGAAAGCTTAAGATGCAGTCTGCACTTAAGCTTTTTTTTATTATTGTCTTTTTTTCACTGCCCCAGCCATTCTTTAAACCCCGGTACCCTTTCACGGCTAACTATTGTATCAACATCTGCTGTAGTCAGCAGTTCCAGTTTTAAGCGGCCACCCAGCCAGGTATGCACCTTGTTTACCGCCTCAATATTCACCAGCAGGTGGCGGTTGATGCGGTAAAATTTATCCGGCTGCAATTGCTCTTCCAGCTGGCTGAGGTTATTTTCGAGCAGGTATTTGCCGCCTGAAAAATCAACAGCATAGCAAAGTTTCCCATCAGCGTAACAGTAAGCGGCAGATTCTGTTTTCAAATAACTTAGTTGCTGGCCGCGTTTAATAAGCAGCCTTCCTTTATACCTGGTTACATTTACATCCTGTATCATCTTCAATATCTTTTCCTGCAAACCGTTTTCCCTTTGCCCGTACAGTTGCCTGTATTTTTCAACCGCCTGCTCCAGTTCTTTTTCATCTATAGGTTTAAGAAGGTAATCAATACTGTTTACCTTAAATGCCTTTAATGTGTACTGATCAAATGCCGTAGTGAAGATAACCGGGGCTTTAACTTTTGTTTGCTGAAAAATATCAAAGCTCAGGCCGTCAGCAAGCTGTATGTCCATAAAAATAAGATCAATGTCCCCCGCATTTGCCAGGTATTTCACAGCCGCTTCCACACTGTCAATCCGTTTTACCACTTCAGTTTCGTCAGTAATGGCCTGTAGCATTTTGCCAAGTCGGTTGGCGGCAGGTATCTCATCTTCTATGATAACAACCCGCATATCAATTTTCAATTAAAGGAATAGACACTGTAAAATCTGAACCGCTTTCCTTTACTTCCACCCCGCTGTTGCCAAGCAGTTTGTACCGGTTGCTGATATTGTTCAGGCCAATACCGGTTGATTCATTTACCTGGTTTTTCTTTTGCAGGTTATTGCTCACTATCAGCCTGCCGTTCAGTGCAGATACTTCTATCTTCAAAGGTTTATCAGAAGAAACAATATTGTGTTTGATGGCATTTTCCATCAGTATCTGCAGTGAAAGCGGTACAATTCTTTTATCCAGCTTTTCTTCAGGCACATTAATTACCACATCGAGGTTGCTGCCAAATCTTGTTTGCAATAAAAAAGCATAAGCTTTCATCACATCCAGTTCATCTTTCAACAATATACTTTGCTCATCTTTTACTTCAAGAATGTGGCGGTAGAGCTTTGATAATTGTTGCACAAAATCAACTGCAAGTTTTGGGTCTTCAGGTATTACCGAAGCGAGGGTATTAAGGTTATTAAAAAGAAAATGGGGATTTACCTGCGTCTTCAATGCATTCAGTTCGGCATTGAGGCTTTCCCTTTTCAGCTTTTCGGTTTCTTCAACTGAATGACGGAGCTGGTGCATAAAGAAAATGCTTTCATAAACCGCTATTACCATAATGGTGCAGAAAACAGCTGCGGAATTGGAATGAATGATTACATCTGCTTCTGTCAGTGGCCCCCTTTCATCCCTGAACACACCGTCAAATACCTCCCCGAGGATCATATTGGCTGCAACGGTAAATACAAGCATGATGAGCGACTGAAACCACAGCCTTTTTCTTACATCATTAAACAAAGGGTATTTCCTGCGGCTGTATATCATCACATAACGGTTACCCAGCCAGATCACCGAAGTCATCAGCAGTGTAACCATATATTTTTCCGGCGTTAAAAAGGGCGGCCTGTCAAACCTGCAATTAAAAAACACAATGGGTATAATAAAAGCCAGCACAGGGATACCAATAACCATCAGCATGGCATCACTGAACCCTATCATGCAGTTGTGTTTGCGCATACTGTAAAATTACAGCAATTAAAAAGTTATCATGTAATTAATATTCGGGAAAAACCCGATCTGGTTTATCACCCCCGTTGAGCCGTTTTTGGGATTGAGTGTACGGATGTAAATATTGTCCCGGTTGGTTAGGTTCTGCAGGTCAATATACCATTTCTGTGTGGTCTTTTTCCCATTCCTGTTAAACGATAGTTTAAAATCAAAACGCATGTAAGGGTCGTTCTGCAAACTGTAAGCCTCATCTTCTTTAAATATCACATAGCCTGCCGTTTCAGACGCTTCAACATCAAACGGGGTGTAGCGCTGCCCGCCCGTCCAGGCAAGTTTTGCATCAATACCAAACGATGATTTTTTGCTTAACCGGAATTCTTTTCCCGCAAGAAAGTTAACAACATAATTGCTGTTGAAGGCAGTGCTGCGCCATATATTATCGCTTCCCTTATACTGCGATTTGAAAACGGATGTGGTGAACAAATAATAGAAACCTTTATCAAGAAAGCGCTCCAGTGTAACCTCCACACCATAGTTATAGCCTTTACCATTATTCACCAGGCCGGTCTTGTCAGGAAAATAAAAATCGGCCCCTGCATTAAGCATGCTGAAAGATGAAGCTGTTTTCTCCACTGCAGCATTGTAAAGGTATTGCCCGTATATTTCAGCTTTTAAACGCAGGTGCCTTGAAAAACTGATATCGTAACCCAATACGGTGTGCACACTTTTAACAAAGCCAAGTTCTTTATTCGTAAGTTCTTTCTGCCCGCTGCTGTTCCTGCTTTCATAAAAATACACTTCCAGCGGCTGCGCCTGGCTGTGCAGTCCTGCGCCAAATGACAATGACTGGCCCGGCCTCATCTGGTACCTGATATTCCATCTTGGCTCTATGCTCTGTGTATTGTTTAATGTAAACAACTGGTGATATACACCGAGGTTGGAAGATAACTTATCAGAAAACCGGTGTGCAAAATTCACAAAGCTTTTCAGCAGCGCTGCATTTTGCTTTGTATCAAAAAAAGTAGTGAGTATTGAATCACCGTCGGGTATATAATCGTTTTTCAGGTTAAGCTTGTTGAAATCGGCTACCACACCTGCGGTAAGCTGGTTCTTTGAACTGAATTTTTTGTTGAACTGGTAACCTGCAGAATATTTTACCTGTGTGTTCTTTTTATAAAAAGCGGTTTTGTCTGTCCTCGCTGAATCAAAAAAATCTTCCCTGTACTTTGAATCAAAACCAGAAGCTGCAAGTATGAACCTGCCTGAAGTGGTGGGGTTAAAAAAATAAGTATGCGTAAGGCCCGTTACACCTGTTAGTGAACGAAATGTCCTTTCCCTCAGGCTGCCGTCATCAGTTGAATACAAATTGTCTTCATCAACAGCTTCAAACTTAATGTGGCTCTCCCCTCCCAATCCGAATAAACTGAATGTTCCTGCTTTTGCTGTTGGAATATTTATTTTAAAGTTGATGTCCTGGTAATAAGGTGTGGCAGCGCCTGTGCCAACATCCAGCCCAAGTTTCTGGATAACGGCCACCATCGAGTAACGGTAATTAACAAGAAAAGATGATTTGCTTTTTGCACCCAATGGCCCTTCAGCGCCAAATTCAAAACCATTAAAACCCATCTGCCCGAGGAACTCATATTTTTCATTGTTGCCATTGCGCATACGAAGGTCAAACACGCCTGCTATTGCATTGCCATATTGTGCAGGAAAAGCGCTGGTGATAAAATCAGAATTTTTAAGCGTATTGGTATTTAAAATAGTAACCGGCCCGCCTGTTGAACCAAGGGTGCTGTAATGATTTGGATTGGGAATATCAATCCCTTCCATCCGCCAAAGCACACCCGCAGGGGAATTCCCCCTTATGATAATATCATTCCGTGCATCATTGGTTCCGCTGACGCCTGCAAAATTTTGCGCCATACGGCTCGGATCATTTCTTGTGCCGGAATAACGCACTGCTTCATCCACGCTGAGCTGCCTGGCGCTTACAACTGCAGCTTCATTCAATGCCCTGTTCTTTTGCCTTCCGCCCTTTACAATAATTTCATCCATTTTTTTAATACGCTCTTTCAGCTTTATTTCAAGCACCACTTCTTTGGATGATGTTACTTCTATATTCCTGATAAGCGCTTCCTCATAGCCCATCAG
>JANRKT010000158.1:0-6014 GCA_033763355.1 Chitinophagaceae bacterium | reverse complement strand
AAAATTAAAACAGCAGTAAAAAAAACAATGCCGAGTGAAAAACCCAGCCAATGGAGTAAAGTGCGGGACGAAAGTTTTATCATTTCAGTTTAAAAAGTATAATTCAGGATTTGAGTTTTAAAATTTTCTTCCGCTCACATAGGGATTTCCTTTTACAATAAACCTGTACGGCAGCTTTGCGTCATCACCCGCTGATTCAACACCTATCCTTGCTGTTGCAATAACATCCCCTTTCCCTAATTTAAAACCGTCTTCAGCAAGGTAAATGGTATCTCCTGTCAGATCAATGCCGCTATGATAATTGAAAATTCCCAGCGCCTTACCTGCATTACCAGGCCCGGATGTAAGGGTACTGTCGGGTTTCTTTTTACCCGTGCGCCTCAGCATCACATCAATGCCTTCCAGCGGTTCTACCGCCCTTACAAGTATAGCATGTGGAATATTTACTTTATTGGTTACAATATTAAAAAGATGATGAATACCATAGCAGATGTAAACATAAGCTGTACCTGCACGTGCATACATCATTTCGTTGCGGGCAGTACGTGTGCCCCTGCGGGCATGTGATGCCATATCAACCACCCCATTGTATGCTTCCACTTCAACAATCCTTCCCGATGTAAGCCTGCCATCAAAATTTGTTACCAGTACTTTACCAGGCAGTTCTTTTGCAATCTGCACCACATTACTGCGGTTATAAAATTCCAGTCCAAGCTTTTGCATAATACCTCTTCTGTGGCAAATATTCGTTAAGTTTGAAACATTATTACGGACCATGACAGATCCCGGAACAATATACCAAACAAACAGTAAAAACTGCTTGCCTTGCTGAAGGAAATTATCATTGCATTACAATCCTATTTTAAAGCCCATCAGTTTATACGCAAACACAAACTGTGGAAGTGGATCATCATCCCCGGGCTGGTGTACATGGCCCTCTTTATTGTAAGCATGTATTTCTTCAGCAAATCTGCCACCGGCCTTATCGGTTACATCACAGAAGCAAGCGGGATAAAAGACTGGATACAGCGTATGCAGAACAGCTGGCTGGGGTTCTTTTTTACCTTAGCCGGTGTTATACTCTGGATCATCCTGATGTTTTTTTATTTTTCCCTTTTTAAATACATATGGCTCATTGCAGGTTCGCCTGTTTTTGCTTACCTGAGCGAAAAAACAGAATCCATTCTTGAAGGAAAAGATTTTCCTTTCAGCTGGTCGCAGTTGTTCAGAGATGCGATAAGGGGAATAAAGCTTGCCCTCCGCAATTCCCTGTGGCAAACCGTTTACACCATCTCCATCCTGTTACTGT
The DNA here is from genome assembly GCA_033763355.1 of Chitinophagaceae bacterium. Lineage (GTDB taxonomy): Bacteria > Bacteroidota > Bacteroidia > Chitinophagales > Chitinophagaceae > JANRKT01. The sequence goes on along the minus strand of JANRKT010000158.1, from coordinate 4,705 downwards.
CTTTTATCCCGCTGATTGGCTGGGCCACTCCCATCCTTGCTTTGTTTGTGGAATGTTATTATTACGGATTTTCCATGCTTGATTACAGTTGCGAAAGGCATAAACTTACCCCTGCGCAGAGCATTGAATTTGTTGCCAAACACAAAGGCCTTGCTATCGGCAACGGGCTTGTGTTTTACCTGATGCACGGTATTGTGGTAATCGGCTGGATACTGGCCCCCGCATACGCGGTTGTTGCAGCCACCATTAGTTTGTATCATCAGAAAGATGAATTTTAATATTAAGGACAGGTTTTCACGAACTGGCAGATTTAATGAAATGCAAAACCCGTCAGGCCTTATTTACATTTGATAAAGATTTAAAGCATGGCGCAGGGCACCACATCCACGGTATATCTCATTCCATCCGTATTGCATGAACAGGCGCGGCATACCATTGCCCCTTATATTATTGAAGCTGTAAAAGAGTGCCGTGTTTTTTTTGTGGAGAACGAAAGAACAGCAAGAAGGTATTTAAAAAGCATCTGTAAGGAAATAGTAATTGATGATTATGAATGGCATAATGTGCCAGACGCCCTGAAGGCGTCAGACACGTCAGACACGTCAGACATATTCAGAGAAAAACTCAAACAAAACAAAACCATTGCCATCATCAGCGAAGCAGGTTGCCCGGGTGTGGCCGACCCAGGACAGGAACTTGTTGCCATTGCACATGAAAAAGGTGCATTGGTAAAACCATTGGTGGGCCCCAATGCCATACTGCTTGCTTTAATGGCCAGCGGCATGAACGGGCAGCAATTTCAGTTTGCGGGTTACTTGCCCATTGATAATGCCCAAAGAATAAAAGCAATCAAAGAACTGGAAGCAGAGTCTGCAAAGAAAAAATGCACACAGATATTTATAGAAACGCCTTACCGCAACAACCAGCTTATTGAAGCTTTATTGAAATCCTGTAAACCTGCCACCCTGCTTTGTATTGCAGCTGACCTTACTTCAGCGGATGAATGGATAAAAACAAAAACCATTTCCGGATGGCAAAAAAACAAGCCGGACATTCATAAACGCCCGGCGATATTTTGTTTGATGGCATGACTATTTATTTCTCTTTAATATCAGCCCATCGGTACCTATAGCATATCCAATACCTGCTTCTGTAAAAACCATTTTGTTAATAGACCGGAATGTACTGTCAACATAATCTTCTGACCAGGTTACTCCGCCATCATTTGTTTTTAATATTTTATACCTGCCTGCAAGGAAACCTACTTGCTCATTTAAAAAATAACAGCTATACGGTACGATATTAAAGTTTTCGTCTATCTTATCATTAACCTTAATCCATGTATTTCCTGCATCTGTGGTTTTATACAAATCGCATCCACGCCTGATAAAGCCGGCTATCCCGTTCATATACAAATCAACAACCATATACCCAGTATTTTCAGTTATAAAATGTATTGTGCTTATAAGCTCATGATCTTTCCATATTGGCCCAAATACAGACCATGTATTTCCTCCATCATTTGTTTTTAACAAATTGATATTGGTACATGCATAACCAACAGAATTATTAAAAAACTGAGCCTTTAGAAACTTTCTGTCATGAACACGGAAGAAGCTGACGCCACCGTTTGTTGTTAAAAAAGTTGCTGATGAAGTATACAGTATGCCCCTGCTTTTATTAAAAAAATGTAATGGTATATAGCCATTGCTATTGGGGTTCAGTGTGTCCCAGCTTTTGGCATTATCGCCGGAATAATATAAAGCTTCTCCTCCACCGGCATAGATGGAATTAGCATTCAAACAAAAAATACCCCGTATCCCGCCTGCATCAAGCCTTATGCTTTTCCATGGCAACCATTTTCTTCCGCCATTATTGGATTGAAAAAATATGGTTTTGGTTGGATAAGTATTGAAATCCATATAGCTGGTTACAACAACTGTATCCTTTTTTAAAAGAAAAATATCGGTAACATCTCCTGTATAATCCAAACTTAATGGTACCCATATGCCTGAAGGAAGGGGAGGTTCCGACGGGCTATTATCTTTCCTGCAGGAAAGAATAGCAGAAGCTAACAATACTGAAAGAAAAATGCGACGTGTCCTCATAAGCCACTGTTGCAAACAAAAACCTCATACAAGTTCGTAATTTTTTCCGGCTTTTGCAAAAGCTACTGTATTGTTTATTATCAAATCTGATAAATTTATCAGTACCTGAAAAAAAACAAGCCGGACATTCATAAACGCCCTGCGATATTTTGTTTGATGGCAACAAATCATTTTGTTACACGCTGAAATCCCGTAACAATATACCTTGAATCTCCCCGCCAGGGCAGGGTTTTTCTGTATTCCTTGTAATTTACCTGCACACATTCATCCTGCAGCCTTGTTAAAGAGTCTTTTACAACAACGTCAGTAATTGAAAAAAAGAATTTCTCAATATTTACGGTATTGCGGCAGCTTAACCACATCTCCCCTTCATGGGTTTTAAAAATGTTGCCTTTGGTGGTAATTTTTATTACAATGCCCTTTCTTTCACCCTCGCTGTAAACATTAAAATAAAACCAATAAATAAATCCTGCCAGTACAAGCAAAACAATAACAACTATTGACCAGATGACTTTTCTCATACAATTGGTTTGTTTTAATTACTCCTGCAATCCATACTTATCCACCAAATATACTAAAGCTGCCATACTGATTGCACCCAAATGCAATTCCCTCGGGCTTACGGCTTCCAGCACATCTGTTTCTGCATGGTGTATATCAAAATATCTTTGTGAATCCGGGCTTAAACCCGCTAAAGCAGTACCTAAACTTCTCAGCGGCCCTATATCAGCACCGCCCCCACCATCAGTAAAATCATAAACCCCGTAAGGATAAAATAAATTCTTCCATCCCCACACCTTTGCCTTTTGTCCGGGTTTCATACTAAACCCAAAACCTCTTGGCGAAAAACCGCCTGCATCGCTTTCCAGCGCAAAGATGTGCTTTTTGTTTTCAGCCTTTGCAATTTCTGCATATTTAGCACCACCCCTTAAGCCATTTTCTTCGTTCATAAACATTACAATGCGAATGGTTCTTTTGGGTTGTATGCCCATTGCTTTAAACACACGTATAATTTCCATGCTTTGTACACAGCCTGCACCGTCATCATGTGCCCCCTCTGCAAGGTCCCAGCTGTCAAGGTGACCACCAACAGTAATGATTTCATCAGGAAATTCAGTTCCCTTCAGCTCACCAATTACATTATGTGATTTTACATCGGGCAACATCTGGCTGCCGGTTTTAAAATAAACCTGTGATGCCATTTTTCTTTTTAATACATTACTCAGGTATTCCGCATCATTGGTGCTGATGGCAATTGCAGGAATTTTTGGCAATGAATCCACATAAGTTGTTGCGCCGGTATGCGGATGGTCGTCCTGGTTGGATGCAAGCGACCTTACCATTACGCCAACAGCCCCGTATTTTGCAGCCATTGACGGTCCCCTGCCCCTGTAAACGCCTGCTTCGCCATAAGCCATAAATGTTTTAATGAATGCGGGGTTCATCCTGTAATTGAAAAAAACAATGTTGCCCTTTATCTTTTCTTTACCCAAACTGTCAAGCTCCTTAAAAGACCTTACTTCAATAACATTGGCTTTTATTCCGCTTGCAGGCGTTCCGACAGAATTTCCCAGGGCGCATGCATTCAGCTTGTATTCTTTGCCTCCTGCCATTATAATTTTCGCTTCTTCTTTTTTGCCCCTTACCCAATGCGGCACCATACATTCCTGCAGGTAAACTGTATCAGCTCCCATTTCCTTCATCATGCGGTAAGTTTCTTTTACCGCTTTTTCCGCCTGCGGGGACCCGGATAAACGTGGCCCGATCTTTTTACATATAAACTCCAGGTTTTTATATGCCGTTCCATTTTGTAAAACGTCATTGGCTATTTTACGGATAATAATGGAATCATCCTGCTGCGCCAGTGTAACGAAAGAAGATAAACCAGTAATTACTGTTGCAATAAATTTTCTCATGATTTATTCCTGTTTTAAAGCTGTTATTCAAACCGGTTAAAAGCTACAATTTAATAATTGATAGTGAAAAATGACCAGCGGTAATTACCGGAATGTGGAAAAATATGACATTACCCGTCTGAACCCTATAATGGTTACCTTCGTTAATTCAAAATACAATACACCCTGCTTTATGAACATAGGCATAGTTTGTTATCCTACTTTTGGCGGAAGCGGCGTACTGGCTACAGAACTTGGAAAAGCGCTGGCTGATAAAGGCCATTTCATCCACTTCATCACCTACCAGCAGCCGGTAAGGCTCACAGGTTTCAGCGCCAACATATTTTATCACGAAGTGCGGGTGCCCACATATCCTTTGTTTGATTACCCTCCATATGAAACCGCCCTTGCAAGCACCATGGTGGATGTGATTAAGAATAACCACCTCGACCTGCTTCATGTGCACTATGCTATACCCCATGCCGCTGCAGCTTATATGGCCAAAAGGATACTGGAAAAAGAAAATAAAAAAATACCCGTAATAACCACCCTGCACGGAACTGATATTACCCTGGTGGGTAAAGATAAAACCTATGCGCCTGTTGTGGCTTTCTCCATTAACCAGAGCGATGCCATTACGGCTGTATCAGATAACCTGCGGGAAGAGACCTATGAAACATTTGACATAGAAAAAGAAATTGA
>JANRKT010000157.1:0-4973 GCA_033763355.1 Chitinophagaceae bacterium | reverse complement strand
TAGCCGCCGGTGAGACATTATGGAGTTTCAATTACGATTTTGCAGCAGCCGGGTGGGGGAAGAAGTTTGAGTTTTCTTTTTTAACAGGGTACGATTAGTCCGTTCTGCGGTATCTTTTCATTCGGGTTGGCTTTTGACCTTCTTTTTGATTGCTGTTTTTTATTTTTCGGTATCAATTTTTTTTGAGTAAGCAATAGTTTACCTGCCGCTCCATGGCGGTAAAAAAATCATCATGCCGTTTTTCCTTTTATCATTTCCAATAATGCTTTTAATGATTCAGCATCCGGCGGCCCGTTGGGCATCCCTGCCTGCCGAATGGCCGGAAAGTGTAAAATCGTCACCATCGTTCCTTTTTTACAGCAGGGGCACAAGTCAGCATCGTAATTCAATTTTTGTTTTGCAATTACTTTCCAGGAAAGTTTTTTCATTTCCTTCCCCGTTTGCATAGCCACACCCATTTCTTTTTGCTGTACCTGCAGCAAATCGCTGTTTGCATTGGCCATAAAACCATAATAACGGATCTTGCGATAACCTGGCGGCAGGATGTGTAAACAAAATCTTCTTAAAAATTCTGTTGCTTCCAGCGTCATTGTTTTTTGTTTGCTGCCATCAGCATAATCTTTATACCTGAAACTTATCTTATCATCATCAGTAGAAACAATGCGATGATTGCTGATGGCCACCTTATGCGTGTATCTTTGTCTGCACGGGGTCTTCATAGCAAAGGTTTTGTGCACTGGCATGAGACCCTGTGTTTTTTATCCGTCAACTTAAATCCAGGGGTCTCATCCTTCGCTGCATATCCATCGCAATGAGGACCCCCGGACGGACAGACCAGCAGGTATTAAAAACCCTTCAGCAAACTGAAAAAAATTATGAGGAAGTGTTTGAGAAAGTAATGAAGATGGAAGGCGACAACACGTAGCGATATTGTTTTTAAACTTTTGCAATCATTTCCTCAAACTCCTTAACAATACCATTGTAATCTCCCCTCTCAATATACCTTGCTTTAAACACCTGCGAGCCGATGCCAACAGCGGAAACGCCTGCTTTGAACCAGTCTTTCAGGTTTCCTGAATTTACGCCGCCAGTTGCCATGAGGTGCACATGAGGCATTACAGATTTTACAGCCTTTACAAATGCAGGGCCTAACACTTCACCGGGAAATACTTTAATCATTTCACAACCCGCTTCCCGGGCGTCGGCAATTTCTTTAACGGTCATGGCGCCGGGTATATAAGGTTTTTTCAACTGGTAGCAGGCATCGAAAACAGTAGTGGAAAAACAAGGCGATATGATAAAGTCGGCACCTGCATCAATTACCCTGTTGGCATCATCTTCATGCATAATGGTTCCGGCACCCAGTAAACATTCAGGAAATTCTTTTGCCTGAAAAGTTTTTAACGGCTCAAAATTGGCAAACATGTTTTTGCCACGCTTCGCCATTTCAAATACGCGTACGCCCCCTTTGAAACAGGCTTCAATTATTTTCTTGCATACATCAGAGTCGTCATGGTAAAAAAGGGGCACAACGGGATGCTTTAGTATCTGCTCAATAACGGGGTGCAGTTGCTGCATGGTTATCTTTTTAATTTCCCGCTGCCGTCTCCGGCAGCAAGTGTTTCAATTTCATTTGTCGTTATCCAGTCCACATCGCCTTCAATGGTATGCTTCAGTACAGAAGCAGCGGTAGCAAAATCAATTAATGGCTGCTCATTCATTTTTTGCAGGCTGCCGTAAATATACCCCGCCATGAAAGCATCGCCCCCGCCTACACGGTCAACAACAGGTACGATATCAAAAGTTGGAGATTGATATAGTTTTCCATCTTTCCATAAAAACCCTGAGAGTTTATTGTGAGAGGCATTAATAGATTCCCGCTTTGTAGAAATGATTGACCTTAGAGAAGGGTTGGCCTGCTGCAATTTCTTACAAATATCAGTAAAGGCGTTTTCTCCTGCAGCTTCAATATTGTATATCGCTTTTACATCTTCAAAACCCGCAACTATTACATCACAATAACTGATCAGTTCCGGCATTACATCAGATGGTTTTTTACCGTAGCGCCAGAGGTTGCTCCGGAAATTGATATCCGATGAAACAGTCAAACCTTTTTGCTGAGCCGCTTTCACCGCATCAAGGCATGCTTTTGCTGCATTGGCAGAAATAGCGGGTGTGATTCCCGTGAAATGAAACCATTGAGCATCTTCAAAAATTTCACTCCAGTTGAACCATGAAGGGTCAAGCAAATCAAAAGCAGAATGCTTCCTGTCATAAACAATCCTGCCTGCCCTGGGCCCTGCGCCTGTTTCCAGAAAAAATACACCCAGCCGTTCACCATTGTAAACAACATGCTTTACATCCAGGCCTGTTCTTAAAAGATAAGACACTGCAGCTTTGCCTATACTGTTATCCGGAAATACAGTAACATGTTTTGAAGGGATGCCCCATTGTGCAAGTGCAGAAGTTACATTGGCTTCTCCGCCGGTGTATTGTGCAACTAAATGCCCGGCCTGCTCAAAGCGTTGATGGCCGGGCGTACCCAGCCTTAGCATAACTTCCCCGAAACTGACAATACTTTTCATGTTGTATCAGTTCCGCTAATTTATCATTAAATACAATGCAAAAAACAAAAGAAAGAAGAGACAAGGGACAAGTTGCAAGTTTCAAGTTACAGGTTACAAAGGACAAGGAAAAAGTTTCAAAAAACAAGGCGAAAATGAAATTGCCTTTTTAAAGTATCATCTTGCTTTATGAAGCCCGCCTCGGAAAAACCGGTTGCCTTGGTTGCACAGCCCTTTGCTGCCGCGGGGCCGGGTAACGTTTCCGGAAATAACGCCTGAGCTTTAATTTGTACTGCGGGGTAAAATTATTTCCTTCTTCATATTGCAGTGAAGAAAGCCTTTTTAATTTAAGTAACTGTTCAAAAGGCAGTGCATCCAGTTTATTGTGGGAGATGTTCAGGTCAATAAGGTTTTCCAGTTGCCCGATTTCTGCGGTCATATTATCCACTTCATTATTTTCAAGGCGCAGGTATTTAAGGCTTTTCAGTTTATACAAAAAAGCAAGTGATTTAATGCGGTTGCCTGATAAATGCAATGCCTCAAGGTACCTGAGGTTTTGTATGCTTGAGGGCAATTGATTGATCCTGTTGTTCACCAGCAAGACAGTCCTGATGTCATCAAGGTTCCCAAAACGTTCGGGCAATTGATCAATACGGTTTGAAATGAGGTTAATCACCTGCAGCCTGCGCAGGTTACAAAGTGCATCGGGCAAACTATTAATGTTATTTCCCTCAAGGTCAAGGATGGTGAGGTTACCGAGCTGATCTATTTGTGAAGGCAGTTCTGTAAGCCTGTTGCCTTTGCTGCGCAAATGCCTGAGTTGTGTTAATGTAAAAAGGGAAACAGGGAATTTCTCAATGGGGTTATTATCCAGTCTCAGGTATTCAAGATATTTTAATTCACCAATAAAATCAGGTATCACTGCAATGTCATTATCGCCCATGTCGAGCCTTTGCAAATTTTTAAACTGAAGTATTTCTGCAGGAATTTTATCCATGCCATTGGATGACAGGTTCAGGTATTTTACCTGTTCAGGGTTTTTCAAAGCCTGCTGAAGGTTATTGAAATAGCCAATGGCATCCTGCGCATTTAGCGGCAGGTAAGCCGGCAGTACAAGCAATATCAAAATAATCCGCATCATAGTTTTTACTTTGGGTCAATAATGTTTGCACCAAACCAAACCTGGAATTTATCTTTATTCAGCACCCTGCCGTTAAGAAACCCCTGGTCTGCTACTTTCATCCCGGTAATAATCCCTTCAGGGTCTTTTACATATTCTAGAAATATAAACGAGTGGCCATAACTCGCCAGGTTATTGTATGCTTTTGGTGCATCTATGCCGTTGAACACCTTGGTATAATCTGCTGAGTACACAAATGTCTGAACAACAGCGCCTGGTTTTAGCTCTCCCCTCCAAACCTGCGATTCTACTTTAAATTCGCCTAAGCCTGCCAGTTTTAATGCCCCTGCGCTGCCGCATGCCCTTAAACCATAAAGGCTGCGCCACATATCGTTATCCTGGGTGTTTACTCCCCATATCCAGTCAAAAGCCTGTCGTGCATTCAGGTATTTTGTACCAATTGAATCGGGTATCCAATCTGCTAATCCTTTCCCCGTCACCATTTTAAAGGCCTGGTCAACCCTTTTTTTAGCAACTGCAAAACAGAGGCCGCCGCAGTTTTGCTCCGTTTCAGGCATTATCCTGAAATTCAATGCCACCTGGTCGCCATTGCGGTTTATGTGCCCGGGGCTATCATGATCTTTATCAGCATCGTTATGTGTTACCAGATGCAATAATGCTGCAGCAATTTTGGAAGAGCCTGAATCCCTGCTATTTAAAAGCGCATGGGTTGGGCTATCAAACATTTTTTCTTTGACGTGCGATGAGCTATTAAGATTAATGCATGGCCAAGTAAATGACAGGCACATGCAGGCGAAGCCTGGCATTATAAAAAAAATTTTATACCGTTTAATGCCTTTCATTTTACAGAGGTAAATATTGCGTGTTAGATAGAAGCCGGGGCTAAAAGTTTATTGCTCAATTAGTTTAAAACGGAAATTATTAAGGGAATATTTTCCTGCCCGGATGGCTTCAAAAACTACTTTAAAAATGTGCTGTGGTAAAATCATTATCATTACAATACAAGTATTTTTTTCCCGTTTTCATCATGGTTTAATCCTTTTAAAAGGAATGCAAAATAAGGCTTGGGTTGCATTACCGTATTACCCTTCTGAAAACTGCCCTTTAGTTTTGATCCGGCCCGCATTGTTTAACCTAAAAAACAAGTATTATGAAAAAGCATTTTACCGTGCAAATCGGCGGAGAGTTAAAAGCTTATCTCATTGCCCTGGCCTATTTTGTAGCAATCACCCTTTGCTCACATTTGATTGTTAACGGGTAGTTGGAAA
>JANRKT010000156.1:0-5632 GCA_033763355.1 Chitinophagaceae bacterium | reverse complement strand
CGGATTTTTAAAGTAAAACTTGCAGGGGCCGCACAATCAACTTTCAATCTCACCTGTTTGGTTTCAGGAACAAAACTGAGTTGAGCTATGTTAACCCTTTTATCTTTCCAGTTAAGCATGGAGGGAATAAACAGGTTTACATAAAGGTTATTTCCATCATGGCTGTAAATCTGCTCTGCATATTTGCTGTGGTTTTCTATACCGCTTCCTACACAGCAGGTAAACGTATTGAATGAATCGCTGAACTGCTTTCTTGTACCCATCCGCAACGGAACAAAATAAGTCATCATTCCATTCTCGGGGTTTTGCGAAGCAAGGATATGATTGTACAAAGCCCGTTCATAATAATCCATTAATTCACTGGCAGGCTGCCACGCAAACAAATGCCGGGTAAGCTTCAGCATATTGTAAGTATTGCAAGTTTCGCAGGTAGCATCACTCAGCCTTTCATTCAGTGAATCAGGCCCGCCGCAATATTCATAGTTGCTGTTGCCGCCGATTACATAGGTATGATGGTTTACCATAGTTTTCCAAAAGAAAGACGCAATGGTTTTGTCCCTTTCATCGCCTGTGATTTCGTAGCGTCTTGCACATCCTATGGCTTTGGGTACATTAGTATTGCTGTGTTTGCCGGGCATGGGGTCTATCCGCTGGGCTAATTTTCCAAGCACAAATTCATCATGAAATTTTCTGGACAGCGCTAAATATTTTTTATCGCCTGTGATTGCATAAATATTCGCCAGTGCTTCATTCATGCCGCCATGTTCACAGTTCAGCATTTTCAAACGCTGTTCTTCATTCAATCCGTTTACAATGGTACCTGTCCAGTCTGCAGCGTCAGTAGCAATGGTAAGCGCTTTCTTATTGTCGCAATACAAATATGCATCCAACAGGCCTGCCAGCACTTTATGTAATGTGTACCAGGGAACCCACGACCCGTTTAAATCAAAACCTGCTGAACGGATATCTCCCCGTTTCACCTGTGCGAAGACAGTATCCTCATTTGGTATGCCGCCTATATACCCTGTTTTACGTGCCAGCTGGCATTTCCTTAATTCATCAACAATATAATCGCACCTGTTTTTAAATTCTTTATTCCCTGTGCTGGCATACATCATGGCGCAGGCAGATAAATAATGACCTAATGTGTGACCGGATATTCCCATCACTTCCCAACCACCATAAACAGAATCTTTTACCGGTAAGCCCGCATGTTTATGAAAACGGTGCAATAATCTGTCTGGTTTTATCAGCAACAGATAAGCGCTGTCCATACCCATGGCATGGCTGAAAGGACTTTGCAGGAGTTTAACATCTTTCAGGTTAAACGCATACGCTTTTACCGGAACAACCGGGTTTACTTTCATTTTTGTGTCACTTTTCTCCGGCACATAAGATTGTGCATTTCCTGTAACAATCGCAAAAAATGTAATGGATAAAAAAAATACCCTCATTTTTTTCCGGTTAGTTTTTTAATTATGCCTGTTTCAGTCTCATCATATGCTGTCCCATCCTTCCTGAAAATGTCATGGAACCACAATTTGGGTTCACTGCCATCTGGTATGGGTGTATCCCATTGGTAAATGGTATTGCTTTTGCCTGCCACAAGTCCCCAGTTGATGGCGGCTACATTGTATTGTTTGAATATGGGCAGATGTGTTTGAAATTTACTGCCTCTTATTCTTGCCATATATTCAGTACATATTACCGGCCTGCCCGATTGCTGTAATTCCTTTATTTGTTTTTCGAGGCTCTCTGCATTATTGTAATTGTGAAATGTGATAACATCAGAACTGGCCAGTTGAAATTCGTTTAATGTTTTATTATTGTACCATACCCCGGCAGACAATGGTTGAGAAGGCCGCACATCCCACGCCCATTGAAATATTTTTTTCAGTAATGGTAATGAAGTGGAATCATAGCCACTGTTTCCCGGTTCGTTGTACAAATCCCACATGAGGATGCGCTTATCATTTTTAAATGTGCTGAGTACGGTTTTTACATATACCTGCAGTTTGTTCCAGCCGCCGGGATCATTGTGCAATTCCTTATTGGGGCTCCTTACCCAGCCGCTGTTGTGAATGCCCGGTTTGGGTTCCGGTTGTTTTCCTGCTTTTGCGTCAGGGTTCCAGCAATCGTCAAAAATGGTAAAGAGGATTTTTATTTTGTGTTTGGCTGCGATGGCTAAAAACTGATCCATGCGTTTAATGAAACCTTCCGGATCAACTTCCCATGCAATGTCGTGCAGGTACACACGCATTACATTCATTCCTATAGATGCGGCCCAGCCTAATTCTTTATCAATGGTGGCAGCATCAAAAGTTTCAGCCTGCCACATTTCAAGCTGGTTGATGGCGGTGCTGGGTAAAAAATTTGCGCCAACGAGCCAGCCCTGTTTTTTATACCAGGCATTGGCTTTTTCTTTTGTCCAGGTATTAACCTGGCAAAAAGAAATAAGAAATGAAACCTGGGCAACAAACAATAAAAAACCTTTTTTCATCGTGCAGCAATTTTGTGAGCCGTTTTTATTAACGGCTATTTTACTGAGAATTTGTAAATGGTGCTTTGCTTATAGGTTTCCCCGGGCTTCAATACAGTATTGGGAAAAGACGGCTGGTTGGGTGAATCAGGAAAATGCTGTGTTTCGAGGCAAAGCCCTGCATGTTTGATATACTTTATTCCCCCTTTGCCTGTTAATGTGCCATTGAGAAAATTGCCGGTATAAAATTGTATGCCGGGTTGAGAGGTCAATATTTCCATATAACGGCCGCTGCCCGGATGGTATAATGAACCAATCAGCTCAGCTCCGTTGCTTTTTTTATTCAGCACCCAGTTGTGATCATAGCCTCCTTCAACTTTTGCAATATCGTTCCCGATTCTTTTTGGAGATGTAAAATCCATTGGTGTATTTTTTACCTCCGGTAATTTTCCTGTGGGGATTAGTTTGCTGTTGGCGTCAGTATATTGATTTGCATTAAGCATCAGTTCATGATCCAGTATGGTTGAATCTTTTCCGGCTGATAAATTGAAATAACTGTGGTTGGTAAGATTAACGGGTGTTGGTTTGTCTGTTGTGGCTGTATAATCAATTTTCAATTCGTTTGCAGAACTAAGGGTATAAATAACTTCCACATGAAGGTTGCCAGGATAACCTTCCTCTCCATCTTTACTGTCGTAAATAAATTTAATTGAGGCAACGCTGTCGGTATTTATATCCTGCGCCTTCCAGCTTACTTTATCAAAACCTTTTAACCCGCCATGTAATGTATTGCCATTGTTATTAGCGGCAAGTGTGTAAGTTTTGCCATCAAGTGTAAACTTTGCATTGGCAATGCGGTTGGCATAACGCCCCACAATGCAGCCCATATACGGGTTGCCATTTTGAAGATAACCTGCCAGCGAATCATATCCCAGGGCCACATCACCCATCACGGCATTTTTATCCGGGACAATAATATGCGTAACCGTTGCGCCGTGATTTATGATTTTTACAATCATGCCCGAGGGATTGGTAAGTGTGTACAGGATTATTTTATTCCCGGCTGTTTCACCATAAGCACCCTCTGCCACGGAGAATTTGGTGTAGGGCAACCCAATCTCTGTTTTTTCTTCTGTTTCCATTTTTTTATCGGCTGTGTTTTGACATGAAAAAATAAGCAATGCTGAAAATATAAGCAGGAAGTTGATTTTTATCATGGCTTGTTTGTTTTAACTGGTTTGTTGATTCTATGGCAGCGGGGTGTAATTGATTTTTACATCTGTAATTTTTACAGGCAGCCATACCTGCATTTCATTTTTACCCCGGTTGGCCCACGTGTAATAAGGTATGGCAATTATTTTTTTCTTTTCTGTTTTAAGGGATGTACCATCTTCAGAAACTGTTATGGCGGGCACTTCTGCTGTTAGAGCTTTAACAGGTTCATCCAGTACTTTGTAGTCAATGGTCTCAAACCTCGTGTTTTCAGGGATAACTATATTCCAGGCTTTGCCGTTATTATCTGTACCCTCTATGCAATATACAATTGGCCCACGTTGTATAGCGATGCGATTTGTATTTTGTTTTAGTTCATTCCTTGATTCAATAATATTTATTTCATACGGTAAATTAACTTCGAGGACATCCCCTTTTTTCCATTCTGATTCAATTACTGCATAGCCTTCATGATATTTATAATCAATTGTTTTCCCATTCAACTTTATTTCAGGATCAAAAGAATCATTGTTTTCAGTCTTGTATTTATATAAACTTCCGGGAGATGGTTCAAGTTTTGACCATCCAGGCACTCTTATATAAATTTTGAATTTTGATTTTTTAACCGGATCAATATTCAGTTTTACTTTCCCTTCCCACGGATAATTCGTATCCATCTTCACCCCCACATTTCCACTCTTCAAATTGATAGTTGTATTGCTTCCAACAAAAAGATTTACATATATCCCATCATCGCTTCTTGCATAAATATAATCACCCAGTGAGGCAATCAACCTTGCTATATTCGCCGGGCAGCATGCCGTACCAAACCATTCACGGCGGTAATGCTGTCCCCTTGATGCCAAGGGGTTTCCATAAAAGAATCGGTCGCCGCTTAAACTTAAACCATCCAATGCGCCATTGTACAAACTTCTCTCTAATACATCAATGTATTCAGCATTACCTGTCATTGCATTCATCCGCTGGTTCCAGAATACCATGCCCACACTGGCGCAGGTTTCGCAATAAGCCTGTTCGTTGGGCAAATCATAATCAACAGTAAAGCCTTCATTACTCCCCGCCGATCCGATACCGCCGGTAATATACATGTTGCGGTAAACAACATCTTCCCAAACTGTACGCATGGCTTTCATATAATCTTTATCACCTGTTTGGGCAGCTACATCCGCTGCACCCGTGTACATATACATGGCACGTACTGCATGGCCGGTTATTTCTTTTTGTTCTTTTACAGGAACCACATCCTGGGCATAAGCAGTGTCTTTCCAGTCAGTCCATGTATATCCTTTCGCCAGTTTCTTTCCTCTCTCACTCAATAACCAATCAGCAAGCTTCAAATATTTTTCATTTTTGGTTACTTTATACAGTTTTACAAGGGCCAACTCCAGTTCCTGGTGGCCGGTTACCCAATGCCTTTTACCCGGGCCAAACAAACTATCAAAATGATCAGCCCACTTAATGGCCACATCAAGCAATTTTCTTTTTCCCGTAGCATTGTAATAGGCCACTGCGGCTTCAATCAAATGGCCATTGTTGTAGTCTTCGTGCATGCTCATGTCTGTGTAGCGGTCCTGCAATCCTTTTAAAGTGTACCATGTATTCAGGTAACCATCCGGTTGCTGTGCCGCTGCAATCTTATCAATCCACTCATCGCATTTCTTTTCCATTTCAGCATTGGGATGTGTTTTCAGCGAATAAGCCATTGCCTCGAGTGCTTTAAACACATCGCTGTCGTCGTAAAAAATACCTTCATGCGCTTCGCCTTTTCCCCTTGCCACCTTTTCAAAGTTTCTGATTCGCGGCGTGGCCACTTCTGTCTGGTAAATACATGCAGCAAGTGTTTTAGTAGCGACTTTGTCAATTTTAGGTTTCCAGAAATTATCAGTGATATTAACCTGTGAAAAATTGACAGGCTCGATT
>JANRKT010000155.1:0-8358 GCA_033763355.1 Chitinophagaceae bacterium | reverse complement strand
AACTTGGAGCTAAAATGGTAAAAAACTACCGCGACGCATTTGGCGATGACAACATGCGTTTTGTGGGAAAAAATATTATTGAAAACATACTGAGCCAGCCCGGCTGTGTTGGTGTTTCCATTTACGATGCCCTTGAAGAAGACGGGCGGAAAACATTTGTGATTGTTGGTATAGGACAGGATGGTTTACCAATCCTCGAATACCAGTCAGTAAACAAAGCCGGCGACATTGAGAAAAAAGAAGGAATTGTTGCTGACAGAAGTCTTGGATGGGTTCAATTTGGATTGGATCAGGGATTTTAAAAACTAAGTAATTGTTTATATATTTGGCTTAATTAAAAGCCCTTATATAGAACATCTTATAGCCCTCATAGGGTCACTTTCCATATTATTGCCCATAATCTCTTTTCTATTTAGAAAAAAAAAAGAAAAGAGGTTATGGGTTTTATTTTATTTGCTGCTATATAGTTTGTTAACAGAAATTCTGTTTATACCACTTGCAACAAAAATTTTTGATGCCCCCTTCTTAGCCTACAGGTTATTTACAATTGCTGAATATTTTTTTATAACCATTTTTATATACTACTCGATAATCTCAAAAAATGCAAAAAGAGTAATAGTTGTTGTATCAGCTGCTTTTTTAGTTTATGCTTTATACGAGCTAATAGTATCTCAGTCAAACTCCTTCGACTCTATACCATCCGGGGTTGAGTCAATACTGATTATTGCCTTTTGTATTTACTATTTATTTGAGAAAATAAGAGAACCCAACAGTCTGTTTTTATATTCAACAGCCGATTTCTGGATCATAGTTTCGTTTATAATATACTTTGCGGGAACTTTTTTCCTGTTTATCTATTCCCAGAACAATTTTAGTGACCTTGGATTCAGGAAAACGTATGAATTATTAATAGGATGTTTTAATCTTTTGAAAAATGTATTGCTGTTTATTGCGTTTATGATAAAATCAGAAAAGAAAGATTTTTCCATGCCCCTGTCAAGAAAAACAAGTTTCTGACCAATGAAACCCTAACCCTTAAAAGCTGTTGATTGATAAATGATCTTTTTACAAACATCTTCTAACCCCTCAAGCGTGTCCAGCGTACTGTATTTCGGCACCCTCGGTATGCTGGTACTGGCAGCCGGACTGGTAATATTTATTGTATTTCACCAGCGGCGGGTAATACGTTACCAGATGCAGCTCCAGAAAATGGAGGAAGAACAGCAGAAAATTTTACTCAATGCCTCTATCCGCTGGCAGGAAGAGGAGCGGCAGCGCATTGCGGCCGACCTGCACGATGATGCGGGCCCGCTGCTGGCCACAGCCCGCCTTTACCTGAATGAAAACCTTGTGCACCAGGATATTAATACCCAGTTGCAGAGCATATACAACGCCAAGCAGATTATTGACGATACCATTCAGCTCATCAGGAATATTTCGCACAGCCTGATGCCACCCACTTTAAAAAACTTCGGTCTGGAATCTGCAATCAATGATTTGTTTCAGAAAATCAGCGCTTCAGGCTCTATCAATGCAAGTTGCCGCTTTCATGATTACCGGATCAGGCTGAAGCCGGAACAGGAGCTGCTTATTTTCAGGGTGGTGCAGGAATTGGTGAATAATATCCTGAAACACAGTAACTCCAGCTTTATACATGTTACACAGAATTACAGCGACGATAAGTTTTATATCAGGCTGCACCACGATGGCCGGGGGATTACCCAGGCAGATTTTGACCGGCTGAACAAAAGCGCACAGGGCCTGGGCTTAAAGAATATCCAGAGCCGCATTAAAGTATTGCAGGCACGTATTAATTTTGAAAAAGATATTTCGCAAACCTATTACAAAGTAACGCTTGAAGTGCCTGTAGAAGCAGAGGCTGTAGCATGAAAAACTGCCCTGTTGTATAAAACCACAAAGAAGAATGAGTTTTATTAAAGTTGCTATTGCTGACGACCATAAAATTTTCAGGAAGGGTGTTATCCTTTCTCTGCGGTCGTACACCAATATCAAATTTGTACAGGAAGCTGAGAACGGGGATGAATTACTGCAGGGCATACCTGAGTCGCAGCCAGATGTGATACTGATGGACCTGCGGATGCCGCAAAAAGACGGGATTGAATCAACCAAAGTAATCAGCAGGCAATATCCTGATATAAGGGTGCTGGTGCTGACAATGTATGAAGACGAGAGGTTTGTATCGCACCTGATGGAGAACGGGGCCAATGGCTACCTGTTGAAAAGCGCCGACCCGTCAGAAATCAGGAAAGCCATTATGGAAGTAATGACGAAAGGATATTACCTGAATAATTTTGTAAACCGTGTGCTCCTCAAAAAATCGCATGCACGAACCAAAGCCATACCTTCCTTAACCAGCGAAATTGTGCTGAGTGAAAAGGAAAGGGAAGTGATAAGGCTGCTGTGCATGGAGTTTACCGCCTCTGAAATTGCCCAAAAGATGGAAATCAGCCCCCGGACTGTAGAAGCCATTAAAGACCGTTTAATGGAAAGGTTCGGTGTAAAAAACACAGCAGGCCTGGTTTTCTTTGCTGTAAAAAACAATCTTATTGACTAAACCCTGTTTCCGCAAAAAATCTGATTCACGTTAAACCGCATAGCCGGAACATTATATTTTACATTTCCCGGCAGGTTTTACAGTTACCTCCCACCACACCATCATCCTGTGTTTTGCCTTAAACCCTATGCCAAGCTTACAAATAGTTACCTTATGTTGAATTCCGGGGGTTTTTTGATAACAGTGTTTTTGCCATGGGTGATGTTTGCCCCTGTGCTTCCATTGAGCATTATCCTGTTCAGGCGGATTTTCTATACCCCTCCTGCTTTAGCGCTTGTTCTTTTTTGTGTTGTGACTTTACTGATGAACGGGTTCCTGTTTATCATCCGCGATTACAAAGAACTGCAGGGAACCTTCCTGAACATTTCCACATTGTTTGAATTTATCTTTTCTGCACTGATATTGAGAACCTGCACAACACATAAGATATTAAAATACGGTATGGTTGTAACTGTGCTGGTATATGTATCGGTTCTCTTAACTTTTGATATTGCATCCGGCTTCAGCCAGCACAGGGCCTTTACAGGAAGCGTGGGGTATGCCCTGCTGTTTATATTTTCACTGCTGGTGTTGCTCAGCCAGCAGCAGAACCTCAGCCGGCACCTGATTGATTTACCTGTTTTCTGGTTTGCAGCAGGCATCTTCTTTCAGTCGGGTCTTGTATCTTTTCTTTTATTGCTTAATCATGATGTTCAGGCTAACCAACTGGCGGCAAGTTCCGATTTCGGGGTACTGTTTATTATCATTGTGATAATAAAATTTATTTTCTTTTCTGCCGGGGCGCTGGTTTATAAAAACAGTTAATTATGAAACAGGTTTTTCGGTTAAAAACGAACTGATGATTTTTTTTACATCAAAGTAGTGGCGCTTATAATCCATCCTGTTGGCCAAAACGGGGTTTACTTTCAGCAATACCTTATAGCTTTCCTCATACATGGATTCAATGATCGCCGCCCCTTTTTCATTCAGCCCGGCATCTATAAGTGCATTCTCTTCATGGTTTTTAATATCCTCTTTTATATCATCAAGGTCATCCATAATAAGGTAATAGGTCATCAGCGCTTTCCAGCTTTCAACAAGTTTTTCTTTTTGCTCCCTGTCAAAAGAAAAATAACACAATGAAAATAAATATGTGTCGGCCCTGTTTAATGATTTGAATGGGGTACCCAATTCCACGGTAACTTTCTCTTTTTCACCATTGAAATAATAAATAAGGTCATTGAGAAATTCAGTGTTATTGCATCTGGCCCGGGCAAGGTCAGTACATTCCCGGATGTGTTCTTTATAAGTGCACAGGTTAAACTCCAGTTTGCCTGCACTGTTAAGGATATCTTCAGCAAGGGTAACATATTCTTCTGAAAGCAATTGCTGCTTCGGCAGGCCCAGCCTGTATGCAATATCAGTATATACCGGAATGAATAAATAACCCGGCATGTTGTGCATGTACAGCAGCCTTTTGTGCCAGTAATAATTGTGCTGAGGAACTTTCCTGTCAACAAAAAAACGGCCTATTTCCATATCAACCCCAAAACCCAGTTTCAGGTCATCTTTACTGAGAAACATGATCAATACAATTAAATGATAACAGCGGTTATTACTTTACCGGCCTTTTACTTTTTGAAGGTGGTTTGTTTTGTATATAAATCTGCTCACGGTTTCTTTGTGAACGGTTATATAAAGTATCCATCATTACTTTCATCAGGTCGGGGCGTGACTTGTAAAACCCAAGGCTTTTTCTGAACTTTTCCTGAGATACCCCGTGTACAAGAAGTATCTTTTCAAATTCAGCGGTTACTTTTTCCTCTTTTGATACGGAACTGTCTTTTGAAAGATAGTTAATGGTATATTCTTCCGCCAAAGCCACATCCCATAATATCTCCCCCATCATCTCCTGTTTTATTATACCTGAAGGGATTTTTTTCCTGCTTGTACAGGAGATGAACGCAATAAATATAAAAAAAAACAAAAGAGTTAATTGTTTCATTTCAATTCCTGTTTGTACCTGCCCGCATTGGTTATATCAAGCCGCTGCAGCAATTCAGTTGCCCTTGCCCTGTCCTGCAACGATGCTTTTTTAAACAGCTTGATAATCTCATCCGATTTTCCCTGGAAGAAAAACTGCAGCGCCATAATATTGGGGCTTTCGGATGCAACGGTATTCAGGTTACTCAGGCAGTTTAATACCTGTTCCCTTGCTTCAGTATCGTTTTCATACATTTTATCCATACCAAGACGGTAATAGATATAATAAGCGTCATGCACCAGTGTGTAGCGGCTGTTTAAAAAATTTTCTGCTAACCAATACCTGTTTCTCAGTCCATCAAAAGGCTTCCAGCCTGCAATGGAACGGCCATCTGGTGCACTGTTCACAATGTTATTGGCTTTCTGAAACCATGGGTCACCTCCACGGGGGCTGAACGAATCATGGTCAAGCCCGAGAATAATATAAGCGTAATATGCAAAAACAGCGGTAAGGTTGGAAACGAGCGGATCGGTTCCTGAAATGCGGTTTTCGTTAAACTCTATTGGCTGAAATTCCACATAACGGAAACTTATGTCATTATCCTGGTAGTTGATTAATGGGGCGAGATAAGAAGTGTTGAATACGGGCCTTGCCGCCTGAACCGTTAATGTGGCCCTGTACACATTCTGGTCGTCAACACCGGTAAGGTTAAGCAAAAAATTACAAACTATTTTTTCCTGTTGCTGGTGGGTTTCGCCTGTCCATTTGCGGTTGTTCAAAAAGTTGGTAAGACCTGTCTGAAGGGTTTGAAAAACCTTGCGGTCAATGGTGGTTTTAACCTGGTTGTATAAAACCGTAACCCTTGCATTAAATTCCTGTGCCCCTGCCTGGCGGGTAAGGCACAGGGATAAGCTTAAAAAAAAGATAATGGATTTCTTATTCATGAATCATACGGATGATGGTATCAACTATATCTTTCGCTACTGCCTGTTTTGATTTGGTACCGAAGCTGTATTCCTTTCCCGTCTTATCAAAAATGGTAACCTTGTTGGTATCATATCCAAACCCCGCACCGGGGTCGTTTAATGAATTCAGTACGATCAGGTCGGCATTTTTGCTTTTTAATTTCTGAACAGCGTTTTCTTTTTCATTGTTCGTCTCAAGTGCAAAGCCTACCAGTATTTGCTTGTTGCTTTTTATTTCGCCCAGGCTTTTTAAGATGTCCTTTGTTTTGGTAAACCCAAGCGACCATTGTTCTTCTTTCTTCTTTATCTTTTCATCTGCTTTAAGTGAGGGCCTGTAATCTGCCACTGCTGCAGCCATCACTGCAATATCACTGTTCGTAAATATTTTTTTACATGCCTCATACATTTCCTCAGCTGTTTGCACCCTTTTTACTTTTACGCCGTTAAATTCAAACGGTGTTGATGTGGGGCCCAATACCAGTGTTACCTCAGCGCCGCGGTTATGCAGTTCTTTTGCAATAGATACACCCATTTTGCCGGTGGAATGATTGCCTACAAAACGCACAGGGTCTATGGGCTCAAAAGTGGGGCCGGCTGTAACCAACACCTGCTTGCCCTTTAACTCTTCTGATTTTGATAATTGCTGCCCGATAAACTCCGCAATCATTTCAGGTTCCGCCATTCTTCCTTCACCAAATAAACCGCTTGCCAGTTCCCCGCTATCCACAGGAATAACGGTATTACCAAACGATCTTATTTTATCAAGGTTAATTTTTGTTGAAGGGTGTTTCCACATGTCTTCATCCATAGCCGGTGCAACCAATACCGGGCAGGTTGCAGACAGATAAACAGCCATCAGCAGGTTATCGCAAAGCCCGTTTGCCATCTTGGCCAGTGTATTGCAGCTTAAAGGAGCAATCACCATTACATCGGCCCACCTGCCCAGCATTACGTGGTTGGCCCACGCCTCTTCATCAAACAGCTCACTTATAACAGGGTTTTTTGAGAGCGTTGAAAGCGTTAGCGGTGTCACGAAATCTTTAGCCGCAGGTGTAATGATGACTTTTACTTCAGCGCCTGCTTTTTGCAAAAGCCTTACCAGCAAAATGGCTTTGTATGCCGCTATGCTGCCCGTTACACCCAGTAGTATTTTTTTTCCGGCTAACATTCTGATTGTAAAATAATGCGCGTATCGAGTTAAATATTGTCAGCCAACCATCAGAATATTTATCATAAAAAAAGCGGCAAATCAAAATTTTGCCGCCTGAAATTAAATATTTTAAACTAAAGCAAATGGTAATTTAGCTGAACAAATCAGTTTCGTTCTTGCGGTAGTATATTTTATCATCCATGAATTCCTGGGTAGCCAGCAAAGCCGGGTTTGGCATTCTTTCGTAGGCCCTTGAAATTTCAATTTGTTCCTTGTTTTCATGAATTTCCTCCAGGCTGTCGGTATGGCTGGCAAATTCTTCCAGTTTGTTATGAAGTTCTTCTTTTAAGGCAATGTTTATCTGGTTAGCCCTTTTGCCAACAATTGAAATGGACTCATACAAATTACCTGTTTTGGCTTTTATGGCTGAAACGTCTTTTGTTTCAAGCATGTTGCTCATGCTGGTACCAATCTGGCGGCGGATCCTGCTCATTTTATTATAGCTTTTATGTTGTTTTGCGACAAAGTTAAAAAACGTTCGGCTTCTTTCAATAATTTACTTTCCGGGTACCTGTCCTGGAAATCATGTACCTCATTTACAACCTTTTCGTACCGTTCGGCCTGCTTTTCAGGTATGCTCAGGCTGGCATAGCGGTAATAAGAACGTATTACCATCAGTTTATATTCATCCGCCTTGGGAGAATCCGGAAAATTGTTGGACAGGGTACTGAAAGCTATTGCCGCGGCCCTGTACTGGCCCATATTAAAATACAACTGGGCGCTCATAAAATCTTTTGTTTCCAGTTTAAGCAGGCATTTATCAATAATTTCTGCAGCTTCTTTATTGCGTGCTGAACCAGGATGGGTATTGATAAAAGTCTGCATCATGCCCATGGTTTTTGTGGTATTGGTCTGGTCAAGTTCAGCCTTGGGGGATTGCCTGTAAAAACAATAGGCATGCATGTAATCCACTTCTTCTGATTTTGGGCTGTTGGGAAACACATCAAGGAAACCCTTGAAAAGGTTTTCAGCATTTACATAATCCCTGAGGTAATAAGAGCAGTAAGCGTATTTATAATACAAATCCTCAAACTGTGGTGTGCCTTTAAGAATGGGAAAAAGCTCTTCGTACAAAGTTTGCGCATAGCGGTACTTCTTTTTGGTGTAGTACTGCTCTGCCATACGGAGTTTGTAATCGTAATCTTTGCTCTTTAAAACCTTTGAAAATTTTGAGCAGGCTGAAAGGGTAACTACCGCGAGTACAATAAATATAAGTAGAGGTCTTATCTTCATAAAAGCGGGCAAAAATAGTGTTTTTTTCATCAAACAATTCTCAATATAACGGTGGTAAACCTGATGTGCCGTTAAGGATATGATAAAAAATAAACCCCCCGGTTAAGGAGGGTTCATTTCTTATTTGTCAGCTAATAATTAATTTTTTCTTCTGAGGTTGGGGTGCGGGGCAGGCACTGTATTGGGGCCCTCATCGCCTTCACCAGCAGCCCTCATGTCAACTGTGCTGGCATCTCCACCTTGCTCGCCAAAGCGGAAGATCAATCTTTCAGAACTGATGCCCTGCTTTTCAACGAGGTGGTTGATTACAGCATTCACCCTGTCCCAGCTCAATTGCTGTGCAGCTTTTGAAGGCTCGCCGTAACCGGTTACCACTACTTTACAAGTGGGGTTATTGCGGATCTTATCAGCT
>JANRKT010000154.1:0-10081 GCA_033763355.1 Chitinophagaceae bacterium | reverse complement strand
CTATTGCAGCAAACAAAAAAGTTGCCCAAATCGGGGCAACTCCTCAGCAAATAAATTATATGCAAACCGGTTAGCGGTAACCAACCATGTTTTGTGTAGTCTTGCAGCCGCTGCGGGAAGATTTCACTGCAGTGCATGAAGAAACCAAAGCAGCAGTAGTAATCAGGAGTACGAGTACCAGAATTAAACGTTTCATTTTTTTGTGGTATTTATTGTTTAGAAATAAGGCAAACGGATGACAAGCTTAAATATACCTGTCGTAGTGGCCGTTCAAAGGAAGAGGATCAATAAAGCTTATCTGGGATACCGGACTGAGAAGTAATGACTTTGAAGAGGATTCAAAGAAACGAAGATTGCGCCAGATTTGCAAGCCCAGGGTATTCTAAAGTATCGGGTATAAAAGGCCATAAGTCACAAACCTTTTATTTTCAATTATTTGACTTTTTAAAATGTTCATAACCCTGTGGGAAAACTGGTGTAAAACTTTGACGGCTTTTGGATAATAAGGAACAGAACTTGCAATAATTACTGAACTTTATACTTCTTATTACAAACACATTATGACGCTGCAGTTATCGAGGCCCCTTGCTTTTATTGATCTTGAAACCACAGGAACAAATCTTGCCATTGACCGTATTGTTGAAATTGCAATTATAAAGATTCAGCCTGATGGCAGCAGGCAGGTAAAGCGGAAACTCATCAACCCCCAGATGAATATTCCAAAACAGTCAACCGAAGTGCACGGCATTACTGATGAAATGGTAAAAGACGCACCGCTTTTTAAGCAGGTGGCCAATGAGGTGCGCCAGTTACTTGACAATTGCGACCTGGCAGGCTACAACTCCAACCGGTTTGACTGGCCTTTGCTGATGGAAGAATTTCTCAGGTCGGGGCTTGAGTTTGATATTTCGTCCCGCAGGATGATAGATGTGCAGAAAATATTTCACCTGATGGAACCGCGTACATTGGGCGCTGCCTATAAGTTTTATTGCGAAAAGACCCTGGATAATGCGCATAGCGCCGAAGCGGATGCAAATGCCACATGCGAAATTTTGATGGCGCAACTGGAAAGATACCGGCAATTGGGCAGTTCTCTTGACTCCATCATCAGCTTTCTTGGCGACGAACAAATTGTTGACTTTGCCCGGAGAATGATTATGGAAAATGGGAGAGAAGTATTTAACTTTGGCAAGCATAAAGGCCGCCCGGTAACTGAGGTGCTTAAAAACGAACCTCAGTATTACGATTGGATGATGAAGGGCGATTTTCCCATGCATACCAAACAGAAACTCACAGAAATTCTCAACCGCACCTTGTTAAAGAAAGTGTAAGCTTCCCCTTGTGAAAAATTAGTCTGCCTGCCGGTTGATTAATAATTGTATTTTTAGCATTAGTTTTTACCGCTTGGTATTTATTGTTGGAAAAGCTTGTAGTTATACCGACTTACAACGAGAAGGAGAACATCGCAAACATTCTCCGGAAAATATTCTCGCTTAACCAGGGCTATCATGTGCTGGTGGTAGATGACAATTCCCCCGACGGAACAGGACAGATTGTAAAACAATTGCAGCAGGAGTACAATGGCCGTTTGCATATTGAAATAAGGACAGCAGGCAAGCAGGGCCTTGGCACTGCATATATTCATGGGTTCAGGTGGGCACTGGCCAATGGGTACAGGTACATTTTTGAAATGGATGCAGATTTTTCTCATCATCCGGAAGACCTTGAACGTTTGTATATAGCCTGTAAAAAAGAAGGGGCCGATGTTGCCATTGGTTCACGATACATAAAAAACGGGAAGGTGGAAAACTGGCCCTGGGACAGGAACATGCTCTCCAAGGGCGGCGCTTTATATACCCGCTTAATTACCTGGATGCCGGTAAAAGACCCTACAGCAGGTTTCATGTGTTACAAAAGGGAGGTGCTTGAAACCATCAATTTTGATGAGATTAATTTCGTGGGTTATGCTTTCCAGATTGAAATGAAATTTGCTTCCTGGAAACTTGGCTTCCATATCCGTGAAGTGCCCATTACTTTTACCGACCGCAAATATGGCTCATCCAAAATGAACAAAGGCATTGTGAAAGAGGGCATACTTGGGGTATTGAAAATTCAGTGGCAAAGCATGTTTAAAAATTACCGGCGCAGGGTAAAAAACCGTTTTGAACCCCTTACTGCCGCAGCTGTTACCAATGAAGCGGTAAGCTGATTTCTCTCTTTTGATGGCTTTTCAGTATTTTACTTTCCTTCTTCATGAGAAAAGCATTCATCCGGTTACATCTTGCAGTTTTCCTTGCAGGCTTTACAGCTGTATTTGGCAGGCTTATCACATTAAATGAAGGGCTGCTGGTATGGTACCGGTTGCTGATTACAGCCGCTACCATGTGGCTGCTTTTTTCAATAACCAAAAAACTCAGGAGAATCGCTTTTATTGATGTATTAAAACTCTCAGCCACCGGTTTTCTTGCCGCATTGCATTGGGCAACATTTTATGGCTCCATTAAATACGCCAATATTTCTGTGGGGCTGGTTTGTTTTTCTGCTGTTGGATTTTTTACTGCAATACTTGAACCCATTATACAAAGGGTACGCATAAAATGGATTGAGGTATTTCTCGGTTTGCTGGTAATAGCCGGCATTTACATCATCTTTCATTTCGATCCCAAATATAAAACCGGTATCATACTGGGTATAATATCAGCATTGCTCATTGCTGTTGTAATGATTTATATAAGAAAATTTGTGCAAAGGATAAATGCTGAAACATTGCTTACTTACCAGCTTACGGGGGGATTTATTGCCTTATCCATTTTGATGCCTTTCTACCTGCATCATTTCCCTGCTAAAGATTTATTGCCCGGATTAAAGGATTGGATGTGGCTGCTCATTTTATCATGGGTTTGTTCCGTATGGGCTTTTCAGCTTTCAGCCAATGCTTTAAAAAAATTATCAGCGTTTACTGTAAACCTCAGCTATAACCTTGAGCCGGTGTATGGCATATTGCTGGCATTTTTAATCTACAGGGAAAATGAAAATTTCGGCCCTTCTTTTTATGCAGGGCTTGCATTGATTATTCTGGCTGTTGCGCTGCAATCATACAGGCTGGTGAAGAAAAAAACATAGTTATTATTGCTATGCCGGGTTTAGCCGGCATAATGGAAAAACCATACTGCATTTCATCTTATATTGCAGATGTATAAAACCGGTTAACATGAACAGTAAACTCAGTGTTTCCCTTATCGTTTTTTTTGCAGTTTCATTTGCAAACGCACAGAGCAAAAAGCCACTCGATCATTCCGTTTATGACGGCTGGCAAAGCATCGGCGAAAGAAAAATAAGCAACGATAGCAAATGGGTTGTTTATAGCATTGATGTGCAGGAAGGCGATAATGAACTGGTGATACAATCAACAGACGTAAAATATAAGAGGATCATTCCAAGGGGTTATAACGCAATGATAACTGAAGACAGCAGGTATGCTGTATTTAAAATAAAACCACTTTATAAAGACACCCGCCAGGCACGCATTAAGAAGAGAAAGCCTGAAGACTTTCCCAAAGATTCTTTTGCAATTGTTGAGCTCGGTAAAGACAGCATCATGAAAGTGGCACGGGTAAAATCGTACAAGATCCCTGAAAAAGCATCAGGCTGGGTAGCTTACCATCTTGAAAAGCCATTGCAGGACACATCAAAAAGGTTTGAGAAGATGGACTCCGTAATGAAAACAATTGATTCAGTAAAAAAAGTATTGCCTGCGCCGGGACTAAAAGAACCTGATCCCAAAAAGAAGAAAAAGCGGATGCAGCCACCGGCAAAAGAAGATGAATGGTTTGATGAAGAGAATGAAGAATGGATAACAGACGCTGAAGGTGATGAAGCCGGCACTGCAAAAACTGAGGAAGGAACAGAACTTGTAATCATAAACCTTGAAACAGGTGAGAAACAGGTATTGAAACATGTGAGCGAATATTACTGGAGCAAAACAGGAAATATACTTTTAACAGAAGGCACTTCAATCAGAACAGATAAGAACAGCAAGGCGAGTGTAGCTATATGGCGCAGCATTGAAAACAAGCTTGATACCATCAGCAGGGGCGGAAATGGTTTTAAAAATTATGCGATAGATGATAAAGGAACAAAGGTTGCTTTTGTGGCGGAACGTGACAGCAGCAGCAAAGCACTGCAAAAATTCTATAAACTCTGGTACTGGCACAATGGTTACGACAGTGCAAAATTGCTGCTGGACAAAAACAGCGCCGGCATGTTGCTGGGGTGGGGTATAAGTGAAACCGGTGAACTCAGTTTCAGCAAAAGCGGTAAACGTTTGTTTTTGGGAACGGCTCCCATTCAGCCGCCCAGGGATACAACCCTCATTGAGGCAGACCTGGTAAAAGTGGATATATGGCATTATAAAGATGATTACCTGCAGCCGCAGCAGTTGCGCAACCTCGACAGGGAATTGAAAAGAAATTATACAGGCATGTATGAGCTGGCAACAGATA
Source organism: Chitinophagaceae bacterium (assembly GCA_033763355.1). Taxonomy (GTDB): domain Bacteria; phylum Bacteroidota; class Bacteroidia; order Chitinophagales; family Chitinophagaceae; genus JANRKT01. Next base: position 5,579 of record JANRKT010000154.1, on the reverse strand, counting down.
AATACCTGCAGCTTGCTGATAAAAATATTCCCCAGGTTATAATTACCAATGAAGGCGATGGCGGTCAGTTTACAGGTATAACAGATGTGGGCAAGAGGGTTTCATTGCAATGGGAAGGTGAAACAAAAAAGGATATATATGCCATTGATGCTGTTACCGGTGAAAGAAAGCTGGTGAAGAAAGACCTCTCCGGCTTTGCATCTGTTTCTCCAATGGGGGAATATATTATCTGGTACGATAACAAAGCAAGGAATTATTTTACATGGAAAGATGGTGTTACCAAAAACATTTCCTCAAAAATCCCGGTCAAATTATACAACGAAGATTTTGATATGCCCGATGACCCCAACCCTTATGGTATCATGGGCTGGTACGAAAATGACGCAGCGGTTTTTTTGTACGACAAGTATGACATCTGGCGTGTAAATATGAGTGATAATTCAATACCGAAGAATATTACGGGCTATGGAAGAAAGGCATCGGTCACATTCAGGCATATCCAGCTTGATCCTGAAAAAAGGTTCTTTAATGCTGATGCTATACTGGCCAGAAAGTTCTCTCACAAAACAAAAGAAAGCCTGCTGGAATTTGTACTTACCGGAGGAGGCACATCCTATATTGATATGGAAAATAAAAATTTTTCAATAGGGCAGGTGGCGGCTTCAGGGAGAAAGGTAAATATACTTCAGCCGGCGCTTATTTATACGAAGGAGAGTTATACCAGGCCGCCTGATTTATATGTTGCATTCCAGATACAGCCCGATGACGAATCTTCGTACGGTACACAGCGCAATTACAGGGTCTATGAAATCCAGCTTTCTTCCATCAACCCGCAGCAAAAAAATTACAACTGGGGCACTGCAGAACTGTTCAAATGGAAAGCATACGACGGCAAAGACGCAACAGGGATTGTTTATAAACCTGAGGATTATGATCCAAAGAAAAAATACCCGCTCATCTGTTATTTCTATGAAAAGCTTTCCGACGGGTTACATCAATACCTTCCTCCATCGCCTACGCCAAGCCGTTTGAATATCCCTTTTTTTGTGAGCCGTGGCTATATTGTACTGGCGCCTGATATTGTTTACAGCAAAGGCTACCCTGGCAAAAGTGCATACAATTACATTGTAAGCGGCGCAAGGGCATTGGTTAAAAAGGGATGGGTTGACAGTACCAGGATTGGTTTGCAGGGGCAAAGCTGGGGCGGCTATCAGGTGGCCCACCTGATAACCAGGACCAATTTATTTAAAGCTGCATGGGCCGGGGCGCCTGTAGCAAACATGACAAGTGCTTATGGCGGTATAAGATGGGAGAGCGGCCTGAACCGGCAGTTTCAGTATGAAAAATCACAGAGCCGCATTGGAGCAACGCTTTGGGAAAAACCGCAGTTGTTTATCGAGAACTCACCACTCTTTCACTTGCCCAAAGTAAATACGGCGCTTGTAATTATGGCAAATGACGCCGATGGCGCCGTGCCCTGGTACCAGGGAATTGAACTGTTTACCGGCTTAAGAAGGCTTGGAAAAAAAGTATGGATGCTGAATTATAATGGCGAAGCGCACAACCTGGTGGAAAGAAAAAACAGGAAAGACATACAGGTAAGGGAGCAGCAATTTTTTGACTGGCTTTTAAAAGGCGATAAGCCGGCACGCTGGTTAGAAGAAGGTGTACCAGCGGCTGATAAAGGTAAAGACTGGGGGCTTGGTAAATAAGATGTGTTGCACGGCTATAAAAACGCAATGCTCTTACAGCTTGTTTTACGCCGCTTTTATCGAAATATATTTTACCAGGCACCTTTTGGCAATGGGCAACAGGGTTTCTTCAAGCGGATAGCTTAAACCTGTTTCAATACAATACACGGCCGGGTTAGGCAGATCGGTCCTGTTGCGGATAAGTTCCGCTTTGATGTTTTCATAAGTGTTCACAAAATTTCTTTCCCATTCTGCTATAAACATGGTTTTAATGCTGCGGTAGCGTTCATCGTGTTTTTCAAAAATGCTGAGGCGGTAATGAAATACACTGGTGTCCCTGGCTGTTCCGTCGCACAGGAAAAAATAACCTTCATTGTTTTCAAGCGGGATGATGCCAATAGGAAAGATATTCAGCTTCTCTTCCACAAACTCATAAATCTCTGTGCCATCTTTTATGGTGGTGTTCATTTTATGCAGCGCAAACTGCATGATCTCCTGCAGTTCCTTCATCATGTTATCATCATCAATAATGCGCTGGTAAAGCACTTCAAGCTTCTGTATCTCTACCTGTGTGAGCCTTTTGGGAAACTGCTGCTGCAGGTGCTCTTTGTTGTATTTAAATGCCAGCAGGTTGTTGTAATGAAATATCACATCCGCCAGTTGGGGGTAAAGTTTGTTTTCACCAAAATGTTTCTGTATCTCCTGCAGGTATGCCAGCAGGGTGTATTTCTTTAATTCAAAATCAATATAGCCTTCAGCAAACCAGGTTTGGGATAAAGTCTTCATACCATGAAAAAATTTTTATTGGTTAAAATACAAAAAAAATCGTTTCGGTTCAACACCTGCTGTTTATGAGACGCCGGTTTTTTTGAAAACGCTGGATCCGGCAATAAATTTTAACGAAAGAAAAGGGCCGCCCGGAAGGGACAGCCCGAAAAAAATTCAGAAGCAGTTATTGTTAAAATGTTCTGTCAGGGTCAAAATTCTCCAGCTCAGTAACAAAAGCACTGAGGAACGTAGCGCCTAATGCACCGTCAATAATCCGGTGGTCGTACGACATGGAGACAAACATCATGTGGCGGATGGCAATGCCATCTCCCTGTTCTGTTTCAATTACTACCGGGCGTTTTTTTATGGCGCCGGTAGCCAGTATGGCCACCTGCGGCTGATTGATAATCGGCGTGCCCATTAAGCTGCCAAAGGTACCCACATTGGAAAAGGTAAATGTGCCCCCCTGTGTATCCTCCGGTTTCAGTTTGTTTTTTCTTGCAGCATTGCCAAGTGCATTTACCTGTTTGGTGAGGCCAACAAGGTTAAGCTGGTCTGCATTTTTTAATACGGGTACTATCAGGTTACCGCCGGGTAATGCAGTGGCCATCCCGATATTGATATCTTTCTTTACAATGATTTTATCTCCATCCACGCTTGAATTGAGCAAGGGATGTTTTTTTATGCATCTTACAATGGCTTCTATAAACAACGGTGTAAACGTAATTTTTTCACCTTCCCTTTTTTCAAACCCGGCTTTGTTCTTTTCCCTCCACAATACCAGGTTGGTTACATCCGCTTCTGAAAAGCTGGTAACATGCGCACTGGTCTGCTTGCTCTTTACCATATGCTCGGCAATAAGCTTGCGCATACGGTCCATTTCAATAATTTCCACATTACTTTTAACAGTGGCTACCGGCTGGGGTGCAGGAGAGGCGGCGGGTGTCGGAGTAACGGCAACCTGTTTTATTTCAGGCTTTGCTTCAATTACTGCAGGCCTTTCAACATGTACGGGAACAACAGGGGCACTTGCCTGACCAGAACCCTTTTTGCTCACATAATCAAGGATGTCTTTTTTGGTAAGCCTTCCTTCATTGCCGGTGCCGGGTATGTTTTCCAGTTCTGCCATTCCTATCCCTTCGTTTGATGCAATGTTTAATACGAGGGGTGAATAAAACCGGGCAGCTGATGTTTTAACTACGTTTACTGAAGAGGGCTGGTAAGGAACTTCTTTTACATCAATTGTTTCCCCCGATGTTCTGAGGTTATTGCCTGCCGTATTATAACCTTTTGTTACAGGTTCAAATGAGGCGGCAACATCGTTTGATGATTTTATTTTGGCAATTACAGAACCCACAGGCACCACATCATTTTCCTTAAAAAGGATTTCTTCAATTACCCCTTCAGCAGTTGAAGGCACTTCACTGTCCACCTTATCAGTGGCAATGTCAAGCACGGTTTCATCCTGTTTAACAAAATCGCCGGGCTTTTTGTGCCAGCGCAGGATGGTGGCTTCCATAATGCTTTCGCCCATTTTAGGCATTACAAGTTCGACTAAGGACATAAGCAATTGTGATTTTTATTTTAAGGTAACCGGTCCCGGTGTTAACGGGGCACAGCTGTTATACCGCAAGGCGGTTAACAGGCATTACATCTCTGATAGCCAAAGGTAAAGGTTTAAATATTAATTGATGAAATCTGATCAGCTTTCATTCTCCAGTATAAATTTCCGCAGCATGTTGAGTGCATTGGTAGCAGTTAGTTCAATATTCCTGCTGCGGTCGAAGCGGAAATGAAATTTATGTGCCTGTATATCCCTGGTACTTGCAGCCGCTACCCAAACTGTGCCAATGGGTTTCTCAGGTGTGCCACCATCGGGGCCCATTATTCCTGATGTTGCCAGTGCATAATCTGTTCCCAATGCTTTTAATGCACCCCTTGCCATTTCTGTTACAGTTTCTTCGCTTACTGCGCCAGATGACTGAAGGGTTTTATGGGGCACATGCAAAACTTTTTCCTTTGCTTCATTGGCATAGCTTACCACGCCGCCTTTAAAATATTCGCTGCTTCCGGCAACAGATGTAATCAAATGAGAAATATAACCGCCGGTACAGCTCTCAGCAGTTGACAGTGTTTTCTTTTTTGTTTTCAGCAATTCACCTACTACCTGCTGCATGCTTTTGTCTTCATCGCTTACCAGCACATCTGATATCTGCTGTTTCAGCATATCAAATTCTGCTTCCAGTTCGGCAAAAATCCTGGCATCGTTTCCCTTTGCAGTTAAACGCAGCTTTACCATACCGTAATTGGGCAGATAGGCGAGTTTTATATTTCGCGGCAACGTGGCCTCAAATTCTTTGATGCGTTCTGCAAGAAAAGATTCGCCGATACCTGCAGTAAGTAAAGTGCGGTGAACAATGGGGGGCAGGTGGAGCCGCTGCTGCAGGTGGGGCAGCACGTAGTTAATCATCATGCCCTTCATTTCATGCGGTACACCCGGCATACTTACGTACACTTTGCCATCTTTTTCAAACCACATACCAGGCGCAGTGCCCCTTTTGTTTTGTATTACGGTACACACATCCGGCACTTCAGCCTGCTTTAAATTCCTTTCTAATAAAGGGCGTTTAAGGATGTTCTCAAAAATGTTGATGACATTGTTACGGGCGTCTTCATTTACCACAAGCTTTCCACCAAAATACTGGCAGAGCAGTGGTTTGGTAATGTCATCGGCTGTCGGGCCAAGGCCACCGGTTATAATAATAATCTGTGAGAGCTTGCTTTCTTCATCCAGCGATTGCCAGATGTCCTTCCATTCGTCGCCCACCGCAATGCGGCGGTGAACCCATACACCGATTTTATTCAACTCCTGTGCAATCCAGGCGCTGTTGGTATCAATGGTCTGGCCAATGAGGAGTTCATCGCCAATGGTAATAATGGAAGCATGTACTGAACTGGGGTTCATAACAGATTATGGATTGAAGGGGTGAAAGGATTTTAAGAAATCCCTTAATTTGAGTGCAATGTAAGCAACACCATGAAATCATTTTTCTATTTTATTCCGATTGCTTTCCTTACATTATGTGTAAAGGGGCAGGGCATTCAGCAAAAGCTTTCTGC
>JANRKT010000153.1:0-4598 GCA_033763355.1 Chitinophagaceae bacterium | reverse complement strand
AGCAAAAATAAAATCAGCAACGCTTTAAGCAGGAATTTGGCTATCCTTTTCATTTGATACGGTTCTTTAAAAGTGATTTTAATTTTCGGGGATTCTGGCGGGTATCAAACACAACCATTATTTCAATGATGTTTCTCCTGTTCCTGTAATACAAAACCCTATTTGCAGCGAAAGCAACCTTCCGTATATTTTTTCTCTTGTTATGATACGAAAATATCCTCGGGTGTTCAGAAATTATATTTCTCACAGATGTGAGTTTAAAAAGAAAACTCTGGCAAACACTTTCACCCCATTCAAGCTTAAGGTAAGTTATTATATTATTTATGTCATCAAGCGCTTCAAGGGTAAATACAACATTCTTAGGCATTCAATTTGTGCTTTTTTCTGATCTGCTGTATCGCTTCATCAAAAGGAATAACCTCACCTTTGTCTGCTTGTTCTATCCCCCTGTTTATTTTGGCTTCAAGATCTGGTGGCATTTTTCTTTTTCCCGAAAAAAACCTGTCGGTCAGTTTCATCATTTTTACTGCATTGTACAATTCCCGGAGCTGCTCAGGCTTCATCTCCTGCATTTCACGGATAATTTTGCTTTTGATTGCAGTTGTGCTCATATTTACCAGCTTTCATTAAAATTAGTCAAATAAAATAAGCTTTTAAAACTATCGCATGAGGTTAACAAACTTATTGGCCAGGTGCATTTATAATCTCCCGTTCTTAATTTCATCCACCACTCCCGGATCTAATAAAGTTGTTGTATCTCCAAGATTAGAAGTTTCACCCTCGGCTATCTTCCTTAAAATGCGCCGCATGATTTTGCCGCTTCTTGTTTTAGGGAGGCCCGGTACAAACTGAATTTTATCGGGTTTGGCAATGGGGCCAATTACCCTTGTTACGGTTTGCAGTATGTTTTTCCTGTGATGTTCTTCATCCAATGTGTCAGACGCCCCGGAGGCGTCAGACACCACGAAGGCATAAATTCCCTGCCCCTTTATGTCGTGCGGATAACCCACTACAGCGCTTTCCACCACGCCTGCATGCATGTTGATGGCATTCTCCACTTCGGCGGTACCAATGCGGTGGCCGCTTACATTCAGTACATCGTCCACCCTTCCCGTGATGCGGTAAAAACCATTTTCATCTTTCAGAGCGCCATCGCCTGTAAAGTACAGGTTTTCATAAGTGGCAAAATAGTTTGTCCTGCATCTTTCATGATCCCCCCATGTTGTTCTTATAATACCCGGCCATGGCGCTTTGATGCAAAGGTTACCGGATATAACTCCTCCCCCTTCAGGGGGAGGTTGTGAGGGGGCCCCGTTTTCATCAACCAAAGCCGGCTGCACACCCGGCATAGGTAATGTGGCCCATGAAGGTTTAGCCGGTGTAACCCCCGCTAAATTGGAAATCAAACAGCCGCCTGTTTCTGTTTGCCACCAGGTATCTACAATGGGGCATTTTTTCTTACCTATGTTTTCATCATACCAATGCCATGCTTCTTCATTTATGGGTTCGCCCACTGTTCCCAGGATTTTTAATGATGACAGATCTTTTCCTTTTAATGGTTCCTGTCCAAAACCCATTAAACTACGGATAGCCGTAGGCGCAGTGTAAAGGATGTTTACTTTGTGCTTATCAATAATATCCCAGAAACGCCCTGCACCGGGCCAGGTAGGGATGCCTTCAAACATCATTGATGTGCCCCCTGCACTTAACGGGCCATAAACAATATAACTGTGGCCTGTTATCCATCCTATATCCGCAGTGCAAAAATGAATATCGCCGGGGTTGTACTGAAACACATTTACAAAAGTGTAAGTTGTCCATACCATATAGCCTGCACAACTATGTACTACTCCTTTTGGCTTGCCGGTGCTCCCTGATGTGTATAAAATAAAAAGCGGGTCTTCGGCATCCATTTCCTCAGCCGGAAAAGAAACCACCCCGTCTTTTTCAATTTGCGTTTCGGCATGTTCCATTTCATCTTCCCACCACAGGTCCCTTCCTTTTATCATGCTCACCGCCGTTCTTGTGCGGGTATAAACAATTACTTTCTTTACCGTTTTATTGCCAATCAGTGCATCATCAATCACACTCTTAAGCGGAATGTCTTTACCGCCGCGGTAAGCGCCGTCGCAGGTAATGATGTATTCAGCACTTGCATCAATTAACCTGTCTGAAATACTTTGTGCTGAAAAACCACCAAAGATTACGCTGTGTATAGCGCCAATTCTTGCACAACCTAAAACCGCATAAGCCAGTTCGGGTACCATGCCCATGTAAATACAAACACGGTCGCCTTTTTTTACACCGTTATTCTTTAACATCTGTGCTACCTGGCATACTCTTTTATGCAGGCGGTTATAAGTAACTACTCTCACCCTGTCTTCGGGGTTGTTGGGCTCCCAGATGATGGCAGGTTTATCACCCATCGTTGCAAGGTGACGGTCAATACAATTTTCAGTAATGTTGAGCCTGGCGCCTTTAAACCATTCCACTTTAGGTTCTTTAAAATTCCATTCCAGTACTTTGTCCCATTTTTTTCGCCACATAAAATGGGAGGCAACATCCGCCCAGAAACCTTCCGGGTCATCAACGCTTTTCTTATATACGGCTTTGTATTCATCGTAAGACCTGATTTGAAAAGGATATGACATAAGCAACCGGTTAATATGGTAAATAAGGGAGCGAAAGATAAAAAATTATCTTTTTCATTCGGGCTTTTCTTTAACATCGTTTATATTGGTGCAATATTCAGGTTACAGAAGGCACATTACCATTCCTTAATCAGGTATTTATTTTCACATTACATGAAATCATCAGCCGGTAAAATCAATGAAGCGCAAAGCATCTGGAAAGTAATTGCCGCATCATCGGTGGGCACTTTAATTGAATGGTACGACTTCTATATTTTCGGGAGCCTTGCACCTATTATTGCTGCACAGTTTTTTCCTAAAACCAACCCTACTGCCGCTTTGCTTTCAACACTGGCTACTTTTGCCGCAGGTTTTATTGTTCGCCCCTTTGGCGCCCTGGTATTTGGCAGGCTGGGGGATTTAATAGGGAGAAAATATACTTTCCTGCTTACCCTTGTTATCATGGGTGGCTCCACCTTTGCCATTGGTTTGGTGCCAGGTTATGAGAGCATTGGTTTTGCAGCGCCAATTATTGTTTTACTGCTCCGTCTGCTGCAGGGGCTTGCCCTGGGTGGTGAATACGGCGGCGCAGCAACATACGTAGCGGAACATGCCCCGGAAAACAAGAGGGGATATTATACAAGCTGGATCCAGACCACTGCTACTTTAGGCCTTTTTCTTTCTTTGGGTATTATACTTTTAACAAGGCACAGCCTTGATAGCGACCTGAATAAATCAATTGCAAAGTTTAACGACTGGGGCTGGCGCATCCCTTTCTGGGTTTCAGTTTTGCTGGTAGGCATTTCAGTTTACATACGGCTTAAAATGAAAGAATCGCCGCTGTTTGCAAAAATCAAATCCGAAGGAAAGATTTCTGTCAATCCTTTAAAAGAAAGCTTTACCCATAAAGCCAATTTAAAGATGGTGTTGCTTGCTTTGTTTGGCGCAGTAATGGGCCAGGGCGTTGTATGGTACACGGGGCAGTTCTATGCACAATCATTTATTGAAAATGTTTGTAAGGTTGACTTTGAACAGTCGAGAACTATCTTGATCTGGGCCATTCTTTTTGCCACACCTTTCTTTGTTGTATTTGGAAGCTGGAGCGATAAAGCGGGCAGAAAATGGATTATGCTGGCTGGAATGCTGCTTGCGGTTGTTACCTACCGTCCCATTTATAACCAGTTGTTATCTGTAACAGACACAAGCAAAAGAACAGCACTCACAGACAAGCTGAAAATTGATAAAGTAAAATCTGTTATTGAAGATAAAACCGATACGCTTATCACCACCACGACTAAAAAGGAATTTGACAACGGCATCATTGTTACAGAAATAAAAAAAGATACCGCTTATTCTTCGGGCTCACATTCAGTAAAGCCGGATATAAAGCTTTCAAAAAAATTACCGTCAGATATATACTGGATAATTGTATTGCTGGTTTTCATCCAGGTTATTTATGTTACGCTGGTTTATGGGCCCATTGCCGCTTTTCTCGTGGAATTGTTTCCCACCAAAATACGTTACACCTCCATGTCACTGCCTTATCACATCGGCAATGGTGTGTTTGGCGGGTTAACACCTTTTATTGCAACATTGCTTACCACTATATACACGGCCGATAAACTGGTGGGGTTGTGGTACCCCATCATCGTTGCAGCGGTTTGCCTGCTGATTGGTGTATTGTATGTAAGCAATAAAATTGACCCCAATGTAAACGATTAAAATATATCACATGAACCAACTGAAAAGATTTGCAGGAATTATCTGGATGCTGGCGGGCCCGGTTGCTGTGTTTTATTTAATAAAAACAGCCCTTCAGGAAATCAATAAAAACCCTGTAATAGATACCAAAATTCAATGGGGTGTTTTTGTATTCATTTTTATACCCATTGCCGCAGGCCTGGTTATATTTGGCTGGTATGCATTTAAAGGAGAATATGATCACCTGCCGGAAAGTTCTGCAGAGAT
>JANRKT010000152.1:0-31629 GCA_033763355.1 Chitinophagaceae bacterium | reverse complement strand
AAGCGCCTTTGCCCATGAATTTGCCATTGAGGACGTAGATGGGGTCGGGATGAGGATTGGAGAAAGAAGAAGTGAGTTTTGAATTGGGATTAGGAGATTGGTTTTCATTATTTGCCACATTGATTGCTGACTTTTCTGGTGAGCCATTGGCCGGATTGGGTTTAACAATATTGTTCTTAGAATTTCTTTTGGGTAGCGTATCGGTACTGTTTACAAGGGCTTTATTAACGGGACTGTTTATTATCGAAAATTTTTCTATCGCATCAAGTATATGCTCCGCAATCTTCTCCTGATTCTTTTCTTCTTTTATAAATGAAAGGTCATTTTTATTGGTAATATAGCCGCAGGTAATCATGGCGCTGGGGAATTTTACAGTGGGTGCATCCAGCAGCCAAACGCCCTGTTCGCTTCTCCTTTTCAGTTCTTCTTTTATCACGCAGGTTTTCTTTAATTCATTTACAATAAGGCTGCCCAATGCAACACTCTTTTCAGCGCTTAGTTTGTTGCGCCCTGAAATAAGAACCTCAAAGCCGCCGGTTGTATTTTCAATGGCTCCGGGAACAGCAGCATTAATATGGATTGAAATAAATGCATCCGGGTTTATTTCTGCTACCGAAGCAGCAATGTATTTCACATCATGGAAGACATCGCTTTCCCTTGTAAGTATGATTTTTATCTTTTTGTTTTGGTTAAGTGCTTTAATTTTTCTTGCTATAGCAAGGTCAAGGTCTTTTTCAGCAGTTCCGTCTTCCGCTACAGCTCCTTTATCTGATCCGCCATGTCCTGCATTAATTACTGCAACAAATGGTTTATCCATGGCTTCTTTAAAAACCTTGTTGTTTCCTGCCGGTTTTGTTTTTAACGTAAAAGCTGCAATAAGTAGGGTTAGCAGCGGAAGCGCCAGTACACGGCTGATGTAGCTGGCTTTCGGATTTTTTAATTTGGTAAGCATAAGTAAACGGCGTTTTATTGGTGATTTAAAAAAGTTATTGGTTAAGGCAAACTGGTGTGCCGGGTAGGCAGCCTGTAATATCATTGCAGCGAAAGCCTCTGTATCATGCTGGTCAATGGATTTGCGGTCTGCAATAAACTCATGTATCATGGCCAGCTCTTTGCGGATAAACCAGAATATCGGGTTGCTCCAGAAAACAATCAGCAGGCTGTGGATGAAAATTTTATCCCAGCTGTGTTTTTCCCTTACATGTGCCAGTTCATGTTTAAGTATTTGCTGGCCGGAAGCGCTGCTGATTTCGATTTGCCTGTTCCAGAAAACATATTTTAGAAAAGAGAAAGGGGTGCCTTTTGCTTCTGTATTCACGAAGTAAAAATCATCAAAAGCCTGTATGGGATAATGGCGGATAAGTTTTTTTATCTGCAGCAGGGCCCGCAACAATAAAACCAGCATCAAAGCACAAATTAAAGCATAGCCATACAGTATTACCTGTTCTGTACTCAGGCGGAAACGGTCTTCCTGTGAGGCTTCATATATTATTTCGTCACCGGCATTAACTACATTCAATAGCTGTATAAGTTGTGTATTGGTTTGCTCCGGTTCATGTACAATTTCAATCTTAATAAGGGGTAATGTTATTGACAGTACAAGGGACGCCAGCAGGTAAAAGCGGTTCCAGCTATGAAATATTTTATTTCGCAGGGTTATGCGGTAGTAGCCATATAAAACGGCAGCGCAGAGTGTAACTTTTAAAAGGTACCAGGCAAATGCAATCATTTCTTTTGTTTTTTGAGTTGTTGTAAAAGCAGTTCCAGTTCTTCAATACTCAGGTTATTTTCTTTAACCATAAAGGAAACTGCATTGCTGAATGACCCCTCAAAATATCCTTTCACGATATTTTTCATGCTGTTTCTTGAATAAGCATCCTTTGCTACAAGCGGATAATATTGGTGGTTGCGTCCCACTACTTCCACAGCAACAAACTCTTTTTCAATAAGAATTTTTAAAATAGTAGCAACAGTGTTTTGATGTGGCCTCGGAGTTGGAAGAGCTTCAACAATTTCTCTTAAAAAAGCTTTTTCCAGTTTCCAGATCACCTGCATAATCTGCTCTTCGGCTTTGGTTAAACTTTTCATTATACTAACCGGTTTAGAAAGTAAAGCTATAACTAATATTTTAGTTTAACAACTATTTTTTTAGTTAAATTAAAATTTCCCTGATTTTCTGTGGATAGTTTCGGTATTCTATACGTTATTTGCACACCTTATTCGTTTAATTTTGCGCTTTAACTGATTTTGAAATTATGGCAGATGTTATTCTTCAGCTCAGGCACGCCAATATTTACCAGGGAAAAAGTTTGATCCTGCAGGACGTGAACATCAGTGTTGAAAAAGGCGAGTTTGTTTACCTGGTAGGTAAAACGGGTACAGGCAAATCAAGCCTGCTGAAAACCCTCTATGGGGAATTGCTACTTGTGGAAGGAGAGGGAGAGGTGGTTGGCTTTGACCTGAAAAAACTTACATGGAAAACCGTTCCCTTTTTACGCAGAAACCTTGGCATCGTGTTCCAGGACTTTCAATTGCTTACTGACAGGAATGTACATGATAACCTCAAGTTTGTTTTGCGGTCAACCGGCTGGCAGGATGAAAAACTGATTGAAGAAAAGATTAATGATGTACTGGATAAAGTGGGCCTGAAAACAAAAGGCTTTAAGTTCCCGTTTGAGTTATCGGGCGGTGAGCAGCAACGTGTGGACATTGCAAGGGCCATGCTCAACTCCCCCAAACTTATATTAGCTGATGAACCTACCGGTAACCTTGACCCCGAAACAAGCGACGAGATCATGAACCTGCTGTTTCATATTTCCAAAGATTTTGGAACAACGGTTGTAATGGCTACACACGATTACATTGTGATCAATAAATTTCCCGCCAGGACCATAAAAACCGAAAGAGGAAAAGTAATTGATAACGCTACCATATCCATTGAATAAGCCTCTTCGCATTCACCTTATTGTTATAATAATGCTGCAGTAAACCATTACGTAGCTGTATTTCTTCTTCGTGAAAGGGTTTGTGATAAAGTTGTACCAATATTGATTTAAAGCCCTCTGCATTGCCTGCAATATGACAGGCAGGATCAAGATAAGTGCCCTTCACCATCGTATCATTTACCACGCAATGCCTGCCGCAAAAAACTGAATTGAGCAATTTGAATTTAATGCCTGTATCGCTGAAGGCAGGGAGGATATTGATGTGTGCCTTTTGTATGAGGTCCTGCATTTCTTTTTCAGATGGGTTAGCCACCAGGCAGGTATGCTTTTTCCGGTGTGCCAGTTGATTAAGCCTGGCAGAAGGTTTTTTTCCTGCAATTACAAAAGGGATTTCCAGTTCGTCAAAAACATTTTCAAGTAGCCATATCGCCGCTTTTTCATTTTCCGGAACGGACAAATTTCCATGATAAAGACAAAAAGTACCGGCGCCTTCGCGGCAAAGGGGAATATCCCAGCCGATAAATGCCGGCAGGTACACCACCTGCTTTGCATGAAATTCTTCGCGGTAATGATTTACTTCAGTTTCTGTAAGCGGAAGTACAAGGCATTTTGACGCAATTTCTTTTTCGTATCTCTTCAGCAAATGGCTTTCGTGGTAATAATAAATTTTTTTAACCAGCGACCTGGAGTAATGGGAGAGTTGTTTGTAATACAAGTGCTCTGCATTGTGGAGCCTCAATAAAATTTTTCTGTTGGCAAGATCATTACCATACAAAAAGTAACTGCAATGTATGCCCTCCAGTAATATGGGATAATCATCTTTTTGAAGGTTTTCAAGCAGTTGTTTATTGGCCCTTGAAGTAACGATATAAGGCAGCCTGAAAGAAAAGCCTTTGTGTCCTTCTGTTCTTTCGTAATAATAAATTTCATGGCACCAGTTCTTCATCTTGTCCTGATGGCCACGGCCATAATCAAAACAATGGAGGTGAATATGGACCCCTTCGTCGTGCAGCGCTTTTATTTTGTAAAACATTTCAAAAGCGCCTCCATAATCGGGGGGGTAGGGTACGTCGAAACAAACGATATGTAAATGTTTTTCCAACTTAACCTGAAACTTTTTTATAAAATTCAATCAGCTTTTCTTCTTCCATTTGCCAGTTTAAAACCTTCCTTGCTTTAAGACAATTTTCCCGTAGCTCATTATACAAAACCACATCATCCAGCAAATTGTTTAGATTATGTGCAATATTGGCAGGAGAAAGATCGGAAATAAGGCATGCAATATTGAACTGTTCATTCACTTCCCGGTAAGCCGGGTAATCTACGCATAACTGCGGCACAGCAGCTTGTATATAGTCAAAAAAGCGGTTGGCCAGTGAATAATAATTGTTCAGGCCGTTGTTTTCAAAAAGAGTAACCCCAATCATTGCTTTGCGAGTTTCCTGCCACAGTTGTTCCGGGGGCAGTTTGCCTTTTAGTATTACTTTATCCTGCAGGTTATGTTTTGTAATCTGTTCTTTTACCTGCTCAAAATAATTTCCATCTCCGTAAATAATAAGCTGTGAATTTACTTCTTTCATTGCAGGTATAAGGGTTTCAAAGCTCCGCCCTTCGTTAACTGCACCCTGGTATAAAATAATCCTTTCTTTTTGTTCGGGTGCTTCAATTGCACGGGATACAGGTAAATTCCTGATAACCTCATACTGCACCCCATACATCTTTTTAAATTCATGGGCTATCTGGCTGTTTACTGTATAGCCCCATTTAAAACGGGGCACTGCAAATTTTTCAACACGTTTCCATACCTTGTAAATGCCGGGCCGGGTAACCACTTCTTTCATTTCACAAAACAGTTCATGTGCATCGTAAATGCGGGTTATTGCTTTAAGCTTTGAAATGAACAGGCAGGGGAGGATGGTATCAAGGTCAATGGCACAAACCGCATCCATCTTTTTAAAAAGCAGGTAAAAAAAAAGCCGAAAGTTATATTCAGCATAATGCAGTTTACCCTTTTTAAACCGGCACAGGATCCTTTTTTGCTGAAAAACCTGATTGTTTAAAGCCGGTGATGCTCTAGTTTCCCTCCCCACCAAAACCACCCTGTATCCTGCACCTGTAAGAGAGCTGCAGATGCGTATCATCCGCTGGTCGTAATTCAGGTCATTGGTTACAGTAAAGTACAGGGTTTTCAACAAGAAGTGATTTGGCGGTGAATTTACAAATTGCAGGAAAGCAAAATTTATTTTTGTAAATATCAGGGCTGACGAAAAGGATTTTTTTGTATGATTGTATCCTTAAACCAAAACCATCCATCATGGAAAATATGCAAAACAGTACAATCCCGGCGCCAAAACCAGTGAGGCCCACATTTCTTACGGTACTTTGTATTCTTACTTTTATTGGAAGTGCATGGGGCATCATCGGCGGGATATCCAATTACATGAATGCAAGTGTGGCTTCTGAAATTGCAGGTGAAGCTATAGATGCTGCAAAAGAAGAAATAAAGGCGGAGTCGGATGAGCCGGGGTCTAAAGTGGCAGAAAAGATGCTGTCTGGCGTATCATCTATCCTTGATCCGGCAAAATTGAGAAAGAATGCTTTGTTTTCTATCGGGGCAAGTGTTCTTACTTTATTGGGCGGCCTGCTCATGTTTCAACTTAAAAAAACAGGTTTCTGGGTTTATTTATTGGGGACATTTGTTGGCATTATAGCGCCCATTGTAGTGTATGGGGCCAACAACCTTCTGAGTCTCGGAATGAGCACTTTTATAGGTTTTTTTGGAATCCTTTTCGTAATCATGTATGCTGTAAACCTCAAGCATATGAGGTAATTAATAAAACGGCTTTATGTACAACCCGGCCTCAAAAAAAGCCGGGTTTTTTATTGCCATTTTCCTTACCTTTGCCGCCAATTATTTGAAGATATAAAAATTGGGATGTTTTAAAAAAGAATTGAGATGTCAACTTTAACAACAGAAAAAAAATCAAGGATTTTTGCTGAGTTTGGCGGCAGCGCTAAAAACACGGGCTCTATTGAAGGCCAGATTGCACTGCTCACTGAACACATCAACCACATTTCAGGCCACCTTCAGCAAAACAAAAAGGATTTCTCCACCCATCGCGGCCTCATGCAAATGGTAGGTAAAAGGAAACGCCTCCTTACTTACCTCAGCAAACACAACCTCAAGGGTTACCGCGAATTGATCGAGAAACTTGGCTTAAGAAAATAACACTTTATGTATATCAAATCGCTATACCCAACTGCAATTACCGGTTGGGTATAGTTGTTTGAGCAAAAGTGCTTTTGTACACAATCACATATTAATCTGGTTCCGGTTTATCAGCAATCTCCCTCATTAATTTCATAAACCCTGAACCGAAAATTTAAAATTTATGCTTTCTCAACCTGTTAATGTAACATTAGATTTGGGTAACGACCGTATTGTTACCATAGAAACGGGCAAACTGGCCCGCCAGGCCGATGGGGCTGTAACAGTAACCCAGGGCAAATGTATTATGCTGGCAACAGTTGTTGCCACGAAAGAACCCAAAGAAGGCCAATCATTCTTTCCCCTTTCAGTTGATTATATGGAAAAATTTGCAGCCGCGGGTCGTATCCCCGGCTCTTTTTTTAAGCGGGAAGGAAGACTGAACGATTACGAAGTGCTGATCAGCCGTTTGATTGACAGGGCACTCCGGCCGCTTTTTCCCGAAGATTATTTTTGCGAAGTGCAGGTACTGATTACCCTTGTATCAAGCGATCCCGAAGTAGTACCCGATGCACTGGCATGCCTTGCAGCTTCTGCCGCGTTGGCAGTTTCAGATATACCCATCAAAGAAATTATTTCTGAAGTAAGGGTAGCACGTATTGACGGGAGTTTTGTTGTCAATCCATACCGCAGCGAACTGGCAAAATCTGACCTTGATTTTATGATAGCCGCCACAGAAAAAAACCTGATGATGGTGGAAGGAGAAGCTGAGGAATGCGGTGAAGAAGACCTGGTAAAAGCCCTTGAACTTGCCCATGAAGCCATACGTAAACAAATAAAAGCACAGCAGGAGTTAAGGGATAAGGTGGGTATAAAACCAAAAAGAGAATACACCAAACCATTGCATAAAGAAGAGCTGCAGCAAAAAGTTATTGAATTTGCAAAAGATAAAGTGTATGCAATCTCCAAATCAGGAACGGCAAAAGCAGAAAGAAGCAATGCTTTTGATGCCCTTAAAAAAGAGCTGGTAGCAACACTTGGTGAAGAACCTGCTGAAGAAGACGTAAAACTCGTTGGCAAATACTATGAAGACCTGAAGTGGGAAGTGGTGCGTAACATGATATTGGATGACAGGATACGTCTTGATGGCCGTAAACTGGATGAAGTAAGGCCATTAAGCATGGAAGTTGATTTACTTCCCTCACCACATGGTTCAGCATTATTTACGCGTGGTGAAACACAATCGCTTACCACTGTTACATTAGGCACACCGTTAGATGAATTGCTGGTTGAAAGCGCCGCTACATCAGAATACTCCAAGTTTATACTGCATTATAATTTCCCGCCGTTTTCAACCGGTGAGGTTAAATTTTTACGTGCGCCGGG
This sequence comes from Chitinophagaceae bacterium, assembly GCA_033763355.1. Lineage (GTDB taxonomy): Bacteria > Bacteroidota > Bacteroidia > Chitinophagales > Chitinophagaceae > JANRKT01. Next base: position 24,090 of record JANRKT010000152.1, on the reverse strand, counting down.
CCGTCGCGAAGTTGGACATGGCAATCTTGCCATGCGTTCTTTAAAGCAAATGATGCCCGGCAGCGAATATCCTTACACTGTACGTGTGGTGAGTGATATTCTTGAATCGAATGGTTCTTCTTCAATGGCAACAGTATGCGCCGGTTCGCTTGCATTGATGGATGCGGGTGTTCCCATTCCCAAACATGTAAGCGGTGTTGCGATGGGATTGATTACAAGAACTTCTGATAATAAAAATGCCATCTTAACTGATATACTTGGCGATGAAGACCACCTGGGTGATATGGATTTTAAAGTAACAGGTACCCGGGAAGGCATTTGTGGTGTGCAGATGGATATTAAGATTGATGGCTTAAGCATGGATACAATGCGGGAAGCGCTTGAACAGGCAAGAAAAGGGCGGTTACATATTTTAGATGCCATGTACAATTGCATGGCAGAGGCAAGACCTGAAGTGAAACCCCATGCACCAAGAATGGAAAAACTCTTTATTGATAAAGAATTTATCGGCGCTGTTATCGGGCCTCAGGGCAAGATCATCCAGGAAATACAACGTGAAACCGGAACAACAATTAATATTGAAGAGATAGGCAACTATGGGGAGGTAAGCGTTTTCTCTCCGGCCAAAGAAGGTTTGGAAAAAGCCGTGGCATGGATAAAGGGAATTGTTGCTGTGCCGGAAGTAGGATCGGTGTATGAGGCCAAGGTAAAAGGCATTAAAGAATTCGGCGCTTTTGTTGAGTTCCTTCCGGGCAAGCAGGGTTTGCTGCACATCAGTGAAATTTCATGGAAAAGGTTAGAAAGTATGGAAGGGGTATTGAAAGAAGGCGATATCGTAAAAGTTAAGCTGATAGGAATAGACCATAAAACCGGGAAATTCAAATTAAGCCGTAAGGTATTAATGCAAAAGCCTGAAGGAAAACTCAAACCTGAGATTTCAAGGCAACAGCCATCAGAAGAATAATTGAATTTATAGCTGTTCTTAACTGGCCTGTGGATTGCCGCAGGCTTTTTTATTATGGGCAATTACATCAAAATAGCTTTTGAAAATATTTCTGCAGAGCAAAGGGAAATCATGATTGCCCTGCTTAGTGAAAAAGGTTTTGATGGTTTTGAAGAGCTTGATGATGCCTTGTTTGCATTTATTGCAGAAGAAAAATTTGACGATGCTGTTTTACTGCAGTTTGAGACAGGAGAGCCGGTTACTTATCAGAAGACGGTCATCTCAGAAACCAACTGGAACAAATTATGGGAATCGGGTTTTAATCCTGTAACAGTTGATGACTTTGCCGGTATCAGGGCCGGATTTCATCAACCGCTGAATAATGTGCAACACGAGATCATCATTACCCCCAAGATGAGTTTTGGAACGGGTCATCATGCCACAACATACATGATGATTGAAACCATCCAGGGCATTGATTTTAAGAACAAATCTGTTCTGGATTTTGGAACCGGCACAGGTATTTTGGCCATCCTTGCTCTTAAACTCGGTGCAGAAAAAGTAACTGCAATTGACTGCGATGAATGGAGTATTGAAAATGCCGCTGAGAATTTTAAGCATAATTCCTGTGAAAATATTGATCTTATCCATTCTGATCGTTTAGCCATTAATGAGAGGTTTGACATTATACTTGCAAACATTAATAAACATGTTCTGCTTGAAAACGCTGAGGCCTTAAAAAACGCACAATCTCCTTCCGGAACATTGGTAATCAGCGGTGTACTTTTGCAGGATAAAGCTGATATGACAGAAGTATTTGGTATCCCGGTATCTGTAAAAGAAAAAAATAATTGGTTGTGTTTGGCGTTTAAAGTAGCGTAGCCGGGCAAATAACTTTCAGGCGCAGGATGTTACCAGATTGGCAATCAGCTGTAAATCCGTATATTTGCATTCCCTTCATTTCAACCTGTAAAGCAAAATGAACGAATTAATTTTAGTCATTGCTGCTTATCTGTTGGGCTCAGTTCCTACTGCTGTGTGGATCAGCAAAGGTTTATTCAATATTGATATTAGGGACTATGGCAGTGGTAATGCCGGTGCTACAAACAGCTACCGTGTGCTTGGAAGCAGATGGGGTACAGTGGTAATGGCAGTAGATATGCTAAAAGGTTTGCTTGCAGTAAAACTGGCTTTTCTTATTCCCTATTATGTTCAAAATGATTTTGCCCGCACCAATTTTCAAATTGGGCTTGGATTATGTGCGGTGTTAGGCCATATTTTCCCCATATGGGCTGGCTTCAGGGGCGGTAAAGGGGTAGCTACTTTATTTGGCCTTGTTCTTGGCATTTCGCCATGGACGGCCTTGGGATGTGTTGGTGTATTTACACTGGTGCTTTATGTTACCCGTTTTGTTTCATTAAGTTCAATTCTTGCAAGCCTTGCCTTTCCCGTTTTTATACTCTTAATTTTTAATGTAGATAACCATGCTTACCGGATTTTCGCAGTAGCCGTGGCGCTTCTCGTAATCCTCACCCACCAGAAAAATATTTCACGGCTGCTCAGGGGCAGCGAAAGCAAGGCTTCCATTTTAAAGTACAGGGACCGGCGCAGGAACCGCCGAAACCTTTCCCGCCTGTGATTTTCTGCATCTTAACTAATATTTGAATTTTGTTATTACCTTTCTGGTACAACTATTGAACCTGTTAAGTTCAAAAGTTCAATTATTATGGCCAGAAAGATTTTACTATTTATCAGCTCTGTAATTGTTCTGTATTCCTGTACAAAAAATGCCATTACGGGCAGGAAACAGCTCACCTTATTAAATGAATCGGAGTTGCAGCAAATGGCATCGCAGCAATACCGTACTTTCCTCTCTCAAAATAAAGTAGTAGCCGGTACTGTAAGCAAAGATGCTGAGATGGTACGCAGGATAGGCGTCCGGATATCAAAAGCTATAACCGATTATTATACTGAACAGGGGAAAGGGGAGCTTTTAAAAGGGTACCAGTGGGAATACAATCTTGTAGATTCAAAAGATGTAAACGCCTGGTGTATGCCCGGAGGAAAAGTTGTAGTGTACACAGGCATCCTGCCTGTAACACAAAATGAAGCGGCCCTGGCTGTGGTAATGGGCCATGAAATTGCACATGCTGTTGCCAACCATGGAAACGAGAGAATGAGCCAGTCTATGTTAGCACAGGGCATAGGTGTTGCAGGCGGCGTTCTTACTTCGGGTAATCCACAGGTGTTTAATATTTTTAATGCTGCTTATGGCACAGGGGCACAGGTGGGGGTTTTACTGCCCAATTCCCGTAAGCAGGAACTGGAAGCTGACAGGTTCGGGCTGATATTTGCAGCAATGGCTGGTTATAATCCTAAAGAAGCTCCGGCTTTCTGGCAGAGAATGGCAAAACTGAGCGGAGGCAATAAGCCGCCTGAATTTTTGAGCACACACCCTTCTGATGAAACAAGAATTGCCAAAGTGCAGCAATATTCAGAAGAAGCCCTGAAATTTTACAAACCTGTTAACCAGTCAGTCAAATAACATATTTATTTAATAATGAAACCGGCAATAAAAAATTGCCGGTTTTTTATTGATTTTGATTGCATAACGGGTATTATTTCATATTTTTGCACCCTCAAAGCCCTTAAAATTTCGTTGAAGCTTATGATTCAAACAATGTTCGAGAAACTTCAACTCAAGGAAGAAAAAAATCTCCTTATTCAGGGTTTACCTTCCTCCATTGAGAAGCAATTTGCCAAGTTATCGTTTTCAAAAAGTGTAACACCGCTGCTGCGTTCCCGCAAAATTGATTTTGCACTGGTTTTTGCTGTAAATCAAAACCAGTTAAGCAACATCATGCAGGAGGTTATACCGGCAATGCACGATGATGGCAAATTGTGGGTAGCTTATCCCAAAACAGCCTCAAAGATTGTAAGCGATCTTAACAGGGATTGTAGCTGGGACTGCCTGGTAAACCACGGGTTTGAAGGCGAAGACTCAGTTGTACTGGACCATGTCTGGTCTGCCATCAGGTTTAAAAGGTTTTCACGAGAATTGAAACCAAGGCTCAAAGCCCGCACAACAATGGCATTACAGGACGCTTAAGGTCTGGTGCACTGTAAAATTTTACACCGTACTTCTCTTAATTAATTAAAGGATTGTAGCCAAATTGCGTTACAATCCTTTTTTTATGATCCTGAATGTTGAAATAAAAGCTACCTGTCCGGATACTGACTTTGTACGCAAATGGCTTCTTGCTAATCGGGCTGAGTTCAGGGGCACAGACCACCAGACGGATACCTATTTTAATGTGATAAACGGCAGGCTTAAACTGCGTGAAGGAAATATTGAAAATGCCCTGATTCAATATGAAAGAGAAGAAAAAGCAGATTTGAAAACCTCCTGTATTAATCTTTTACCAGTGGTGGAAGGAAATAAACTAAAATTAATTCTTGAAAGATCACTTGGCGTAATAGTTGTGGTGGAGAAAAAAAGAGAAATATATTTTATAGATAATGTGAAATTTCACATTGATGAAATCCGTGGCCTGGGAAATTTCGTTGAGATTGAAGCGATAGATAATGATGGTTCCAGGGGATATGAAGCAATCAGGCAGCAATGTGATGGGTATATGAAACAACTTGGCATCAGTAAGGAAGATCTGATCAGCATATCCTACAGTGATATGCTGAGCAAAAAAAATATAATTTCTTAAGCCGAGGTACAATCATGAAGAATATTCTTATAACAGGAGGGGCGGGTTTTATAGGAAGTAATCTGACAAAAAATCTGCTTGCTGATCCCGGAATCAGGGTAACAATCGTAGATAATTTCGATGATTATTATCACCCCGAATACAAAAGAAAAAATATTTCAGGCTTGCTTCGAAACAATAACTTAAGACTTGTTGAAGCAGATATCCGGTGCATTGAGGAAGCGGAAATTGAACTGAAGGATAATTATGACACAGTTATTCATTTGGCTGCAAAAGTATCAGTCCGCCCAAGCATCGTTTACCCCGCAGTGTATGAAGATGTAAACGTGACGGGAACTCAAAAGATCCTTGATTTTGCTGTTAAAAGAAAAATCCCGTCTTTTGTTTTTGCCAGCAGCAGTAGTGTATATGGAGTTAATCCTGATGTTCCGTGGAAAGAAGGTGCGAATCTTGTACCCATCAGTCCGTATGCTTCGACCAAACTGGCAGGGGAGCAACTGGGTCATTTGGCATCACAGTTTCACAGCATAAAGTTTGTTGCATTAAGATTTTTTACAGTTTACGGCCCTGCACAAAGACCTGACCTCGCCATTCATAAATTTTTCAGGGCTATTCTTGACAACAAACCTATCACTGTATTCGGGAATGGGAATACAATGCGGGATTATACTTATGTTGGTGATATTGTACAGGGGATAGAGGCTGCTATGCATTATGACAAAAGCAATTTTGAAATATTCAATCTCGGAAACCATGTTCCGGTAAAGCTTATTGAGCTGATAGCCCTTATTGAAGAAGTATGCGGCAAAAAAGCAAATATTGAATATTTACCGGAACAGCCCGGAGAGGTGCCGCAGACCTACGCTGATATCTCTAAGGCGGAAAACCTTTTGGGGTATCATCCTGCAACTGACTTAAAAACAGGGTTACATAAATTTTATAAGTGGCTAAAAGTTCAGGATGAAACAGTTTCCGTTTGAAATGGTGAACGATATATCCACACAACACCCGCAAGAGAAACAAGCAGGGTAATAATGTAAAACCATAAACTCACTGCAACGGCCTGTTCCGCATTTAATCCTAATTTTTGAGAAGCAAGCAGAAAAGTAAGTTCCCTCGCTCCCAATCCTCCTATTGTAAAAGGTATTACCGCCACTACCGATGAAAACAAAAATACCAGCAGGTATGCAGGATGACCGTTTTCAATACCTGTTGATTTAAGTAAACACCATGCACACAAAACCTGCAGCAACTGTACTGCTAAGCCCTGTATATTGGTTTTATAAAAAACGCCTGCAAACGCATGGAAAAACTTTTCATAAATAAAGTGCAGTAATAAAATCCCTGTAACAATTAAAGAAATTGCAATGAAAATATAGCTAAGCTTTGTAAACGTGATTACAAACAGGAGTGCGGTGAGAAAGAATAATGCCATCAACCCACTGATCCTGTCAAGCAATACGGCACTAAAAAGTTTTTTAACAGGAATCTTGAATTTTTTGTTCAATACATAAATTTTATACCCATCACCACCAATACCGCCGGGCAAGAAAATATTGTAGAACATGCCCATCCAGTACAATTGCAGGTTGGTTTTTTCTGAAAGCCCGAGGTGGATGCTTCTGAAAAAAAGATTGAGCCTGTAAGACGAAACGATTTTGGAAAGAAGAAACAATATCGTTGCAGGTAATAGCCATCCCGGTCTGGTAGACAGAAAAGTCTTGTAAAGCAAGGCATAGTCAATCTTGCGGGAAACAAACCAGAGGGAGATACCGGTTACAGCAATTTTAATTGAAAGCTTCAGCAGGTTGCCCAGCCTGTGGTTGTTTGCCATTATAGATGTGTCTTACGTTATATGTCTTTTTATTCTGCGATTCAAAATAAGTACGCACGGCAATTTCAGCAAGGATACCTATAGTTATTAATTGAATGCCGCCTATCAAAAGAATAAATCCGAGTATTAAAAGCGGCTTACCCCATATATCCTGTCCAAGGATTTTTAAAACCAGTAAATATAAATTGATTAACACCCCCAGGCTGAAGCTGATAAAGCCTAATGTGCCAAACAGGTGCATGGGTTTTTGTATATACTTACGGAAGAATACCATCAGTATAAGGTCGCTGATAACTTTAAACGTCCTGTTAATGCCATACTTTGACTTGCCGAACTTTCTTGCATGGTGCTTTACATCTACCTGTGTTATCCTTGCACCCTGTAGTTTGGCTAAAACAGGAATAAAGCGGTGCAGTTCCCCGTATAAGCCCAGGTCTTCGGCAATTTCTCTCCTGAACACTTTTAAAGTGCAGCCATAATCTTTAATATATACACCGGTCATCCGGCGTATGATTGCATTGGCGATTTTACTGGGAATTTTCCTTAAGAATATTCCATCCTGCCTGTTCTTGCGGTTGCCTGCTACAACATCCCAATTTTCATCTTTCATCTTTTGCAGCATAAAAGGAATGTCAGCAGGGTCGTTTTGCAGGTCGCCATCCAGTAGTGCAATAAATTTTCCGGTAGCATGATCAATACCTGCCGTCATGGCTGTGCTTTGCCCGTAGTTTTTCCGCAGTTCTACAAATCTTGTCCGCTCGTCAGCATGTTCAAGTATTTTTTTTGCCGTTTTGTCTGTTGACCCGTCATCAGCCAGTATTATTTCATAATCCAGCCCTTTCAACGACTCCCTTACAGCATTTAAAAGCGGGGCAATATTATCCTCTTCATTCATTACCGGTATTACTACTGAAAGCTCCCTCATAATAATATTATTGATGCAAAGTTATGCATTAGCGGGCAGCAAGGATCGCCTGTAAAAAAATGAATTGTTTTTTTAACCTGGCAAAAGGAGTTTGATGATTAAATATAAAATAAGACGCTAACAGTAGCCCGCAATATGAACTACCGTAATATCACTGTCCCCATTTGCTTCGTCAGTTCCATTTCTAATTGTTTCAGGTGCCGGTGTGTTTGAAGCAAAGTAAGTTGTTCATCCATGGTATGTGTTTTTTCAAGGTCCAGCTGGTTTTCGTCAATAAGCCGTTTTATTTTTCGGAGCTTCAGGTAATTCATTACAGAATTCACTTCTTCGCGGTACAAATCGTCCCTGGTAGGGAGGGGGCCGTCGTAATGTTCCTTCCAGTTGGGGCTTAATTCATATGGCGAATCCATCAGTGATACAGCGAGCACACTCAGTTGCTGATCTTCATGATAAAGAAAGTTCTTGGGCGTGGGTTCAAGGCCACCGGCATACCATGTTTTATAAGTGTCAATTATGCGCAACAATTGCTTGTTGTCAACCAGCTCATTCAGCCCGTTGTTTTCAAACTCTTCCAGAATATAATCTGCCACGCTTTGTGCTTCACCCCATGGTTTCAGTCCAAATTCAAGCAGGGCACGTACTGTAGCCCTTTCATTCATTTCATCTTTAAAAAGCAAATCAAATGAATCCTGTTCTGCAGGCGTTGAGTGGGTTTGCTCTGCAATGTGTTTTGCTTCTTCAAAAGGAAGTTTCTTTTCCTGTGTTGATATCCTGTCGCGGATAAATTTATTGACAAGTGCAGTTAAACCGCCCTCGTCAATTTTCATCATCTCTGCACAACGCTTAATGTAGTCCTGCCGGCGGGTAAAATCTTCGGCTTTACTGATACGGGAAATTGATTCAGCAATCTGATTTACAACTTCGGCTTTTTTATGCGTATTATCGCCAACATCTTTTAAAGCCACTTCCAATTGAAACAGGATGATGTCTTTCCTGTTCTTTGTAACAAACTCTTTAAAAGCTGAAGCGCCAATCTTGTTTACATAACTGTCGGGGTCTTCCTTATCGGGTATAAGCACCAGCTGCACATTCAATCCTTCTTCAAGTGCCAGGTCAAGCCCACGTAATGCAGCTTTCACACCTGCTGCATCACCATCATAAACAATCGTTAAGTTGCTGGTGTATTTTTTTACCAGACGGAGCTGGTCAGGCGTAAGCGATGTACCCCCCGATGCCACCACGTTTTCAATTCCCGCCTGATGAAGAGAGATCACATCAGTGTAGCCTTCCACCAGCAAACATTCATCATTTTTATCAATAGACTGGCGTGCAAAATAAGAGCCGTAAAGTATTTTGCTTTTTATGTAAATCTCATTTTCAGGTGTATTGATGTACTTAGGGGCTTTATCGTTGTTCTTGATAATCCTTGCCCCGAAACCAATAATTTTTCCGCTCTGGTTGTGAACGGGGAAAATGATGCGGCCCCTGTAATTGTCATAAGCCTTTTCATCCCTTACCACAACTAAACCACTCTTCTGCAGCAATTCAATGTTGTACTGTGCAGTTGCCGCTGCTTTGGCAAAACTGTCTCTTGCTTCAGGATTAAAACCCAGTTGAAATTTTTTAATTATTTCTTCTCTGAATCCCCTTTCTTTCAGGTAACTCAAACCAATGTCTTTCCCTTCTTCAGTATTAAAAAGTACATCGGAAAAATATTTTTGTGCAAAACTGTTGATGATGTACAGGCTGTCGGCTGTTTGCTGCTGTATTTTAAACTCCGGGCTTGTTTCGGTTTCTTCAATTTCCACATTGTACTTCTGCGCCAGCCACCTTAAAGCTTCCACATAGGAATATTTCTCATGCTCCATCAAAAAACTGATGGCGTTCCCGCTGCGGCCGCAACCAAAGCATTTATAAATTTCTTTTGCAGGTGATACGGTAAATGAAGGTGTCTTTTCATTATGAAAAGGGCAGAGGCCAAGGTAATTGGCCCCTCTTTTTTTTAGCTTTACAAAGCCGCCTACAATTTCAATAACATCAATGCGGCTGAGGATTTGTTGTATGGTATTTTGAGAAATCATCCGAACCCGGAAAGTTATCAAAAATAAGCGTTACACGTGGCCCTGTCATTATATTTCTTACAGGAAAAGATTATTTTTAATGAGGTGTACTATTAAAATTATTTCATCAGGGTTTCCGCAGATGAAACCCGGATTGTTATTCTTTAACCTTTAAAACATAGCGTTATGCGTTTTATCAAACCCCTTTTACTTCTTATGGGCATAGCCTTTTTTAATTTAAGCAGTATGCCCGGAGGGGATATTCAGAATGACTGGAGATTTATTGCCGACAAATGGGTGAATTACGGAGTTGACCGGGATGTCATTCACCTTGGCAACATAAAAGATGATTTTCGCCAGCTCAAGCTGCGGATAACTGATGGCCCGCTGAAAATGTACGATATGAAAGTACATTTTGATAATGGCGGGGTTCAGGATGTGCCCCTTCGTTCACTCTTTCGCCAGGGAAGTGAAACCCGGGTAATTGACCTTGACGGAGGCCTCCGGCACCTTAATAAAATCGAATTCTGGTACGAAACAAAAGGCTTTCGAAAAGGGAAGGCAAGGGTAGCGGTATGGGGGAGAAGATGAAAAAAGTACAGAGGTATTACGCAGGTAAATGTCATTAGGTTTTCCTGGCAGGCAGTTTCTTTGCTGGTTTTAGTTTTTGATGGCTAATCTTACCCGCAAGCTGGAATGAATTTCCAAAAATAACCCCCTGGGGTTAACTGAACCAGCGGCCTGTCAACCATCTTTGTGAATTGTTTAACCGGGATTTTGTTTTGTAATTTCAGTCATGCGATTTTTATTACTGCAAGTGTTATTTTTTTCTTTCTTCGGAACTGCATCCGGGCAAAACATTTTTTCTCTTTCGTTTGCAAAAGATTCCCTCCGGGTAAACGACCTGCTCAACCAATGTACCCTTGCCGAAGCAAGTAATATTCAAAAATCCATACAGCTTGCTAATGAGGCCTTATCAATTGCTGAAAAAATTAACTGGCAGCAAGGTACAGGGAGAGCAAACGCACTTATTGGGCACCTGCTCACTCAAAAAAAAGATTATTTAAACGCCATAACACATCTCGAAAAAGCCAGGGCTGTATTTCAAAGTACAAATGATGAGTTTAACCTTGCACAGGTTTTAAAAAAGACTGGGGATGTATATGCGCTGAGGAGTTATTTCCGCCAGTCTTTCGATAACTACCGGGAAGCAACCTTTCTTCTCCGCAAAACCAACCAGCAGGCCATGTTGGCCGAATGCCAGGAAGGAATGGGCAACATAGCGGTCAGTTTCGGCAGGTATAAAAATGCTGTGGGATATTTTCAGCGGTCACTTGCCCTTAAAAAAAACCTGGGTGATGAAAAGGGCATAATGACCATTACCAATAAGCTTTCGTTAGCCTATATGAACGGCAAACAGTATGACAGCGCTTTATATTTTATAAAACAATTGCAAAAGAAATCACCGCCGGACAGCCACATGCTTGTGGGGGCATTATCAAATGAGGGAATTATATACAGTTTCCTTAACCGGCCGGGTGAAGCATCGGCCGCCCTGAAACATGCTGATGATATACTACCCGCAGAAAATAATAATGACGAAAAAGTAAAGATATGCATTGCAAAAACGGTGTATTACATGGCAACGGAAGATAAGGCCATGACAAAAAAATATTTCGATTCTGTGGCAAACCTGGTAACCGGGTCAAGGAACCCCGAAGTGGCAATTACCGGGTTTAATTACCTGGCGGAGATAAACAGTATAAAGGGAGATTATAAAACAGCCTATGATATGGTCAGGCAATCAGAAAAGTACAAAGACGTTTTCCGCACTGAAAATATTGACCGGATGAGGGCTGAGTCAGAAAATGCATCGGAGCTGACACTGAAACAAAAAGAAATAGAATACCTGAACCTTGCAAATAAACTCAAAGCAGAACAATTGAGCAAAGAGGAATTTCAAAGGCTGTCGTTGCTCAGGGAAAACCTTCTTAAGGATTCATCGCTTGCCAATCAAAAATTATTGATGACAGCCATGGAAACGGAAGCAAACCTCCGAAGGTTGCAACTGGAGAGAGAAAAAGAATTGCGCCTTTCGCTGAGCAGGGAAAATGAACTGAAACAACAATTGCTGAATGACGACAAGAAAAACAACAGGATACTGTGGACAGGCATCGGGGCATTGGCTTTATCGGGGGCTGTTATCTTCATTCAATACAGGAGGCAGCTTAAAAAAAATGATATTATTCATAAGCAATCGGAGGAATTGCATGTATTGAACAAGGAGATACACCACAGGGTAAAGAATAACCTGCAGGTAATAAGCAGCATGCTTGACCTGCAGTCGCAAACGCTGCATGATGATAAAGCCACTGCCATTATTAAAGAAGGGATACAGCGGGTACAAAGCATGGCTTTCATTCACCAGAACCTTTACCAGGGTAATGCTGTGAACAGTGTGAACATGAATGAATATATTAAAATGCTCTCTGGTCATTTATTTCAATCGTATAATATTCAGCCTGAAAAAATAAAACTGCATACGGAAATTGAGAATTTTAACCTGCATACAGATACCGCCATCCCGCTTGGAATGATATTGAATGAACTTATCAGCAATGCATTGAAGTACGCTTTTAAGGGAAGGGAAAAAGGGGAAATTTGGGTAAACATGAGGAAGAACAACAATGAACTGCTGTTGCAGGTAAAAGATAACGGCGTCGGGCTTCCCCAAGGATTTAATACAGGAAAAACCTCATCCTTCGGATATGAGATCATCAATGCTTTTGCACAAAAACTAAAGGCAAGAACAAACATTGAAAGCAATAATGGGACAGACGTACAGATTATTATTTCAAAGTTTAAAACCGCATAACAGGCATGACCGGTATAAAAGTACTGATAGTGGAAGATGAACCGCTTATTGCAAAGAATATTGGCATGTATCTCAACAATAACGATTTTGAAGTATCGGGCATAGCGTACGACCCGGAAGATGCACTGCTCCAGTTAAAACGAAACCCGCCTGATTTTGCAATACTGGATATTAACCTAGAAAGCGACACGGATGGCATTCAGCTGGCTGAGCACATTAACCGGAACAATTTTATCCCCTTTGTTTATCTTACCTCTTATTCCGATAAAGAAACTATTGAAAGGGCAAAAAAAACAAATCCTTCAGGGTTTATAGTAAAGCCATTTAATGAAAAAACGCTTTACGCTACAATTGAGATAGCATTATTCAACCATTCGCAGCAGGCCAACATGCATGTTCCTTCCCTGTCTTTTGAAAAAATCAATAAAAAACTCATAACGCCCCTGAGCGACCGTGAATTTGACGTAATTAAACTGCTGTACGATGGAAAAACAAACCAGCAGATTGCAGGCACGTTATTCATTGCAATAAATACTTTGAAGAAGCATATAAATAACGCTTATTTCAAACTGGATGTAACCAGCCGCACAGCCGCTATTGCCAGGCTGAGGGAATACATGCTTTCATAATTTTCTTTTTCATTAAAAAATCACCCCCCGGTTCTACAATGTTAAGGTTGTTCATTTTCATCTTTACGCTGCAAAAAAAATTATGAAAATGAAAACTGTAATGGCTTTAATGTTTTTTAGTATCCTGCTGTGTTTAAATTCCTGTAAGAAAGAAAGCAGCGGGACCAATAACAATAATGCGGGTTATGTAAAGGGCAAAAACCGTTTTACTGTAACGGTTGATGGTGCAGAAAGGGAGTATTATGTGCATGTGCCTGCGGGTTATACAGGAAATGCCGCCACACCTGTTGTATTTATGCTTCACGGCACCAGTGGCAATGGGGAAGAGTTTTATGAAAAATCCGGGTGGAAGGAAGTAGGTGAAACAGAAAATATCCTCACCGTTTTCCCTTCCTCATTGCGTTTCTGCATTATTGATCCCCAGGACGGCCAGAAGACTACAACCAAATGGAATACTGTACCGGATGCCGAATGGGTTTTTTGTGCAGGCCAGAATCCCAAAGACGATATAAAATTTTTGAGAACGGTTATTACAGAGTTGGAATTGAAGTTTAGGGTGGATAGTAAAAGGATATACCTTGCCGGGTTTTCAAACGGGGGGCAAATGGCCGCTAAGTGTGCCATAAGCCTGAGCGATAGACTGGCAGCGGTGGTACAAAGCGCAGGCAGTTTCACCATTGATACTACGTACACCCCGCTAAGAAGGCTCCCTGTGCTTTTTCAACGGGGCAATGAAGATTATGGGCCAGGTAATACAGGCCCGGCGCTTCCGTTAAGCAAAATGAATGAGCTGATATCAGTTTCCAACAGCACTGCATGGTACCGCACATCTCAGGCGCATATCAGGAATTTTTTACTAAACCCGGCATTTGCAATAAGCGGGGACACTACTGCTGTTTCGGTAGCTGATTATACAGCAACCGGCGGCACGCATACTTTTAAAATGCTGATGATAAAGGGGCTGAAACATGCTTATCCAAACGGGACTAACCATCCTTTTGAAGCTGCCAAAATAAACTGGGCATGGTTTAAAAATTTTTCCCTGCAGTAGTTTTTTACTGTCTTTGTACACATAAAAAGTAAAAATCGTTATCAAACAATAAATCAATCTTTTTCAGTGTTAGAATAAACCATTTTCAATTTCCATCGTCTCATTTCAAATTTTATTTATTATGAAAATAAACCAACTACTTCCGGGGCTTATTATTGGCCTGGCCATTACGGTAACATCACAGGCGCAGAATGAACCCGGGGTTGACTCAACCGGACTGCCAGGTGATAATTTCAGTTTGCAGGGCGCACTGCAAATGTTTCAAAAAGCGGCATCGCCTGAAGAATTTGAAAAATTACTTAACGCAGAAGACAACCATGTAAACAACCTTGACCTGAATGGTGATGGAGATATTGATTACATCCGTGTAATTGACAAAATGGATAAAGATATCCATGCATTCGTATTGCAGGCTATCGTTTCAGAAAAAGAAAGCCAGGATATAGCTGTAATTGAACTGGAGAAAACAGGTGATACCACTGCCATCCTGCAGATTATAGGTGACGAAGACATTTATGGCGAACAGGTAATTGTGGAACCTGACGGCGGCGGCGAAGAGGAAGAAGCTGAGAAAGAAAACGACAATGAAAATGCAAGAGGACCTTATGCCAGTTTTCAGTATGAACCCTACAGGATTGTAGTAAATGTATGGTTCTGGCCTTCTGTGCGCTTTGTGTATGCACCGGTTTACCGCCCATGGGTTTCTCCATGGAGATGGCATTATTATCCCGGATGGTGGAGGCCATGGAGACCGTTACGCTGGCATGTATGGCATCCTTTCCGCATACATTATCACAGGCCTTTTGTTGTAGTACGTACGCACAGAGTAATACACGCACACAGGGTTTACACACCTTTCAGGACAACATCAGTAACTGTAAGAACACGCCACCATCATACCGTAAACAATTACCGTGTAAACAGAACAAGGACCACAGTTACAGGGCCAAGAGGTAATTCAGTTACCAGGAAAACAACAACTGTACGCGGACCGAAGGGTGGCGTAAAAGTTAAGAAAACAACTGTAAGAAAGAAGAGGGGATAACAACTTCATAAGCATTTAAATACTGATCCCTGCAGGTTAAGAAAGCCTGCAGGGATTTTTTATTGAAAGAAAACTT
Source organism: Chitinophagaceae bacterium (assembly GCA_033763355.1). Lineage (GTDB taxonomy): Bacteria > Bacteroidota > Bacteroidia > Chitinophagales > Chitinophagaceae > JANRKT01. Next base: position 8,933 of record JANRKT010000152.1, on the reverse strand, counting down.
CATCAATGAATATCCATCCTTTCTTGCCTTTACCGGAATGCCACTTGGGTAATTTCTTTACAGGCGATGCAATTATTTTAATGTACCGGTAATTTCCTTTTTTAACTGCTACCTGCAGGCCGAGATTTTGATTGTTTTCATATTTTTTGGGTTGTTCAGGAATAATCTCGCCGATGAGTTTAAGACGGGTTGAATCATCTCCTCCCCAAATTTTTATTTGTTGCGGCGGAAAGATGTACCCGCCGATGTTTTTAGCAAGGCTCAGTGTTACATTTGCAATCTCAGCAGGTTCCCTGAATAAAAATCCTGCAGCAAAATCTTTTTCCCTGTAACCAAGCCAGCCGATTTTCTGAATATTAATATCTGCCTTTTTCAGGTCAGTTAATGTATGTTGTGCCTGCGCCTGATATTGGGGATCAGGCTGGTTAAACAAAACAGTTTGCTGTGGCTGTTTGCCCTGTGTAAAAAAAGTATAAGAAACCACATCACTGCAATACCATCCTGGTTTTACTGACCTTGCTTTAACTGTTGTAAGTTCTTTTACTGTAAAAGGCATTTTGTATTCAGGCGATGAGGTACTGTCGGGTTCGGTACCGTCAGCAGTATAGCGTATAACTACCCCAGGCATAGGGTGGGTAAGTACCACACTGTCATTGACTGAAAGAATGATTCTGTCATCATATTTAAGCAGCGGGGGAGTGAGTTTAAGTTTTTCAGCAGGGTCCGGTGTATAACCTGAATACCATTTGATGCCGGGGCTTTTTTTCTCAGCAGCGGCAAGCTGGTTGTTCATAATCCCTGTATTCCACAAATACACTTCTTTCAATGAAAGCATGGTTGCAAGTGCAGATAAAGCGTCTGCAGTAACTTTTGTATTGGAAAGAGAAAGCGATTTCAATTTAAAACAGGTTTTCAGGTCGCCAAGGGTTTTGCCGCTGATGCCGGTTCCGTTCAGTATTAATTTTTCCAGGTTTATGAATTGGGCAATGGTTTTCAGTTCATCATCTTTTACAGGCATATTGGTCAGGTTTATTGCAATTACCTGTTGCTTCAATGGTTCAAGTTCTTTCAGGTATTTGGGCTGGTATTGCTGTTGTATAAAAAAACTTACCTGCAGCGCAGGTGAATTACCTGATAAAGGACTGATAGCCCTGTTGGGGTTGCTCAGTTTACTGATGAGTTTTTCATCGGCAAAAGGAAAAGTGTATTGGGGTATTTCTTCCGTTTTATTTGGAGCGGGTTGTACAAAACTGCCGGCAAAAAGCCTGAAGCTGTCTGTTTCAGCATAGTCTTTAAATGTTTTATTCAGGTCAGCGCCATGTTGAATCCATGCATGAATGAATTTTATTTCTTCCGGGGTTAATTGCGGTTTGCCGCGGGGCGGCATGTGTTTTTTATCATTTGCATCAAGCTGCAGGCGCTGAATGATGTGGCTGTTCAACGGGTCGCCTGCTTTCCAGATGGGGCCATCCTTACCGCCTTTGAGTAATTTTTCAACGGATGTCATTACCAGCTCACCTTTTGATTTTTTTTCATTGTGACAGGAGTAACATTTGCTTTCCAGTACAGGTTCCACCACTGCAACAAAAACAGGTGTGCTGTCTGTTATAATAATGTTTTTCTTTTTTACTTCTTCCTGCAAAGGCTGAAACAAATAATCTTCACCATGTGTAAGGCTGGCGCCAAAATGACTTCCTAAAATGAGGAACATCAGGTTGGCGCCAAGTATCGTATTAAACAGCCACCTGAATTTTGGCGGGTTCCTGTAAACCAGGAGCAAAACATAGGAGAGAAAACTAATGGCGACGCCTGACCACATGTGCCTCCCGAGTAAAGTTTCATCATAACCTTCCTCTCTTGAAAGCAATAAACCCAGCAAAGCGCTGAGCGAAGCAAAAAATGCAGTGAGGTATAACAAAAATTCCAGCAGTGCATCAATGGCGCCAAAGCTTTTTTTAAAGATAATGATGAGCAGCAGCAATACCACCAGTGCAACAGGAAAATGCAATATCATGGGATGAAACCTGCCTGCGGGTTGCAGCCAGCCCGGTACAATAACCCGCTCACGGAATATAAGGAGAACGAGCAGGAAAATATTTAAAGCAAAAATTGAATTGGAGAGAAGAGGCCGGAATGATTTCATGCAATAACAGTAACTTCTTTTTGTATTGATTTTTTACGCCATTATTCCCTTCACCAAACTTCCTTCCACATCAGTTAACCTGTAACGCCTGCCAAGGTGTTTAAAGATCAGCTTTTCATGGTCCATCCCAAGCAGGTGCAAAACGGTGGCATGAAAATCATGAACGGCGACAGGGTCTTTTACAATGTTATAACCAAATTCATCAGTTTCACCATAAACAACACCGGGTTTTATCCCTCCTCCCGCCATCCATATGCTGAAACACTTGGGGTGATGGTCGCGGCCATAGTTGTCTTTGCTCAAATCTCCCTGGCAATAATTGGTCCTTCCAAACTCACCGCCCCATATTACCAGTGTTTCATCCAGCAGGCCCCGCTGTTTTAAATCGGTAACCAATGCTGCTGATGCCCGGTCAACATCCAAGGCCTGTAAGGGCATTTCACCTGTTAAGTTTCCATGCTGGTCCCATCCCTGGTGATACAATTGCATAAAGCGTACACCTGCTTCCGATAATTTTCTTGCCAGTAAACAATTGGCTGCGTATGTACCAGGCACCAAACAATCAGGCCCGTACATTTTTACAATGTGGTCTGGTTCTTTGGTTAAATCTGTAAGTTCAGGCACTGCGGTTTGCATGCGGTAAGCCATTTCATACTGCTGCACTTTGGTATGTATCTCCGGGTCGCCAAAATCTTCATAAGCCATTGCATTCAGTGTTGCCAGTTTGTCCAGCATGTTTCTTCTTGAAACTTTATCCTGCCCTTCGGGATTATTAAGATAAAGAACAGGGTCTTCACCGCTGCTGAAAACAACACCCTGGTGAATGCTGTCTAAAAAACCATTCGTCCACAATTTGGCATATACACCTTGTCCGTTCCCTTTTCCTTTTGATAAAAGCACACAAAATGCAGGAAGATTTTTATTATCGCTTCCCAGGCCATAGCTCAGCCATGAACCCATGCTGGGACGGTTACCCTGTTGTGCACCCGTTTGAAAAAAGGTAAGAGCAGGATCATGGTTGATTGCATCCGTATGCATTGTTCTGATGATACATATATCATCTGCAATTTTTGCAATGTTGGGAAATATCTCACTGATCCATGCGCCTGACTGGCCGTATTGCTGAAACTTAAACTTCGATCCCACCAAAGGAAATTTTTCCTGCCCCGATGTCATTCCGGTTAAGCGCTGTCCCATCCGTACTGATGCAGGTAAATCTTTACCCTGCATTTGTGTAAGCAATGGTTTGTAATCAAAACTTTCCAATTGAGAAGGGGCGCCATTCTGAAACAGGTAAATAATTCTTTTGGCTTTGGGAGCAAAATGGGGGAGGCCAACAGGTAAAGCATTTAATTCATCTTCTTCTTTATTAAACAAACCCGGCACAAGCAACGACCCCAGCGCAACACTTCCCAAACCAAGGCTTGCTTTGGTTAAAAACCTCCTGCGGGTTACATTAAGGCGGTATTTATTGAATTCATTCATGGTTAAGATTTGGTTGTGCTTTCTTCTAAATTGTAAATGGTATGTATCAACTGCATCCATGCGGCGCAGTCAACCTTGTTAATTCCTTCAGGTATTTTGTATTCTCCCGCTTTTATGAATGCGTGGGCTTTTGCAGGTTCTTTGCTGTATTTTTCTTTTTCTTCCCGAAGGTATTCAGTAAGTAATTTTAATTCTTTGGTTTTGGGTTTCCGGCAAACAATCAGGCGGAATATTTTTTCAATCTTTTCTTTATCACTTATTTTTTCTGTTACCATTTTTTGAGCAAGCACCCTCGATGCTTCCAGTACCTGAGGGTCATTTAGCAATACCAATGCCTGCAGAGGCGTATTTGTCCTTAATCTTTTTACTTCGCATTGGTCACGGTTGCTGGCATCAAATACCAGCATTACGGGAGGCGGGGCAGTGCGTTTAATAAAAGTGTACAATCCGCGTCTGTATAAACTTTCTCCATGGTCCTGGAAATATTTTTGCAATTCACCTCTTCCTGAAGTAGTAGATTCCCATACACCTTTGGGCTGATAGGGTTTTACACTGGGCCCGCCAATTTCTTTTACAAGTAGTCCGCTGCTTTCCAGTACAAGGTCCCTTGTTAACTCAGCTGTTAAACGCAAACGCGGCGAATGAGATAAGTAAATATTCTCCGGGTCAGCGCTTATTTTTTCTTTGCTTACTTCAGACGATTGCCGGTATGTTGCCGACATCATGATTTGCTTTACTAACCTTTTTATATTCCATCCGTTGTTCATGAAATCAACAGCCAGCCAATCCAGTAATTCGGGATGAGAGGGTAATTCGCCCTGCATTCCAAAATCTCCTGAAGTTTTCACCAAACCTCTTCCAAAAATTTCCTGCCAGATGCGGTTTACAAAAACCCTTGCAGTAAGCGGGTGTTTCTTATCTGTTAGCCATTTTGCAAGGCCCAGCCGGTTTTTGCTATATACATTCGTGTCGTATGGCATTATGGCCAGGGGAAGGTTAAAACTCACTGTATCGGTTGGGGCATCATAATTACCCCTTTTTAATACTCGGGTGGTGCGCAGCTTGCTGCTGTCCTGCATTATCATTACCACAACCGGCGCAGTATCTTTTTTATTGATGAACTGCAGCACATTTTTTACATCTTCAGTTGTAATCTTCATATTGGGCGGGTCGCCGGGTGAAGCAAGGTTAATATCACCAACCAGCCCTTTTTCGTTTACCTGGTTAAAAAAAGCAAACGTGCTGTAATAATCTTTTTGTGCAATGGGGTCATATTTATGGTCGTGGCATTTGGCACATTCAAAAGTTAATGCAAGAAATGCTTTTCCGAATGTATTGGTGCGGTCGGTAACATATTCAATACGGTATTCTTCATCAATCACGCCGCCTTCCTGCGTTATTTTATGGTTGCGGTTAAAGCCGCTTGCCAGTAACTGTTCTTTGGAAGGGCCGGGTAAAAGATCACCGGCAAGCTGCCATATTATAAACTGGTCGTAAGGATAATTTTTATTGAAAGCATGAATCACCCAGTCCCTCCAGGGCCACATGGTACGCAGGCCATCATCCTGGTAACCGTGGCTGTCAGCATACCTTGCAACATCCATCCAGTAAATGGCCATCTTTTCACCGTAATGCGGATTGACTAAAAGTTCATCAAGTATTTTTTCAAAAGCGTCTGGCGAATCATCGTTCAAAAACTTATCCTGCATTTCAACTGGTGGCGGCAGGCCTGTTATATCAAGTGAGGCCCGCTTTAATAATCTTTCTTTATCCGCTTCCTCTTCAGGTGAAAGCCCGTAGGATTCTAATTTGGAAAGAATGAAATAATCAATTTCGTTTTTTACCCATTTTTTGTCATCAACCTTTGGCAACTGTGGAAGCTGCGGGGCAATGAATGCCCAGTGCTTTTTGAATTTAGCGCCCTGCCTGATCCATTTTTCGATAAGTTTTATTTCGAAGTCAGAAAGTTTTAAGTTGGATGAGGGCGGGGGCATGATAAATGAAGTATCTTTTGATGATACCCGCAGGTACAATTCTGATTGTAATGGGTTGCCCGGAATAATTACATGGCCAGCCGGGTTATCTTTTAATGCTTTAAAAGCGCCTTCTTCGGTATCCAGCCTTAGTTCAGCCTCTCTTTTATTGGCATCGGGGCCATGGCATTTAAAACACCTGTCAGACAGTACGGGGCGTATATGATAATTGAAATCTATTGTTTCAGGTATGTTTTGTGCTATGGTATCCGGGGATCTGCCTGCCAGTAAAAAATACGCAGTTGCAACAATGGCTGCTGTTACGGTAAATATTATTACTTTACTTTTCCAGGTAAACGTCATGGCAAACAGGCGAAAGTTTATAAACAGTGCTTTGTAATTATAAGTATAAATTTACAATTTAGTTTCATCAAGTTCATACTGTATTTTGGCTTTTACAGGTATGGGGCAGTTGTTCTACCCGGCTGTTTTTATCAACCTGTGGTTATAAAGATTCTTTCCACAAGGGTTTTTTTTTACCAAAACTTATATTTAAATTTATAATGCTTCAATCCTGTTCCCGGGAAAATCTTTCTACTTCACTTTTTTTAACATTAAAAACATAATGCTATGGTGCAAACAGACATCACACAGCTCTCCAGGGAGTGCAGCTCCTGGAGAGATAATCTGCGTAACTACCGCACAGAACTCAGCCAGTTCAGAAGCAGATTACAAGAAGCTGTCTCCCATCCGGTAAGTAAAAACGAAATGCCCCAGGTTGAACATTACGACAACCAGTTTGACATCCAGCTCAGCAACATCAACCACCTGAAACATTCCATTAAAGAACATGAAAGGGTAGCCACATGGGAAATGCGGCACAACAATGGTAATGTGAGCGATATTACATGGGCCAAACACGAAAGCCTGCATGACCAGTACCAGAGCCTGGAGCATACCTTACAGGATTTAAAAGAAGAGTTCGGTACGTTTGTATCACGATTAAGCTAAAGATTGCTTTTTGCCAAAACGAATTAAAAGAACAGGGAATAAATTTATTCCCTGCAGATAAGATACACTGTCCTTCGTGATAACTATTAACCCGTTCAACAGGGCGATTTGCCTGATAACATTTCGCCCCGTTAAACCATATTCTTCACAAATTAAACCTGATTGCCATGCCTGAATTTGATACTTCACATGTAAAAAACATAGTCTTGCTCGGACATGCCGGGTCCGGCAAGACCACATTAGCGGAGTGCATGCTCTACGAAGCCGGACTCATTACCCGCAGGGGCACTATAGAAGAAAGAAATACAACAGGAGATTACCACGAACTTGAACAGGAACGTGGTAATTCTATTTTTAGCAAGCTCATGCACAGCAAATGGCGGGGTTACAAAATCAATATTATTGATACACCCGGCTTTGGTGATTTTACCGGCGAAGTGATTTCAGCCCTCAGGGTGGCAGATACAGGCGTAATGCTGATTAATGCTGTTATGGGCGTAGAAGTAGGTACCGATATTATATGGGACTATACTGAGAAGTTCAAGACACCGATGATCTTTGCAGTAAATAAATTAGATGATGACAATGCCGATTTTGATAAAACAGTAAGGGAAGCAAAAAACCATTTTGGGAGCAAGGTGGTTGTGGTTCAGTACCCGAGGCAGCAGGGTGCAGGCTTTCATGAAATAATTGATGTGCTGCGCATGACCATGTACAAGTTCAGGGATACAGGTGGTAAACCTGATAAATTACCGATACCTGATGATGAAAAAGCAAAAGCAGATGAATTGCATAAAGAACTGATTGAAGCAGTTGCCAGCAACGATGAAACTTTAATGGAAAAATATTTTGATAAAGGGGAACTGGACGAAGATGAAATGAAAAACGGTTTGAAGAAGGCCATGATCAACCATGACCTATTCCCGCTGTTTTGCTTATCCGCCAGCCGCAACATGGGCAGCGGCCGCCTGATGGGCTTTATTGATAATGTTTGCCCCAGCGCCAATGAAATGCCGCCCCAAACAACAAAGGCAGGTGAAAAACTTTCCTGCGACGCCAATGGCCCCGCATGCATTTTTATTTACAAAACCGTTTCAGAGCCGCACGTAGGTGAACTTTCTTTTTTTAAAGTGTATTCGGGCACCATTAAATCAGGTATGGAACTGGTGAACGAATCAACGGGTGTATCAGAAAAAATAAACCAGTTGTTTATTGTTGAAGGCAATAAACGCACCAGTGTAAATGAACTGGTGGCAGGGGATATTGGGGCTACTTTAAAACTGAAAAATACGCATGTTAATAACACCCTTCATTCAAGGGGAAAAAATTATGAACTGCACCCCATTGAATTTCCCCCGCCCAATATGAGCATGGCTATTGAAGCCACTAAAAAAGGGGAGGAAGAAAAATTATCGCAGGCATTGCACCAGTTGCGGGAAGAAGACCCCACATTAATTGTTGAGGTTTCTGCAGAATTAAAACAGATACTGGTACATTGCCAGGGTGACATGCACCTTGCTGTAGCCAAATGGAAAATTGAGCATGGACATAAAGTGGAAGTAAAATTTATAAGGCCAAGGATACCATACCGGGAAACCATACGCAAAATGGCCGAGGCCAATTACCGCCACAAAAAACAATCAGGCGGCGCCGGCCAGTTTGGTGAAGTGTTTATGCGTATTGAGCCCTGGCATGAAGGAATGCCTGACCCCAAAGGATTAAATGTAAGGGGACGTGATGAATACCCGCTTGACTGGGGCGGTAAACTGGTTTTCTTTAATTGCATTGTCGGCGGGGCTATTGATACCCGCTTCCTTCCTTCCATTTTAAAGGGTGTAATGGAAAAAATGCAGGAAGGCCCGTTAACGGGTTCTTATGTACGTGATGTAAGGGTGAGTGTATATGATGGCAAGATGCACCCGGTTGACAGCAATGATATTTCATTTAAGATTGCAGGCTTGCAGGCTTTCCGCCAGGCATTTCAGCAGGCCGATCCCCAGATACTGGAACCGGTTTATCATGTAGAAGTATTGTGCCCAGATGACATTACCGGCGCTGTTATGGGAGACCTGCAGACAAGGCGTGCCATTGTGGAAGGTATAGATACCGAAGGGCATTTCCAGAAGATTATTGCAAGGGTGCCGCTGGCTGAAATGCATGATTATTCTTCATCACTTCGTTCTATTACACAAGGCAGGGCAAAGTTTAAAATGTATTTCCGCGAATATGCCCCTGTGCCTTTTGAAATACAGCGCAAACTTTCTGATGAGTACAATAAGACAGTGAAGGAAGAAGTGTAGGTGAAAGCTGTGAGCCATTAG
>JANRKT010000151.1:0-14341 GCA_033763355.1 Chitinophagaceae bacterium | reverse complement strand
TGTATTTGTTGATGAAGATGTGCCCGGTGGCGCCGCTGCTTACATGTTCAACAAAGTAATGGAAGAGCAGGGCGGCTATAAATTACTGGATGTTGCCCCGCGTACCATTACCGGCAAAGCCCACCGCCCCGCCTACGGCAGCGACGGAGATTATTTCAGCAAACCCAATGCAGAAGAGATTGTGGAAGCGGTGAAGGAGATGATGGCGGAGTAGGGGGATGAGATTTATTCTGATGTTAATTTCACAGTGGTATTACTGATTTCCTGCGCTTTTTAAAAATTTATAATTTAAAAGCAGCAATTATATTCCGACATATCCTCATCTGGCACAATGTATGCCGCATTGCACATGAGCATGGCGTATTTCCCTCATAAGGCGGGACAGGTTGTGCGCTGATAGCAATGCCAATTCTTTTGTATCTTGTTTACATGAGCCGCAAATACAAATTCCTGGATAACGAAAGATTATATTTTGTCAGTTTTGCTGTCATCAGTTGGATTGATTTATTTATCAGGAACGAGTACAGGGATGTAATTGTTAAAAGCCTGAAGTATTGTATAGCGCATAAAGATCTTGATTTATATGGCTGGTGTTTAATGACGAGCCATATGCACATGGTAATCGGCAGCAGGGGCAACCCCATGCAGAATAGTATGAGGGATTTCAAAAGACATACTTCGGAGGAGCTTCATACTGTTATAAAAAAACATCCGGGTGAGAGCAGAAAGGAGTGGGTGTTACAAATGATGAATGAGACAGGAAAGCAGAACAGCAATAACAGGGGATTTCAGTTGTGGCAGCAAAATAACAACCCCATTGAGCTTATAACGGCGCAGATGGCTCATCAGAAATTGGATTATACCCATTACAATCCTGTGGAGGCCGGATTTGTAGAAAAACCGGAAGACTGGATATACAGCAGTGCAAGAGATTATTACGGACGGGAAGGACTAATTGATGTGATTTTGATTGACCCGGTTTTGAAATAGGAGGCACAAGTACGCTTAGCTGCAAAAGCAAGGCAGCATACTTGCGCCAGTAGGGGGCAACTACGGTACTAGGCACAACCTTTAATTATCTTTATGAATCAACTGGAACTGCTGGAGGAACTATTTTTATGAAACGAACTGCTGCCAGTTTACAGGCCGCTTATCCTTATTCTTATCCAAGAATCCCCCAATCACAACTTAAAAATACATGGTAGTTATGAAGCAATACTTTTTCTTTTCTATACTCTTTTTGTCTCTCTTAAGTAGCGAACAAAAAGTTCATTTAAAGGTGGAAGAAATAGGTTCTCCGGGACGAAAGGAAATTAAAGTCAATAAAATCAATAATGAATTTAAGCTGCTGAATGCAAATGATGATGTAAGTGAATATGAATTGGTTGCTAATAAAAATCTTAGTGTAAAGATTTTTCAATATGGTGGAGATGCCGCAGACGTAATTAAAATTGGCAAGTTTAAGTTTACTGTTGCCAAATCCATAAACCCTTTGATTGAAAAGGACTTTAATCCAAGATATTTATCCACAAGTATGATGGAAACATATAATCTTTTTTACAAAAGGAAAAAGTATTTAATCATCATAGCTAAGTCGTCTGGTGCAGCCGGGAAGGCTATTAATTATTCTTTATATCAAATATTTGATATAACCAGCAGTAAAGAAATTAAATATTATCCAGCCACAAGTTATTTTGGGAATATTAAGAACATTACTGATTTAGATAAAGATGGCAACTTGGATTTTTTAAAAGTAAAGGAAAAAAAGGATAATGTATACGAAATGAAATCATTTGAAATTTGTACTGGTACCCCAAAAAACATTCAAGGGAGGGTGGATATTCTATTTTGATATCAAACTTCTACCGCCGCAGAGTGTCCTGCAAAGCCGTGCAGCGTCGGCCAGGCACTCTGCGGTTTTGTAAAGAGTAGTCATTCCCTTCCCCTGTGGTTAAATAATGCACAAACCAAATTAGGGGATTTCAGGACTTCGACATTACACCCCAACAGCGGCAGCAAAACAAGTACAACGGTTGATTACACTTATGACGTAAACGGAAACCTCAAGAGGGATTACAATAAAGATTTGGGCAATGCCAGCAATGACGGTATTGTTTACAACCATTTAAACCTGCCGCAAACCATTACCGTAAGAACAACCGGAGGCGCAGTAAAAGGAACCATTACCTATACCTATGATGCTTCTGGCAATAAATTGAAGAAACTGGTACAGGAAACCGGCAAGCCGGACAAGACCACTTTATACCTCGGCGGTGCGGTATATGAAAATGATGACATGCAGTTTATTGCCCATGAAGAAGGAAGGATAAGGTTTGAAAAAGCCACTACATCTACCTGCCCTGCACAACCCAACCGCTTCTTTTACGATTACTTCATCAAAGACCATTTGGGTAATACAAGAATGGTGTTAACAGAACAGCAGGAAAGTGTTTGTTACATAGCCGCCACAGTTGAAGATGCCACCTGGCAAACGGAGGATGACTTTTATGCCATAACCGATGGCCGAAGGGAACTTAAAACCAATATACCCAATGCAGGCGGTTACAGCAGCTTTGGACAAAAGTTGTACCGTACCAACGGTAATGTAACATCAGAGAAAACAGGCCTCGGCATTATATTAAAAGTAATGGCCGGTGACCAGGTAAAGATCTCTGTTGAATCTTTTTATAACCTGCCCGGCGGGAATCCCGGAAGCCCGTTGAATATTGCAGTGCTTGACCTGCTGGCATCATTGATAGGAAGCCCGGGTTTACCCACAAGTAAAGCGGTTACAGCAAATGATTTAAATACCATACCCGGCAACAACAGCGGCTTAACAGGATTTATCGGCAATAATCCCGGGGCCAACACTGCCAAAGCGGGGGTAAACTATTTGCTGTTTGATGAACAATTAAAATACCTTGGCGGCGGAAGGGACTGGGTTGCCAGCGGAAGCGGGGCCTTGTATAAACCCCATACTTATTATATTAACAACCCTGTTAACGTAAGTAAGAACGGTTATATTTATATTTACGTCAGCAATGAGAGCAATCTCCAGGTGTTCTTTGACAATTTAAATGTTACGCATGTACATGGGAATATTCTTGAGACTGCGGAATATTATCCGTTCGGGTTAACGATGCAGAACCTTTCTGCATCATCGTTGAATTATGCGAAAGATAATAAGTATGAATACAACGGGAAGGAAAAACAAGAAAAAGAATTTAGCGATGGAAGCGGTCTTGAATGGTATGATTATGGTGCAAGAATGTATGATGCACAGATTGGGAGGTGGCATGTGATTGACCCACTTGCTGACCAGTATAGAAGATGGAGTCCTTATAATTATGCAGTTGATAATCCTATAAGGTTTATTGACCCCGATGGAATGGCGGCTTCTCCAATTTATGATACTGAAGGTAATTTCTTGGGTACCGATGAAAATGGTTTACAGGGGCAAGCAGTTGTAATGAAAAAAGAGAACTTTGTTCAGGGGATGTCAAAAGAAGATGCAGAAAAGCATAGTACATACAGGGAAAGTAATAAAAATGACCCCAATTATGGATTTGTTAGTAAGGAGGCGGCAGAGAAATACGGAAACCATTATGCTAATCTTAAGAATAGACCTGATTATGATGGATTTGTAACAATTACAGAAGGTGTTGAATGGGCAAAATCTCATCCAGGTGCTTTAGAGCAACCGAGTGCAGAAAATAAATTATACATTGATGCTTCCAAGCTTGACTTTGGAAATATTACTACTGAATCATTCGCTTCCGAAAATGTGTCAACAGGAATTAATTTATTTAATAATGAAAATGTTGCAGAATCTGCCACAAACGAAACTTTAAGGGGAACTGTTTATGCTTTGGGTGTTGTAAACCTTATTCTGACAGACAGAGAAAATAAAACTGTTACAGTAGTAAATGATAAAGCCACAGATTACGACTGGAATAGAGGCGGTGGCAAGAAAAGAGATGCGGCTATAAGGTTAGAACGTGCAAGAACAGGAATAAATGATACACATGGATTTAAAACCTTTTATTATGGAAAAGGTACTTTAAGAAAATAGCTATGATTAAAATGAACATTAAATATGTTTTGTTAGCTTTGTTCACCGCTATGGTGATGGTTGCTTTTTTGTCATGCAATACTTGCAAATCATTTGGCGAGACGGCATTAGGGAACAAGTTTGCATTAGTAGAAGCGGATGAAAAAAACAAGTCAATCCTTTATTGTACTTCTCCCAAATGTTGTTATGTGGGCCATATTGTTATTCCAACAAATGTTGTTTCTTATAAACGAAATAGCAAATGGATAATAGCAAAGTCAGAAGATAAAGGAGAGTTTAAATATTGGATTATTGATAAAGGATTTACGATTGAATTTAAAAAGGATAGTGGTATGGAGAAGGAAATAATGTCTCATGTGATAGGGCCTCTTGATTCTACCACTTTTAATAAAGAGTTAGAAAGCCGACAAATAAGATTAAGTCTTGAATAGTTCATTTTAGCAAAGCCCCCCTTTCTGGCGCAAGGTGTGTCAAGAAGTAAAAAGGATTGGATAGTTTTTGATGAACAGTTTAAATATGTAAGCGCCAGCAGCGGTTTTGAGCAGGTAGGTACTGATCAGGAATTTAAAGTGCATGTGAGGAATGATGTGACAATTTCAAAAAGCGGGTATCTTTCTACCGCCGCAGAGTGTCCTGCAAAGCCGTGCAGCGTCGGCCAGGCACTCTGCGGTTTTGTAAAGAGTAATTATTCCCTTCCCCTGAGTTAACACAATAAAAACAACTTTCACACGATGACAGCACTAAGGGTTTTGTGTATGGGCTGCGGGTTAAACGATGCGCATTACTCCAAAAATCTATCCTTCCATTCCGCTCCCGGCAGCCAGCATTCCTCTTTTTTGCCAAACCATCGGTAGCGGTTCTTAGCAATAAAATGGTAAACAGCATCACGTATAAACGGGGGGATAATGATAAACGCATACAATAATCCCCATGCCCCGCCCAAATATTTCAGCATACGAAGGGCGCCTGATGAACGGGTATAAAGCTGTTCACCCTCCAGCAGCATAAAGGAATTGAAGTTATCAGCGGGAAGGCTGTATTTTTTTAAAATTTCCTGGCCAAATTTTCCCTGCAGGGAGCCGAAAAGGAACTGGTTTTTTTTATCCCGCTTTAAAATAAACTGCACACTGCCACTGCAGAGGTTGCATACCCCGTCAAACAAAACTATTTTCTTATTTTGATCCGGCCGGGCCATTATAAAATAAAACCGGCTTTCAATGCAGCCGGTTCATGAAATGTAAAATTAAATAAACTCTTGCTATTAAATGCCGGGAAATAATTTCATCCTTTGGGCTTAGCTATTGCACATGGATAAAATTCAGTTCTGCCACCCTCTTAAAAATATCATCAGAAGAAAATAAGGGCAATTGCTTTGTGATTGCTGTGGCAGCAATAATCGCATCAGGAACTTTCAGTTTATATTTCTTTCTTATCCCTGCTGTTGTTTCTATTATTTCGCCGGAGACGCCCACTCCAATGCAATCGTGAACAAAAGATTTTAAGATTGCTTCTTCCTAAGTAGAGTTACCGGGCCAGGATAACAGTTCTATTTCTGTTATGAAAGAAATTACCAGGACTCTTCTGTGAGTTATGTCAAGGCAGGACTTATCTCCAGACAGGAGGCGGATGACGATGTTGGTATCAATAACTATAATTTCTATCATCCCTCATCCGTCTTTGCGTTTCAACAATATTCTTCAGATCAAATCTGATTTTATCGAAATATTTAGTTGCATCTATAGGCGGTTTGTCTGAAACAAATGAAACAGATGACGGTGGAATCTTTTTTAACAGCTCATCTATCTCTTCTTTAGTCATCCCTTTTTTAATTACGAGTACCATTGCTGAACGATTTCCATAAAATTATGAAATTATGCTTAACCGGCAAATCAGCCCATATTATGAAACACCTTCTGCACGTCATCATCCTGTTCCAGCCGCTCAATCAGCTTGCTCACATCTTCGGCCTGGGTATCGTTTACAGGAACAGTAGTGGCTGGTATCCATTCAACTTCGGCGCTGATGGGGGCAATGCCTTTGTCTTCAAGGGCCTTCTGCATCCTGCCAAAATCACTGAAGCTGCAACGAACAACAAGAACGGCTTCATTGTTTTCCCCTGTTCCTTCACCCAATTCTTCCAAACCAAAATCAATCAGCTCAAATTCCAGTTCTTCGGCATTCAGCCCTTCCGGTTTTAATTTAAACACACCCATCTTTTTAAACTGGAATGACACACTTCCGCTGTTGCCAAGTGTGCCATTGCCTTTGTTGAAATGCGATTTAACATTGGCCACTGTTCTTACATGGTTATCTGTTGCTGTTTCTACCAGTATCGCTACACCATGTGGCCCATAACCTTCATATAAAATCTCCTCAAAATTGTCCATCTCTTTGCCCATTGCCCTTTTAATAGCAGCTTCCACACGGTCTTTGGGCATGTTTACACTTTTGGCATTCTGGAAACAGCGGCGTAAAGCAGCATTGGTTGCCGGGTCAGGGCCGCCTGCTTTTACTGCAATGGCTATTTCTTTGCCAATGCGTGTAAACTGTTTTGCCATCCTGTCCCAGCGTGCAAACATGCTGGCTTTGCGAACTTCGAAAATGCGTCCCATAATTTTAAAGTCATTAAGTCAAAAAAAAGTCAGGTTCAGCTCCCATCTTAAAGGGCACCATTCAAACTGATAAAAATTTTTATTTTGGCTTTTCTATCTTCTGGATGATGAGGCGGCAAAATTAGGAAGATGGGAGAAAAGAAAAAACCGTTAACCGGCCCTTATTTTACAACAATATCTTCCAGGTTTTTCCATCCGATAACATGATGTCCTTTATAACTGTAGCGCTCATCGCCGCCGAATATGCATGTGGTCCTGGTTTTTTTATTACTCAGTTCTTTGTAATAATTCAGCCCTTTAAGGAAATTGTCATTCATGGTTTTGGCCGATTTGATTTCTATGGCGTGTGTAAACTTTGATTGTTCAATCAGTAAGTCCACTTCGTTGCCGTTACTGTCCCTGAAATAATAAAACTCCGGCTGCACCCTCCTGTTATAGCAGTTTTTCATCAGTTCATTAATAATGAAGTTTTCGTATAAGGCCCCTCTTGCAAAATGGTTTTTGAGGTCATTAACACTGCGGATGCCGAGCAGAAAAGATGCTATGCCGGTATCATAAAAATACAGTTTGGGTGTTTTCAATATGCGTTTATTGAAGTTTTTATGAAACGGCGGTAATAAATAAACGATGTAACTGCTTTCCAGTACCCCCAGCCACTGGCGCACGGTTTTATTATCAACCCCGAGGCTGTTGCTGAAATCATTCATGTTCAGCATCTGTCCTGTTCGCCCGGCGCATAAACTCATAAACCTGCGGAACAATGCCAGGTCTTTAATATTCATGATCTGCCTGGTATCCCTTTCCACATAAGTGCTGATGTAATCCGGATAAAACAATTCAGGTTTTATTTTCTGGTGGTGCAGCCTGGGGTACATGCCTTTCCAGCAAATCTCTTCCCATTTTACAGGCATTTTATATTCACTTAATTCTTCCAGCGAAAACGGCAGTAAAGTACAGAGGGCGGTACGCCCTGCAAGGCTCTGGCTGATTTTTTCAAAAAGCTGAAAGTTCTGGGAACCGGTAAGGATATAAGAACCGTTTCTGCCTGTAGCATCTGCATGCACCTGCAGTTGCGAGAGGATCTGGGGGGCATTCTGCACTTCATCTAAAATAATATTGCGGTTATATCTTTCTATAAAACCCTTCGGGTCATTCTTGGCAAAGCGGCGGTGGTCAATATCTTCCAGGTTAATGTATTCGTAACCGGGCCTGAGCATCTTTGCAAATGTGGATTTACCTGATTGCCTGGGGCCGGTAATGGTGAGAATGGGATATTTTTTAAGCAGCAGGCCTGCTATGCCCAGCATTTTCCGTGAAAGTATGTTTGTGGCCATGTTATGTAATTTTGGAGTTGTACTCCTAAATTGCATAAACAAAGGTAATGTGTTCTTTTGATAAAAATGATGCCGTTTTAGTTTTTGAACTTATGTAATTTTGGACTTGAACTCCAAAATTGCATAACCCCGGAGCAATAAAAAACCCCGCTTTGAAGGGCGGGGCTGATATGAATTGATAAAATTGTCCGTTGGTCAGTGTTTGTCAAAATCAGATGCCTTCGGTAAAATTTCACCCGGCGATTTCAGTTTGCTGTGGTGGCGGCTGTAAAGGAAATACACAATCAGCCCCAGCAGCATCCAGCCAAAGGCAACTTTTAATGTTTGCAAATCAAGGCCTATGATCATGAGTGTGCATATAATAGCGCCCAATGCTGATACAACCGGATAAACAGGCGCCCTGAAAGGACGTTTGATATTGGGTTCTTTCACCCTCAGTATCCACACGCCTATACTTACCAGTACAAAGGCGAATAAAGTTCCGAAAGAGGTCAGGTCACCCGCCAGGTGGCCCGGAACAAAAGCGGCAAATGCACCTACAAATACAAACAATATCCAGTTGGCTTTGTAAGGGGTTTTAAATTTCGGGTGCAATTCTCCAAATGCTTTAGGTATTAAGCCATCATTGCTCATGGTATAAAATACACGGCTCTGGCCCAGCAGCATTACAAGAATAACAGAAGAAAAACCTGCAAGAATTGCAACGGTAACGCCGGTTGCGAGCCACCCATAACCCGTCATATAAGTTGAAATGGCATATGCAACAGATGCTTCCCTGCCTTTTTCCGGGTCAACAAACTCTTTCCAGTTGGCTACGCCTGTTAATACATGGCCAAACAAAATATACAATATGGTACATACCACAAGGGAACCGAGGATACCGATGGGCATATCCCTTTTGGGATTTTTTGCTTCCTGTGCGGCGGTACTCACTGCATCAAAGCCAATGAATGCAAAAAATACAATTGCGGCGCCGCCTAATACACCACCCCATCCGTGTTTATTCCATCCGCTGTAATCTGCAATTACTTTTCCTGCCTGGTCTGTAACCGGTGCGGTGCCTTCGGGGATTAAATAAGGGGTGTGGTTTGCGGCATTTATAAATTTCCAGCCAATGGCAATAAACAACAATACAATGGCAACTTTTATAAAAACAATAACCATGTTGACAATTGCTGATTCCTGTGTTCCTTTAATCAGCAGCATTGTAAGCAACAACAGGATGATCAATGCAGGCAGGTTTACCAGACCGGAATGATGCACACCGGCGGAATCTGTAAAACTTTCCATCGGCGAATGGCACCATTCATAAGGAATAGCCCCTCCCAACAGCTTGTTCAAATATTCGCTCCATGCAATAGAGACGGTAGCAGCGCCTAAAGCATATTCCATTATCAGCGCCCACCCGATGATCCAGGCAACAAGTTCGCCCATGGTGGTATAACTATAAGCATAGGCGCTTCCCGCAATGGGGATCATTGCAGCAAATTCTGCATAACATAAACCGGCAAATGCGCAGCCAACAGCTGCCACAATAAAGGAGAGTGTAACACCCGGACCGGCGGCCTGACCGGCTGCCGCTGCAGTTCTTACAAACAAACCGGCGCCAATGATGGCGCCAATACCAAGTGCAACGAGGTTGGCGGCGCCGAGTGTTCGTTTTAAACCTTGTCCCCCATCTTCTGCCTGCGCCAGTATTGAAGCCAATGATTTTTTCCGGAATAGACTCATAAGCTCTGATTGATTGGAATAATGTAAAAGAAAAATAATATTAGGCGGAAAGATAGGGATTTATTAAAACAAGACGGAGAAAAGATTCATTAAAAAAGCGGCTGTTCATCCGGCCCGCTGTTTTAAAACTCCTCCTTTAAGCAAGGGGAGAATTATCCATTAAATCTTATATTGCACGCTATTATAAATAACTGGCAGCATGCAAAAAAACCGGCTCACCATATACATCCTCGCAGCCATGGCGCTGGGGGTAATAGCAGGATACCTTGTGCATGTTAACAGTTCACCGGAGTTTATTAAAAGCTTTTCCAAAAACATCAACCTGCTGGGAAAAATTTTTATCCGCCTGGTGCAGATGATTATTGCGCCGCTTGTTTTTGCCACATTGGTTGTTGGTATTGCAAAATTAGGCGACCTGAAAGCTGTTGGCCGTGTTGGCGGCAAAGCCATGCTTTGGTTTATTTCTGCTTCACTTATATCATTGTTACTGGGGCTTGTGCTGGTTAATACTTTTCAGCCGGGAGAATACATTGATTTATCGCAGGCCGATACTGAAGGTGTGAAAGACCTGATGGCAAAAAAGCAGGAATTTTCCCTGGAGAAATTTGTTGAACATATTATACCGAGGAGTGTAATTGAAGCCATGGCCACCAATGAAGTGCTGCAACTGGTGGTGTTCAGTATTTTCTTTGGTGTTGCAATGACAGCCCTCGGGGATTACGCCAAACCGCTGATAAAAGCGCTGGATGTGGTTGCCCATGTAATATTAAAAATGGTGAACTATGTTATGAAGTTTGCGCCGTTTGGTGTATTTGGCGCTTTAGCTGCCGTAGTTGCAGCAAAAGGTTTGGGGATTTTTAAGTTCTACTTTGTTTATTTCGCTTACTTTCTTTTGGGTATTGCAGTGTTATGGGCTATACTCGTTGGTGTTGGTTATATTATTCTTGGCAAAAGAATGAATGTGCTGCTCCGGCGTATAGGAGGCCCGCTTTTAATTGCATTCAGCACCACCAGCAGCGAAGCTGTTTTTCCAAAACTTACAGAAGAACTCGAACGCTTTGGCTGTAAAGATAAAATTGTATCGTTTGTTTTGCCGCTGGGTTATTCATTCAATCTTGACGGCAGCATGATGTACATGACATTTGCCAGCCTTGCTATTGCACAGGCTTATAATGTGCCGCTTGATTTGCCCACACAGCTTACCATGTTGCTGGTGCTGATGGTAACCAGCAAAGGCATTGCAGGCGTGCCCCGTGCATCGCTTGTAATTGTACTTGCAACATGTGCTATGTTTAATATACCGCCCGAAGGCGTGGCGCTGATATTGCCCATTGATCATTTTTGCGACATGTTCCGCAGCATGACCAATGTGGTGGGTAATGCACTTGCCACCAGCGTGGTGAGCAAATGGGAGGGTGAACTTGAACCGGAGACCGTTGCAGCATAAATTTTATGGTTTTTCGTTTAAATGAACTTTAAGCTGATTTGGCTGAAACGCTATTAAAATTTTTACTAACCTGGAATTACTTATGGTGAAAAGATTGTGGTTATTTGTACTGACGCTCTCAACAGGATGGGGTGCAATTGCGCAGCAGCAAATAAAGGTTCAGTTCAGGAACCAGTATGAGCTGCCCCTTGAAAGCATTAAGGTTTTTCAGGGGGGATCGGAAAATTCTTACACTGCAGATGCAGACGGGTTTGCTGTTTTATCGGTTGTGCCCGGTGATTCAGTAACCTTCAGCCACCCGGATTATAAACCTGTTACCTTGCCGGCAACTGAAATAAAAGACAACGGGAAAGTTGTTCTGCATAAAAAATTTACCTGGAAAGACCTGCTGAACCCGATGTTTTATATTATTTACGGCGGGTTATGGCTTTTGCTTTTTATTGTATTTGCTGAAACGGGTTTGTTTGCAGGTTTCTTTCTTCCGGGCGACTCATTGCTTTTTGTGGCTGGTATTTACAGCCATGAGCTGATTACGAAAGGCTTGGGTGTATCATTGGGAAGCGATTTTCTTCACCTTCTGGTGTTAACCATTCTTGTATCCATAGCAGGCATACTTGGCAATTTTGTGGGTTACTGGTTTGGCGCAAAAAGCGGGCCCTTTCTTTTTAAAAGAAAGGATACAGCCTTGTTCAAGAAAAAACATTTGTATGCGGCAAAAGAATTTTATGACAAGCACGGCGGAACCGCTATTGTATTTGCCAGGTTCCTTCCTATTATAAGAACGTTTGCGCCTATTATTGCCGGTATTGTGGGAATGGATAAAAAGAAATTTTCATACTACAATTTTGTGGGCTGTATTGCATGGGCAACAAGCATGTTGTTTGCGGGGCATTACCTTTACCAGTTTTTTTTGAAGCAGCTTGATTTTGACCTTAAGGAACACCTTGAAATAATTGTGATAGGAATTATAGTGGTAACAACAGCTCCGGTGCTGTATAAGCTCTTTTTTGGTAAAAGGGGTGCATCTGAGAAAGATACTGTTCAAAATTCATAATTGCATGATGAAGCAACACAGTTCCGTCTTCAACATTGCTGTCATTGTAGCTGCCTTAGGTTATTTTGTTGATATTTATGATTTGCTGCTGTTCACGATAGTTCGTGAGCCAAGCCTTAAGGCAATCGGGGTAACTGATGCCAGTATGCTGACTGCAAGCACAAGGATCATCAATTTCCAGATGATCGGGTTACTGATAGGAGGAATAATATGGGGTGTGCTGGCCGACAGGAAAGGAAGGCTCTCTGTATTGTTTGGTTCTATCATTTTATATTCGGTTGCTAACTTCTTAACCGGATTTGTACAAACAGTTGACCAGTATGCATGGGCAAGATTTGTTGCAGGTCTTGGCCTTGCCGGTGAGTTGGGTGCAGGTATAACATTGGTGAGTGAATTAATGCCCAAAGAAAAAAGGGGTGTGGGGACATCAATGGTAGCGGGTATTGGTTTGTTTGGCGCGGTTGCAGCATACTTTACCTATAAAATCAGCGGCGACTGGAGGTTGTGTTATAAGATAGGCGGTGGGCTGGGAATATTATTGTTATTCCTCCGTATCAGTGTAGCGGAGTCAGGAATGTTTAAAGAAACAAAGGGAAGAAATGTATCAAGAGGGAATTTCCTGATGTTCTTTAATAACGGGAAGAGGTTTAAAAAATATTTACTGGCCATACTGATTGGTTTGCCTACCTGGTATGTAATCGGCATACTCGTTAACCTCAGCAACCGCTTTGCCGCAGAAATGTACGGTGATAATACGCTGGAATCGGGAAGGGCTATTATGTATGCTTATGCTGCTATTGCCATCGGGGATATTTTAGTGGGCTTATTAAGCCAGTACCTGAAGAGCCGCAAGAATGCTTTGTATATTTTTTATGCCATGGCAATCGTATTTGGCATTTTCTTTTTCAGCGGGCTGATTAAAAATAATACGGTAATGTATTTAGCCTGTGCAGCGCTTGGCTTCAGCACGGGTTTCTGGGCCATATTCGTAACAATGGGGGCTGAGCAATTTGGTACCAACTTAAGGGCAACAGCTGCAACTACTATTCCCAATATGGTGAGGGGCTCATTGCCATTGATTAATTTTCTTTTTGTAGATACTTTTCAGAAAGCATGGCACTGGCCTTTGGTGAAAAGCGGCATTGTTACAGGTATTATTGTAATGGTTATAACACTGATTGCCGCATACTTTACTGAAGAAACATTTCACAAAGATTTGAATTATGTAGAAACAGAAGAAATGTTGCCCTGAATATAAACGGGGTTTCGTTTTTTTTACTGCTTTCCCTGTATTGTGCCCTGTACCTTGTATCTTGTACTTTATTTGTAAAATAAACTTTTGTTTAAGACCTGAATTACGTAGAATCTTAAAATCCCCCTTTAGGGGATAGGGGTATGAAGTTTCTCATCATCCGTTTTTCTTCCATAGGTGATATTGTGCTTACAACACCTGTTGTGCGCTGCCTTAAAAAACAGGCAGCCGGGGCAGAAGTGCATTATCTTACAAAAAAAAGTTTTTACCCCATAGTACAGCATAATCCCTTTATTGACCGCATTCACCTGCTTGAAGAAAACATGGATGAGGTGGTTGATGTTTTAAGAAAAGAAAAGTTTGATTACATCATTGACCTGCACCATAACCTCAGAACGCTGCGTGTAAAAAAATCACTGGGCGTAAAATCATTTTCATTCAATAAGCTCAATATTGAAAAATGGCTGATGGTAAACCTGAAATGGAACAGGCTGCCGCCAGTGCATATTGTTGACAGGTATCTTGACACGCTGAAAAGTTTTGGTGTAAGAAATGACGGCCTCGGACTTGAATATTTTATTGCAGATCATGAAAAGGTAAAAGAAAGCGATATACCCGCATCTCATCTTGCAGGCTACATTGGCATTGCCATTGGCGCACAGCATGCAACCAAAAAATTGCCGTTGCATAAACTAAAGGAGCTTTGTGAAAAATTAAACCACCCGGTTATTTTGCTCGGGGGAAAGGAAGACTACGGAATTGCAGAAGCTGTTGCTTCAGTTGATACGGTAAAAATTTACAACGCCTGCGGCAAGTTCAGCATCAATGAATCCGCCGAT
>JANRKT010000150.1:0-24565 GCA_033763355.1 Chitinophagaceae bacterium | reverse complement strand
TTCATGGTCGTCAATCATATAATCTCCCTGCATCATTCTTTTATCACCGCATAAAACCAGTTGCTTCCAGCTAAAGAAAGGAAAATGCTCCAGCAGCCACTCCAGTTTATCTTTTAATGAATTGGGAAATTCAGTTGCGGCAGATACAATGAAGATTTCATACCGTTCATTCATTTCTTTCAATACATGCTGACTGTCTTCCATTACAGGCAGGTTGCGGAAGAACCCTGGGGAAAACAATCTTTCACGTATCAGTTGCTGGTGTTCTTCAGGAAAACCCCTCACCCATGACCCCCCAAGCATTTTATTGCGGTCCGCCTCAGCGCCATAATTATTTTTATACCATTCCATCATCTCCCCCATCGGGTCGGCAATCACTTCATCCATATCAATCAATACCCTTTTCATGCAAGTTCTGTTTTTAAATATTGCGCCGTATAACTGCCCTCTTCCTTTATTAATTCTTCGGGTGTGCCCTGAAACAATACCTTACCTCCCCCATCGCCTCCTTCAGGGCCAAGATCAATAATATAATCCGCTACTTTTATTACATCAAGGTTGTGTTCAATCACCATCACTGTATTTCCCCTGTCGGTTAATTTATTCAATACATCCAGCAAATGCTGTATATCCTGGAAGTGCAAACCGGTAGTGGGTTCATCCAGTATGTAAAATGTTTTGCCTGTATCTTTTTTGGATAACTCTGTTGAAAGCTTAACACGTTGCGCTTCTCCCCCGCTGAGGGTTACAGCAGACTGGCCCAGCGTAATGTATCCCAGGCCCACATCCTGCAGCACTTTTATTTTCCGGTAGAGATATGGAACAGCCTGGAAAAATTCAACCGCTTCATCAACCGACATATCCAGCACATCGCTGATGGATTTGCCTTTGTACCTTATCTCAAGCGTTTCCCTGCTGTATCTCCTGCCATTGCATTTTTCGCACGGCACATATACATCAGGTAAAAAATTCATTTCAATTACACGCATGCCACCGCCTTCACAAACATCGCACCTGCCGCTTTTTACATTAAACGAAAAACGGCCTGCATTGTAGCCGCGTATTTTGGCTTCAGGTATAGCAGCAAACAACTGGCGTATCTCAGTAAAAAAACCACAATAGGTTGCAGGGTTGCTTCTGGGCGTTCTTCCAATGGGGCTCTGGTCAATTTCAATTACCTTATCAATATGCTCCAGGCCTTTAATGCTTTTATAAGGCATCGGGCTGGCCTTTGAATCGTAACAATGCTTGCTGAGTATAGGATATAATGTTTCGTTGATCAATGTAGATTTGCCGCTTCCGCTCACACCTGTTACACAAATAAATTTACCCAATGGAATTTTCATTTCTACATTCCGGAGGTTATTTCCCGTAGCGCCTTTCAGTTCAAGGTATTTCCCATTTCCTCTCCTTCTTTCTTTGGGAACATCAATCATCTTCTCCCCTTTCAGGTACATGGCAGTTTCAGATGCTGAACCCAATACGTCATCCGGTGTGCCCTGCGCTACTATCTGCCCGCCATATTTCCCTGCCCTCGGGCCAACATCAACCAAATGATCTGCAGACAGCATAATGTCTTTATCATGTTCTACTACCAGCACACTGTTGCCGATATTCCTGAGGTTTTTCAAAGAATCAATCAAACGATGATTGTCACGCTGATGCAAACCTATTGATGGCTCATCCAGTATATAAGTAATGCCCTGCAACTGTGACCCGATTTGTGTGGCCAGCCTGATGCGCTGTGATTCACCGCCGCTTAATGTTCTTGAAGGCCGGTTTAAAGTAAGATAAGTAAGCCCTACATCAAGTAAAAACTGCAGCCGCTCCCTGATCTCTTTTAAAACATCTTTCGCTATGGTGCTTTGTTTATTGCTGATGCGGAGCTCTATCCCATCCATCCATGCTGCAAGGTTGTCTAAGTTCATTTCACCTAATTGCGCAATATTCCTGTTATCTATTTTAAACCAGAGGCTTTCTTTTTTTAACCTTGCGCCATTGCATGTATCGCAGGTTTTCAGTTCCATAAACCCTTCCGCCCATTCCCTCACTGCATCGCTGGTTCCGCCGGAAAACCAGCGCTTTACCATATTGATGATGCCTTCATATTCGGTTGCGTAATAAGTTGGCGCATCATCAAAGCCCATTTCAATTTCTACTTTTCCCTCTTCACTACCGTAAAGAATTACATTCAATGCTTTTTGAGAAAGTTTTTTTACGGGCTCCTTTAAACTGAATTTATATTTCTTTGAAAGCTGCTCCACCTGTTTATAAACAAATGCATCCCTTGCTTCGCCAAGCGGCGCAATTCCGCCTTCTTCAATACTTAAACTGTCATCAGGTATCACTGCATCCATGCTGATCTGGTACACCTGTCCCAAACCTTTGCATGTGGGGCATGCGCCATATGGGGAGTTAAACGAAAAATTGTTGGGTGATGGTTCTTCATAAGAAATACCCGTGTCTTCGCACATCAGGTGTTTTGAATATTGGGCCTCCCCAAACCCTGCCTGTCCGTCAGTCAGGCCTTCCAAAAGAGGGGCTTTAGAACCATCAGGCTTAATTTGGCTTTTATTTCTTTTTGAGCTTCCATCGCTCCCCCCTTCGGGAGGCGGTGGGGCCACAAACATCAGGTCTTTCCCCATCCTTAATGTTTGCTGCACACTCTGGCTTACCCTTAACCTGAATTCATCATCCACTTTCAGCCGGTCAACCACAACTTCTATATCATGAATTTTATAACGGTCAACCTGCATCTTTGGGGTAATGTCTTTTACTTCTCCGTCAACCCTTACTTTCAGAAAACCTTTTTTACGGATGTCTTCAAACAGTTCGCGGTAATGCCCTTTTCTGCCACGCACCAATGGGGCAAGCAGCATAATTTTCTTTCCTTCGTATTTGCTGAAGATATTTTCCACAATTTCCTCCTCACTGAACTTTACCATTTTTTTTCCGGTGTTATAAGAATATGCTTCGCCAATTCTTGCATAAAGCAAACGCAGAAAATCGTATATCTCAGTGATGGTTCCTACTGTTGAGCGGGGGTTTTTATTGGTGGTTTTCTGTTCAATAGAAATAACTGGCGACAAACCTGTTATCTTATCTACATCAGGCCGGTCCATTTCACCTATAAATTGCCTTGCATAAGCGCCGAAAGTTTCCATATAGCGCCGCTGGCCTTCTGCATAAATGGTATCAAAGGCAAGCGATGATTTACCACTGCCGCTGATGCCGGTTATCACCACCAGTTTGTTCTTGGGGATGACAATGTCAATATTCTTCAGGTTGTGCACCCTTGCTCCATATACCTCAATGGTCTCTTCTGCAATTGTTCCGTTATCCTGTATGTTTTTGTTTTTGCCGCTCATATTTTCTAAGGGAATGCAAATTTAAGATTAGTCAACCAGCCTTGTTAAT
Organism: Chitinophagaceae bacterium; assembly: GCA_033763355.1. Taxonomy (GTDB): domain Bacteria; phylum Bacteroidota; class Bacteroidia; order Chitinophagales; family Chitinophagaceae; genus JANRKT01. The sequence continues at coordinate 21,148 of JANRKT010000150.1, read as the reverse complement.
AATCTTGGGGTTGAACTGTTTGTTTAAAAAAAACCTGTTTCCTTTCACAAAAAATGCATAACAATACTTTTGTACCGCCTGTTTAAAAAACAATGAATTTACCAAAAAAAGAATTTGCCGGTATTTGCTGCAGCAATACCTTTGCCCCTCCTGCTGATGGCAGGGGAGTTCTTTAAAACCCGGTTAATGCTGAGTAAATCAGATAAACCGGTAAGCTTATCAAGAAAGGCAGAGGGACATGGCCCTGTGAAGCCTTAACAACCTGTTTTGCCTAAAGCATACAAGGTGTTAATTCCACCCCGCCCCATGCGGGACAGATAAGTCAGGTTAAAAGCTTTTATCCGGTAAGTCTTCTTACTTTAAATAACAAAAGCCCCCTGACTCAGGGGTTTTTTATTTATGCCCTTTTGTTTTTTGTTTTTTGATAAGTTTCAGGTTTTACAGCGCCAACCGCCGCAAAAACCTGCATTCGCTGAAACTATGAATGTTTATAAAAAACAGAAAAACAAAAAATTAACAGATGGAATTTTTCAAATGCAGTAATAAGTCCACTATATTTGTAGGATACACAAGCCGGCAAATGCAACAATCATTACATACCGCAGTTAACGTTTCAGCCTCCGCCCCATGCATTTGCTGTACCTGTTGTATGCCGCAAGGCATACATTTTTAAATATCCCCTGTTCAGGTTAGACGCCTTTATTACCTCAAGCCACAACTTTGCAGGTTCAATCATCTTCTTTAAAAATTTTAAACTGATTACCATGAGCAACAACCTCCATTTTGAGACGCTGCAACTCCACGCAGGGCAGGAAATTGATCCTACCACCCGTTCAAGGGCAGTGCCTATTTATCAAACTACCTCGTATGGTTTTGAAAACACCGAACATGCAGCCAATCTTTTTGGCTTAAAACAGTTTGGCAATATCTATACCCGCATCATGAACCCCACCACCGACGTGTTTGAAAAACGCATTGCTGCACTGGAAGGCGGTGTGGCTGCACTCGCTACTTCCTCAGGCCAGGCGGCGCAGTTTCTTGCATTGAACAACATATTGCAGGTGGGTGACAATTTTGTTTCCACCTCCTATTTGTACGGCGGCACATACAACCAGTTTAAAGTTACATTCAAAAGGCTGGGAATTGATGTAAGGTTTGCAGATGGCGACAATGTGGACAGCTTTGTTCCGCATATTGACAAAAACACCAAGGCCATTTATTTAGAAACAATCGGTAACCCCCGTCTTAATATTCCTGATTTTGAAAAATTTGTTGCATTGGCAAAAGATTACGACCTGCCCCTTATTGTTGACAATACTTTTGGCGCAGGCGGTTACTTGTTTAAACCCATTGAATGGGGTGCACATGTAGTGGTAAACTCAACCACCAAATGGATCGGCGGGCATGGTACAACCATTGGTGGTGTAATTATTGACGGCGGTAATTATAACTGGGGCAATGGAAAGTTTCCTCAGTTTACTGAACCCAGCGAAGGTTATCATGGTTTGAAATTCTGGGAAATATTTGGTGAAGGCAACCCCTTGGGCTTACCCAATATTGCTTTCATTATAAGGGCAAGGGTAGAAGGGCTCCGCGATTTTGGTTCCTGCCAGGCGCCTTTTAATTCATTCCTTAACCTCCAGGGCTTAGAAACATTATCACTCCGCGTACAACGTCATGCTGATAATGCTTTGGCGCTTTCGCAATGGCTGGAAGGGCACCCGCAGGTTGAATTTGTATGGTATCCCGGTTTAAAAAGCAGCCCTTATCATACACTTGCTAAAAAATACCTTACCAATGGCTTTGGGGGCATACTGCAGTTTGGCATAAAAGGTGGTATAGAAAATGGCCGCAAGTTTATTGATTCGTTGAAACTTGTAAGCCACCTGGCTAATGTAGGCGATGCAAAATCACTTGCCATTCATCCTGCTTCCACTACGCATGAACAGTTGAGTGAAAAAGAAAGGGAAGCAGCAGGTGTATTGCCCAACCTCGTTCGCATCAGCGCAGGCATTGAACATATTGATGATATTAAAGCAGATTTTGAACAGGCATTTCAAAAAGTATTTTCAAAAGAACTGGTAGGATAATACAAAGACAGAAAGACGGGAAGTCCGGAAGAGCTTTCAAATCCACAGCAAAATCTTTCGGACTTACTGACTTTCGGACACTATTACTCATTCAGATGCTTTAAACAAAAAATGTCCACGCAGATTTTTACATACAATAAGCCCTTCACATTAGAAAGCGGCAGTACCATTCCGGAGTATCACCTCGCTTACACTACTCTTGGAAAATTAAATGCTTCCAAAGACAATGTGGTGTGGATATTTCATGCACTTACCGCCAACAGCAATCCCGCTGAATGGTGGCCGGGGCTTGTAGGAGAAAATAAATTCTTTGATCCTTCAACCTATTTTATTGTTTGTGTCAACATGCCCGGGAGTTGTTATGGCAGCCTTGGCCCTTTGGATATAAACCCAGAAACCAATCAGCCGTATTATCATGATTTTCCTTTTTTCTCTACAAGGGATATGATAAAGGCTTATCAGCCATTAAGAAAATTCCTGGGTATAGAAAAAATTTATGCGGGTATAGGCGGTTCTATGGGCGGGCAGCAATTGCTTGAATGGGCGGTTGAAGAACCTGCTTTATTTGAACACATTGTTCCTATTGCCACCAATGCACAACATTCCCCATGGGGTGTTGCATTCAACGCATCACAAAGAATGTGTATTGAAGCGGATCATACATGGAAGAAAAAATCGCCTCAGGCCGGGAGTGAAGGAATGAAAGTGGCAAGAAGCATTGCACTTTTAAGTTACCGCAATTATCAAACCTATGGCATGACGCAGCCCCGTGATAAAAAAGCTCCGTTCCCTGTTAAATCTCCTTATGGCGGGGAAGCTGCTGAAAGTTATCAGCGCTACCAGGGCGAAAAGCTGGCCAAAAGATTTAACGCCTTCAGTTATTATAAACTGAGCCAGGGGATGGATTCACATGATGTGGGCCGGTCAAGGGTTTCGGCAGAATCGGCTTTGCAGCGCATCACTGCAAAAACACTGGTGATCGGCATCAGCTCAGATGTGTTGTTCCCGGTACAGGAACAGGAATTTCTTGCAAAACATATACCCCATGCAAAATATAATGCTATTGAATCATTATACGGACATGACGGCTTTTTGCTTGAATTTGACAAGATCAGCCATTTGTTAAATGATTTTATTGAACTGAATAACAAATCGAATTACCTGAAAATAGTAAACAGCTAAAATGGAAGCGCATAAACAATTAACGATCGGATTATTCGGCTTTGGGGTTGTTGGTGAAGGGCTCTATAAAGTAATGCAGCAAACACCGTCGCTCAAAGCAACCATTAAAAAAGTTTGTATTAAAAATCCTGATAAAAAAAGAAATGCACCTGCAGAACTATTTACTACCGACAGGAATTTACTGCTGAATGACCCGGATATAAATGTAATTGTGGAAGTGATCAACGAAAGCGAGCCTGCCTTTCAAATTGTTTCCACTGCTTTAAAAAACGGTAAAGATGTGGTTAGCGCCAGCAAAAAAATGATTGCAGAACACCTGCCGCATTTATTAAAGCTGCAGCAGGAAACAGGCCGGTCATTTCTTTGCGAATCTGCTGCATGCGCCTCCATTCCCGTTATCCGCAACCTTGAAGAATATTATGACAACGACCTGCTGCATGCCATCAGGGCTATTGTAAATGGTTCCACCAATTTCATCCTCACCAAAATGTTTGAAGAAAAACTCGATTTTCAACAGGCATTGTTGCTGGCACAGCAGCTGGGTTTTGCAGAAAGCGATCCTTCCCTTGATGTAGAAGGATATGATGCGGTTAATAAGTGGACATTTCTTCTTACCCATGCTTATGGCATTGTTGAACCGCCTGAAAATATTGTTTTTACCGGCATACAGAATATACAGGGCGCCGATGCCATTGTAGCAAGGGAGAAGAATTATGAAATTAAACTTGTAGCACAGGCGCAAAAATTACAGAATGGTAAAGTAGCCGCTTTTGTATTGCCCCAGTTTGTTAAACATGATGACCATCTTGCTTTTGTAAAAAATGAGTACAACGGCGTGGTAATTGAAAGCGGTTTTGCAGATAAACAATTTTTCTATGGCAAAGGCGCAGGAAGCTTTCCTACAGCTTCAGCGGTACTGAGTGATATTTCTGCTTTGCGCTACGATTACCATTACGAGTATAAAAAGCTATACCACCACAAGCCCAATGAGCTTACAGGTGATTTTTATGTTCGTGTTTATGTTAGCTTTGATGACCTGAAATACATACCAAAAGACCGTTTTGAATGGATTGAAGAATGGCATGCAAAGGAAGAAAGAAAATACCTGATAGGTGTGATTGCATTCAGCGAAATAAAAAATAATTCGTGGTGGAAAGAAAACAAGACATCACTTATCCTTACACCGGAACCTATTATTGAAGACGTTGAGATCAGGAAATTAAAAAAGAAAAGTCTTGAACTGGCCGGTGTAAGCCTTAACTGATACAGAAGATGGCAGATCAAAAATTAATAACATCAATTGCGGCAGAATTTTCAAATCAGGCAGAAACTGCAAACCTGGAAAAGCTTACACAATTGTTTCCGGGCAAAGTAGTTTTTTCCACCAGTTTTGGTTTGGAAGACCAGGCCATTACACATTTGATTGCTGAAAACAAGCTACACGTTAAAATATTTACACTTGATACAGGACGGATGTTTCCAGAAACATACAGTACATGGAGCAGAACAATTGAGAAATACAACAGCATTACAATTCATTCTTATTATCCCAATGCAGAAACGCTCCAGGAATTTATCAGCGGCAAAGGTCCCAACAGTTTTTATGAATCTGTAGAAACCCGCAAACAATGCTGCGGCATACGCAAAGTTGAACCTCTTCAAAGAGCCCTGAAGGGAAATGAAGTGTGGATTACAGGCATACGTGCAGAACAAAGCAATAACCGGCATGATATGCCGATTGTGGAATGGGATGAGACGAACCAGATCATTAAATACCACCCTATCCTGAACTGGACGTGGGAACAGGTGAAAGAATTTATAAGTAAAAATAATATCCCATATAATCCCTTGCACGACAGGGGCTTTGTAAGCATTGGCTGCGCCCCCTGCACAAGGGCTATCAAGCCTGGCGAAGATTTCCGTGCAGGCCGCTGGTGGTGGGAAGATAACAGCAAAAAAGAATGTGGGTTACATGTTCATACCACTACAGGCCCATCTTGATTTTTTTAGTACATTTGCCTACCAATCTTGTGGACTATTATGAGCAAGTATAAATTAGATTACCTGGAGCAATTGGAATCGGAAAGCATCCATATTTTCCGTGAAGTGGCTGCGCAGTTTGAAAGGCCTGCCCTGCTCTTTAGCGGAGGCAAAGATTCTATCACACTTGTTCACCTTGCCAGAAAAGCATTTGCACCTGGTAAAATCCCCTTTCCCCTGGTACACATTGATACGGGCCATAATTTCCGGGAAGCATTAGATTTCCGTGACTGGCTTGCCAAAAAAGTAAATGCAACGCTTGTAGTAAGAAAAGTAGAAGACACCATTAAACAAAAAAACCTTACGGAGCCCAAGGGAAAGTTTGCAAGCCGCAACTGGTTACAAACTTATACGCTGTTAGATACCATTGAAGAATTTAAATTCGATTGCTGCATTGGCGGCGCCAGGCGTGATGAAGAAAAAGCAAGGGCCAAAGAAAGGATTTTTTCAGTACGTGATGAATTTGGCCAATGGAACCCAAAATTGCAAAGGCCTGAATTGTGGAGTATCTACAACGGAAGGATCCATAAAGGGGAAAATGTAAGGGTATTCCCTATCAGCAACTGGACTGAACTTGACATCTGGAATTACATCCGCAAAGAAAATATTGATCTGCCTTCCATTTATTTTGCCCATGAAAGAGAAGTGATAGAACATGAAGGGCAACTGGTGGCCGTTTCAGAATTTGTGCAGATAGATGCAAACGATGTGATATTAAAAAAGAAAGTGCGTTACCGTACTGTGGGCGACATGACCTGTACCGCAGCAGTTGAATCCAGCGCCGCAACACTTGATGAAGTGATCAATGAAATCATTTCAACCAAAATAAGTGAACGAGGCGAAACCAGAATTGATGATAAAGTAACCGAAGCAGCAATGGAAGACAGGAAGAAAAACGGGTATTTTTAACCCTCCAACCCCCTAAAGGGGGCTTTGGGGAGAGTTCTTATTAATAACATTATCTGATTATTTGGCCATTCGCAATAAGAATGGCTGATATTAACTAAGTTCTCCGCCGAGGCGGAGACAGGGGCTTATGGATTTACTACGTTTTATAACAGCAGGCAGCGTTGATGATGGCAAAAGCACATTGATTGGCCGTTTGCTGTACGACAGCAAGAATATTTTAATTGACCAGTTAGAAGCGCTGGAGAAATCTTCAAAAAACCGGGCCGATGGTTCTGTTGACCTTGCATTGCTCACAGATGGGTTGCGTGCTGAAAGGGAACAGGGCATTACCATTGATGTGGCTTATCGTTATTTTTCCACGCCCAAACGCAAATTCATTATTGCCGATGCACCCGGCCATGTGCAATATACCCGCAACATGATAACCGGCGCATCCAATGCCAACCTCATCATTATTTTAATTGATGCAAGGCAGGGTGTGGCAGAACAAACCCGCCGCCATTCTATCATTGCTTCTTTACTGAAGATACCCCATGTGGTAGTGGCTATTAACAAAATGGACCTTGTTGAATACTCACAGGATGTGTTCAATAACATTGCAATTGAATATTCAAAAGTGGCAAAGCAACTGGGTTTGGGTGATGTTACCTATATTCCCATCAGTGCATTAAACGGCGATAACATCGTTGATAAATCAGACCGCATTACCTGGTACGATGGCAAGCCGCTGCTCGAATTCCTGGAAGAAGTAGAAATTGAGCATGACATCAACCATAGCGATGCACGTTTCCAGGTACAACTTGTTATCCGTCCGCAAACAGAAGAACTGCACGACTACCGGGGATATGCAGGCGAAGTAATCAGCGGGGTTTACAGAAAAGGGGATAAAGTAAAAGTGCTGCCAGCAGGTATAGAATCCACCATCAGTAAATTAGAAGCCGGGGGCAATGAAACAGACGAAGTATTTGCACCCCAGAGTGTGGTGATACAACTGGCAGATGATATTGACATCAGCCGCGGCGATGCAATTTTAAAAACAGATAACCTGCCGCTGGTAAGTAATGAACTGGAAGTGTTATTGTGCTGGCTTGATGAAAAGCCCCTGCAGACAGGCAATAAATATTTACTGCAGCACAACAGCCGCCTCGTAAGGGCAGTAGTGAGGAGTGTAGAATACAAATTAGATGTAAACACACTTCAGCAGCAACCCATAGAAGGAGGTATAAAACTCAATGAAGTGGTAAAAGCCGGCATCAAAACAGCTTCTCCCCTGGTGTATGACCCATACGAAAAACTCAGTGCCAACGGCAGCGCCATACTGATTGATGAAACGAGCAACAGTACGGTAGCAGCGGTATTAATTAAAACCCCGAACCCCTGAAGGGGTAATTCAGCAGAAACTTTTAATGTTGCTTAGAAATATTAAGTTAATATGTCGCTACAAAAGTATAATAAAGATATGCAGCCAGGCCTCCCCTCTCTGAAGGAGAGGGGGCCGGGGGGTGAGGTTATTCTTGCCGGCGCCGGACCCGGCGATGCGGAACTTATTACGTTGAAATTGCAGAAGCGTTTAGCAGAAGCGGATGTCATCATCACAGACCGCCTCGTAAACCCTGATATTATTAAAGAACATGCTAAAAATGATGCTGAAGTAATTCTTGCAGGCAAACAAGGCTATAATGACGCGTCATACAGCCAGGAAGAAATCAACCGGCTTATTATAGAACATGCAAAACAGGGCAAAAAAATTTTACGGTTAAAAGGCGGCGATGTGGCTTTCTTCAGCAATGTGCTGGACGAGCTGCAGGTGATTACAGAAAACAATATCCGGTTTGAAATCATCCCCGGCATTACTGCTGCATCAGGCGCTTCCGCCTATGCAGGCATCCCTTTAACAGCAAGGGAATTTTCACAGGGCGTACAATTCATTACTTTCAACCCCAACAGCCATTATAGCCCTGATAAATGGAAACAACTTGCCAATACATCTGAAACACTGGTGTTTTATATGGCCTCTAAAAACATAAGTGAGCTTTCAGAATTGTTGTTGCGCTATTCCCGCAAACCGAAAACCCCCATTGCGGTAATTGAGCAGGCCACTACGGTTCACCAGCAGGTGCACATCAGCACATTAAAAAACTGCATTGCAGATTTTACAGGCAAAACATTCAGTTCACCATCACTTGTAATAGTGGGTGAGGTAGTAAACCTGCATGAACAGTTTAACTGGTTTAAACCCCACGAAGAAGGAACCGTGTTCATGGAACTGAAAGGCTGACATTTTAAAGCTTATACCCCGATAAGCTTTAATGGAGGTCCAGCCTGCATATCCTTCCCGTACAAAGCCGTATTACAAAATTACTTTTGTGCCTGCATGGCTCTAATTGTTCTGGCATTAACCGGGCCTGCCTGTACCCTCTTACCATAGTAAAGTAACATAACAATAAAAAAATTCTGTATATAATTTAATATCCCTACATTTATACTCCTCATACCCCTTGCAATACATTTCCTGCCCCTTTCATTCTTTTAATAATATTAAAACCAAAATCAATGAAGCAGTCCAGATTTACTGCCATGCTGTTTTGTGCAGCCATGGGGTTCTTTTTAATTTCCTGCGGCGGCGGAGAGGAGAAAGCCGCAACCGAAACTACTGCCACTGACAGCGCCGCCACTGTTGCCCCGCCACCGGTGAACACCATCATCACCACAGCACAAAATATGATGATAGTAATACACAAGGTGGCCGACTTTGCAAAATGGAAACCCGTTTATGAAGCGCATGATTCCGTGCGCCTGGCTAATGGCTTACACAGTTATGTCATCGGCCGCGGTGTGCAGGACAGCAACATGGTGCTGGTGGCCGTAAAAGTAGATGACCTTGCCAAAGCAAAAGCATTTTCCAAAGATGCCAGCCTGAAACAGGCGATGCAAAAAAGCGGCGTAAAAGGCGCACCTAAGATTATGATTGTTACCGCTACCTGGCAGGATACTGCTGTCCTCACTTCAGTTCCCCGTTCAATTACCACATTCAGTATTAAAGACTGGGATGGCTGGATAAAAAGCTTTGAAGAAGGCAAACAGGAAAGAACAGACAACGGGATAGCTGCAAGGGTTGTTGGCCACGATGCAGACGATAATAAAAAAGTAGCGCTGGTAACCGCCCTTTTGGACACTGCCAAAGCCTTTGCTTATTACAAATCTGATGCGCTGAAAAAAAGAAGGGAAGCAGGCGGCGTAACCTCCGAGCCTGAACGTTTCCTGTTTAATATTGTGGCGAGGTATTAATGTTATACAATTCCGATAAACAGATAAAAAAGATGAAGCAGGTGCTTCATCTTTTTTTTGTGTATGGCAGGTACATGCCGCATGACGATCCCTTTCATATGACTTGTCTGAGAACAAAAAATGAAGGGTCGGCCGAACCTTCTTTAAATGCCGGGGCAAAATGAATCAATTCATTGCTCACCCCGTCGCCCCGGGGATGTTATTTGTTGCCAGTTACCTGCCGTTTGTTGACAACCCCTGCCATCATTATCATAAAGCTGTTAATCTTGTACCATGATTTAATTTTTAAACGTGAATTATGCAAAACCCCGGATTACAGGAGCAGGCTAAACAAAACTTCAGGCATTCCCCCTCTTTTCGCCTTTTAAATATTTTCAAACGGGATTATGAAAATTATAAAGGAGTTCCGGTGATAAACATTTACCTCCTCCGCCTGCTTTTCACTCTGATGTTTTTATTTCTTACCTACGAATCATGGAGTACTATTTTTAATCATACCGGCCCCTGGGATAATGCCAAAGCCGCCGCCTGGTGCATGTGGGGGTCATACTCTTTCATTTCTTTTATCGGCATCATGCGGCCGCTCATGATGCTGCCCATCGTTTTGTTCGAGATCATATATAAAACAGCATGGCTTTTTGTTGTGGCCTACCCTTTATGGGTAAAAGGCCAGTTCACCGGTTCGCCTGCAGAACCTATGGCCCGTATTTTTATCTGGGTGATCTTTCCCATTGTTGCCATGCCCTGGAAGTATTTCTTCAGGGCATATATTCTGGGCAAAACAACAGCCTGAACCATTGCACAGTTTCAAGCTCTTTGCAATTTCACTGCCTATGAATTCAAACACCAATACTTAAACTGAAACTAATATTAAATGAACACATCAGATCAGTCGCTTAAAAAAACAGCAAGGCTTACCGGTCTGTTATACTTTCTTTTTGCCGCTATTGCCATCTACGGCTACATGTATGTATCGCCGAAAATTATGGTACCGGGTAATATCCGGGCTACAGGTGTAAACATGCTGGCCAATGAATTTTTATTCCGCACCAGCATTGCAGGCGATATTGTTACCAATATACTTTTTATAACGGTTATCATCCTGCTGCACCGTATTTTCAGGCCGGTAAATGAATTCATGGCCGGGTGGATGGCATGGCTGGCATTTGTTGCCATACCCGTTTCGTTTATCGGGGAATCTTTGCAACTAACGGCGCTGCAGGTTTTTAAAGGCAAGTTGCTGTCATCGTTTTCAACAGCACAGGCGCAGGACATTGCAGCCACACTCCTTAAAACCGGTAACTACGCCGGCCAGCTCATCACATTTCATTGGGGGCTTTGGCTCATACCCATGGGCCTGCTGGTTTACAGGTCAGGTTTTATTCCCCGCATCCTCGGTATATTATTGCTGATTAATGGCATTGGCTACATGATAAGCAGCATTACTTTTATCCTTTTCCCCGATGCTTTAACGACCGTAAACAAACTGGTTTACCCCAGTTATTTTATAGGCGAAGTTCCATTGATCTTCTGGTTGCTTATTAAAGGAACAAGACAGAAGAAATTGTTTAATAAACAAACCGGCGGTTAACAACCTGAGAAAGGGGAAATGGTATTGAAAATAAACAGAACCTGTTGAGGCTGGTATTTGAGAAACTGATGGATTACTCCAGTAACCCGGCAGGAAAAATAATTTAGAAGTTGAGCATATCCATTCTTGTGCTTGCCAGCCAGCATACCAAAACCAAAGCCCGGTGTAATTTGTTATTAATTGCTGGCTCAATCCCTATCAAGCGGATAATTACCCATATCATAGACCATAGGCTGCAATTTTACAACAAACCATTCTTTGAACTTTATAAGCCCGGTTAGCAGGCCAGTTTTTTTCATCCATATCCCATCCCCACAATTCGCTTCCAAAAATGCGGTCAAAGTTTTGCTTCAGATATCGTTCGGCCTCCTTATCAGTTTCATATTCCTGCAACAGATACACATTCGGCTCTTCATGCAGTTGTGGTGACGCTTCCGGAAAATGAATCTTGCGAAGCCAGTCCAAAAAAGGTTGTTTGGGTTTTATCATGGCAGCATTGCGGTTTACAACCGGCAAAACATAATCCGGCATATCATCCTCCTCATCTTCGTCGCCTGTATCTTCGTTGTCATCACCGGCGGGCTCAAACGGGTCATCCAATATACCAGCGTTCAGCGACTCCTGTATAAAACTGTCGAAAGGTTTTGAATATACATTCACCATCGCCTGGCCCTTTTCATTCTCAGTAATTTCAAAGTCTTCCAGCAAAGAATCGTTGTATTGCCCAAACAATTTTTCTTATCTGCAACGAGCCTGTTCAGAAGTTTTTCCACTGCTTTATCAAATACAGGAGTATTTTTAACTGCTGCGAGATAAGACTTGTACAAAAAATCATCTTTACTTTTATACACTGCCAGGTTCCAGGCAGTTGTGCCCATATCAAGTAAATATTCGAGCTCCTCAACAGGCATGGTTCCCTTTGATTTTTGGTAAGGCTTTATTAAATCCAGCAGCAATTTGGAATACATAATGCCCGAAGTATTTGGCTTTGCCTTACCAAAACCTCCTTTCAGCAAATCAGCCATTTGCTTCAGCATTTCATCCGCATCTTTGTTTTTCCCCGGGTGCTGGCCACCTTTGATGGGTTTCATGTTTTTTTGATTTTAAGTTTGTTTGATGTCTGCCGGCATGGCGAAAATGCAATTTAATTTTTCTTCCTCCTGCCTTTAGCCTTTTCTGCAATACTTTTTACTTCCTTGTCAAAATCACTTTCAAAGTTTTTATCCTGTAGAGCATGTCATCAATATTTTTGAAGGCTTGTTCGAACATGAGGGCAAATGGTTTATGGCACAAAATAAGAAAAGGCCGCTGATAATAATCAGAGCCAGCCTTTCAATAAAGATAGGAAAAGCGGTGCAGACTTATCCCCGCCTGCATCGTGTGGCAGCAAACAAAAAAAGCACCCATCACTGAGTGCTTCTATTTTTTACCCGATAGCTATCAGGTTTTTACTTTTCACTTTCAACTTTTATTTCTCCACCAGCACCGCCTGTTCCCTGAATGCCCTTGCATATTCAACAAATTCTTTTGCCTGCTGCAAATATTCGTTTGCAAATTCCTGTGAAGGGGGCGCATCATTCATACGCAGTACTGCAGTTTTAAAATTTGCTGCACCGCTGTACAAACCTTTTTCGGTAAAGTGGGTATCAAAATCTTTCAGTATACCGTGCTGGGTATTGCACTGCACACCCTGCTGCAGCAACAAAGCTTTAGCAGTATGTATCTGTGCAGCGTACGCATGATAAATGCCATCGGCCCATTTATCAGCAGCGAGGCATTCTTCACTGTTTGCAATTTTTTCTTCAGCTTCTAAAATCAATGTAGCTACCAGGTCAATCATCACACCGGCACATTCGCCTACGCCAATTGCTGTTGCAAATTTTTCCTGCTGGCCCCAGTCAATATAATCTTCGGCCAGTAAGGTTTCTAAACTGGCAAGGGGTTTTAATAATTCATAATAATAGCGGTTGCCGTTACGCTGGCTGTAGTTCAAAAATGTTTCACCGTCCTGTGCATTGGCTTTATAATCATTTAAAATAACCCTTATTACATCGGGGCCGCGTTTGCTCGGCACTTTAACTACTTTATCGGCAATGCGCCCTTCACCGCCGCCCAAAACACCGCCGCCAACCAGCACCTGCAATGCAGGCAGCACCTGCCCTTTTGCTTTCAGTGAGCTTCCATGAAAACCGATAGAAGCCATGCCATGCTGCCCGCAACTGTTCATGCAGCCGCTTATCTTAATGGCAATCTCTTTGTTGTATAAAAATTCGGGGAACTCTTCTTCAATTACTTCACTCAGTGCAATCGCTGTGCCTGTACTGTTGCTGATGCCGAGGTTACAGGTATCCGTACCCGGGCAACTGGTAACATCTGCCACACTTCCAAAACCTGCTGCAGCAAAACCTTCTTCTGCAAGGGCATTATAGACATATTCAAGATGCTCAGGTTTTATAAAGCGGAACTGCAGGCCCTGGTTAATGGTAATGCGTACATCATCTGCAATTACATCTTTTAATTTTTCTATCAATCTCCTGCTGCTGTGTGAACTGATGTTGCCATTGGGCACACGTACATACACCGCATAATAACCTTCCTGTTTTTGTTTGACAACATTGGTGGCTTTCCAGATTTCGAATTTGAAGGGATCCACAGACCACTGACCACTGACCACGGCCTGCATGCTATCGTCGGTTGTCTGTCGTCCTTCGTTCAATAAAACATCCACTTTATACCGCTGGTGCGTCAATGCCTGTTGCTCTGCAGCTACCAGTTCATTGAATGCATCAATACCAATCTTCTGAATAAGAAATTTTATTCTTGCTTTGTGACGGCTGTTGCGTTCACCATGGCGGTCAAATACCCTTAATACTGATTCGAGATAAGGCATCAGTAAATCTTCTTCCAAAAATTCATGAGTAGTTACAGCAAGGTGCGGTTGTGCACCAAGGCCGCCGCCAACTACAACTTTAAAGCCCCTTACCTCTTTGCCATCAGTATTTTTTATACGTGGTATGGCGCCGAGGTCATGCATAAATACAAGGGCCGTATCTTTTTCGCTGCTGCTGAAAGCGATTTTAAACTTGCGTCCCATTTCCTGGCAAACAGGTTTGCGCAGAAAATATTCAAACATGGCATGTGCATATGGTGTTACATCAAACGGCTCATCGGGATCAATACCGGCCTGGTCTGATGCAGTAATATTTCTTACCGTATTGCCGCATGCTTCACGGATGGTTACATCATCTTTCTCCAGTTCAGCCCACATTTCAGGTGTGCGGTCAAGGCTTACAAAATGTATCTGTATATCCTGCCTTGTGGTTAAATGCAGGTTGCCTGTTGAATATTCATCTGATACAGCAGCAATCCGTTCCCACTGTGCCAGTGTCATTTTACCATAAGGCAGTTTGATACGTACCATCTGTACGCCCTGCTGCCTTTGCCCGTAAACACCACGTGCAAGGCGCAGGCTGCGGAATTTTTCTTCGTCAATCTTTCCTTCCCGGAACAACCGGATCTTCCTCTCTAATTCAATGATGTCTTTCTCCACTACGGCCTTACCATTTTTGCCGGGGAGATGTTCTAACTCGGTTCTGAAACTCTGCATGTTGTAAAATTTGTTGCCGTTAATTTACTACCCTATCACAAAAGTAGGGTAATATGATGTAAAACCTACTTTTTTGGTAGACTACAAAAATAAAAGGGAAACAGGGATTGGTCAAATTAATTTGGTTAATAAATATGCGAAGGGGAGAAAGTATTTTTTGCAGGCTGTTGTTATTCAAGCCCTGTAAGTGCCTTTAATTTCTTTTCGTCAACAACCCCGATGTTTTTGCCGGATTGTTTAATGGCATTTTCCTCTGCCAGTTCACTCAACACCCTGAATACCGTTTCATAAGTGGCGCCGGTATAAGAGGCAAGGTCCTGCCTGCTGAGTGTTAAATCAATAAAGCCGTCTTTCTGGGTCCCGAATTTCTCCCTGAGGGTCAGGAGCGCCTGGGCAACCCTGCCTTTTACAGACATGTGCGCCAGATTGCGCATTTTATTTTCTGACACTTTCAGTTCATCGGCAAAAAACATCAATAGCTGAAAGAGGTATTCTTCATTTACTTTAAGCGAAGCAAGAAAAAAATCAATTTCAATAAAGCAAACTGTTGAAGGTTCAACAGCTGTAGCGGATATAGGAGAATAGATGTCATTTCCCAGGCCGCGGTGCCCGAATATGTCGCCTTTTTTGGCAAACCGGAGGATCAGTTCCTTATCACCCCATTTCTTATGCACCTTTATCGCTCCGTCATATACAAAATAAATACCGGTTACCTTTTCTCCTTCATTAAAAATCACTTCGCCTTTGTTCGCTTTGAATGTCTGGCGGTTAGCATCAATTGCAGGGAGCCATTCCTTTAAACACAGCCTGCAGAAAGAACAACTTTTAAGGTCGCATTTTTCCTTGCTTTTCTTCATTGAACGGGTCTGTTTGAAAAAGTAAATTAAATGAAATCACCCACCTGAAAAAACCAGTGGGACAATTGATGAGGTTTATTGCGGGCATAGGTTGCCAGGGCAAAAGTAGAAGCCTCGGCCATATTTTCACATTATTTAAAATAAAATGTGAAAAATTATTTTAAAAATTCTGATTATGATTCCAAAATATGCCTATATTTATGATATAAATCATATTTAATATATCTTTTTGCTCTAGTGCGCCTATAAAAACATTAAATATGATTTTTGTTAATACGAATATGTCTTGCCAAGACAATGAGCTAAATGCTCATCTTAAAACGAATCAACATGAAGATCGTAGTTGTTGGCAATGGCATGGTAGGTTACAAGTTTTGCGAAAAGCTGGTAGCTAAATCAAATCCCGGACAATTCAGTATTACTGTTTTTGGTGAAGAAATACGTCCAGCCTACGACCGGGTTCACCTCAGCGAATTCTTTTCAGGTAAATCTGCCGAAGAACTTTCCCTTGCCCCTGCACAATGGTATGCAGATAATAATATAAAACTCTATCTCAGCGATCCCGTTCAGCATATTGACCGCAGCAATAAAAAAATAAAATCATTTCACGGCATTGAAACATCTTATGATGTACTGATCCTGGCCACAGGTTCTTCTGCATTTGTTCCTTCAATTCCCGGTGTAGAAAAAGAAGGCGTTTTTATTTACCGCACCATTGAAGACCTGGAGATGATGACGGCCTATGCAAAAAAAGCAAAGACCGGCGCTGTTATTGGGGGAGGTTTACTGGGCCTTGAAGCAGCAAAAGCCATGCTTGACCTGGGCATTACTGATACCCATGTTATAGAGTTTGCCCCACGCCTGATGCCCCGCCAGATTGATGACGCCGGGTCGGATATTTTAAAAAATAAATTGCAGTCGCTTGGCTTGAAAATACATACCAGCAAAAACACTACAGCTATTTTGGGAAATGATTGTATAACCGGGATGCAGTTTTCAGATGAAACGAAGATTGATGTGGATATGCTGGTTATTTCGGCAGGCATTAAGCCAAGAGATGAACTGGCCAAAGAATGTGGCCTGTCAGTTGGGTCAAGAGGCGGCATCATAGTAAATGAAAAATTGCAAACATCAGATCATTCAATTTACGCCATTGGCGAGTGTGCATTATATAATGGTATGATCTATGGCCTCGTGGCGCCGGGATATGAAATGGCAGATGTAGTGGTAGCGGGTATAACCGGACTTGATAAAACATTTACCGGTTACGACATGAGCACCAAGCTTAAACTGATTGGTGTAGATGTGGCCAGTTTCGGGGATCCCTTTGTAAATGGTGATAACATCCGCACTATTGTAATTGAAGACACTCACAAAGGAATTTATAAGCGGATTAATATTACCGGTGATGGCAGGCAGCTTTTAGGCGGAATATTGATTGGTGATGCAGAGCAATACAACATGCTTTTGCAAACCTGCAAGAACAAAATAGTGTTACCCCCCAATCCTGAAGATGTGGTTCTTGGTGCAAGAGGCGGAGATACCGGCGGCGGGGCCGGTGTAACCAGCCTGCCTGATGAAGCTTTGATATGCAGTTGCGAAAGTGTAAGCAAAGGCGCCATATGCAATGCAGTTAATGAAGTTGGTTGCGAATCAGTAGAAGCCATTAAAAAATGTACCAAAGCAGGAACAGGATGCGGTGGCTGTGTACCGATGCTGAAAGACCTGATGCTCCACACCATGAAAGCGCAGGGCAAATATGTACGCAACGTATTATGTGAGCATTTCAATAACAGCAGGCAGGAATTGTTTGACCTGGTAAAAATACACGGACTTAACACCTATGATGAAGTATTGGATAAGCTGGGTAAAGGACATGGATGTGAAGTATGTAAACCCGCAATTGCATCCATATTGGCCAGTTTATGGAATGAAATGCCATTGAAAAAAGGAAACGCTACTGCACAGGACAGCAACGACCGTTTCCTCGCCAACATTCAAAAAGGCGGAACCTATTCCGTTGTGCCAAGGATACCCGGAGGTGAAATAACCCCGGAGAAATTAATAGCGATTGGATCGGTTGCAAAAAAATATAATCTCTACACCAAAATAACCGGCGGCCAGCGTATTGATTTGTTTGGCGCACATGTAAACGACCTGCCGTTGATCTGGGAAGAATTAATTGAAGCCGGTTTTGAAAGCGGCCATGCTTATGGCAAAGCATTGCGTACAGTAAAAAGTTGCGTGGGCAGCACCTGGTGCCGCTATGGTTTGCATGATAGTGTAAGCTTTGCAATTCGTGTAGAGGAACGTTACCGCGGATTAAGGGCGCCGCATAAAATCAAATCGGCCGTGAGCGGTTGCATTCGTGAATGTGCCGAAGCACAGAGCAAAGATTTTGGGATCATCGCTACCGAAAAAGGATGGAACCTTTATGTGTGCGGTAATGGCGGAAGCAAACCGCAGCATGCTTTATTGCTTGCAACCGACCTGGATGATGAAACCTGCATTAAATACATTGACCGTTTTCTCATGTTTTACATAAAAACCGCCGATCCGTTGACAAGGACCGCAACATGGCTCAATAAAATGGACGGCGGTATTGATTACCTCCGCAATGTGGTAGTGAATGACAGCCTTGGGATGGCGGGGCTATGGGAAAGAGAAATGGAACAGCATGTTGCTACTTATCAATGCGAATGGAAAGTTGCGATTGAAACACCCGAAATACGCAAACGTTTCAATCACTTTGTTAATGCGCCTGAAGAAAAAGACCCCACCGTACAATTTGAAGAAATGAGGGAACAGAAAAGAGCTAAGGAATGGAAGCCCCTAACCCTGCCTACCGGACAGGCGGGCCCTAAAGGGGAATAAAATTTATTGGTTTCCGGAATGAATATATAGTGCCGGCTGCAACCCCTGAAAAAAATTCTTGCCAGAAAATTACGCCTCACTGATTGCCTGCTATGCCGTTTACCCGGCAGTACTAAAACTACATTTACGATTGCTTGCTGCATGAAAAAAAGTATTTACATAACAAATAATTATGGATGTTAACAGCAGTATGAATGAGATTCTTATTTCAGTCCCGGCGGGCAGGGGCACATGGTTTTATGCATGCCTGGCTGAAGATGTACCCGATAACGGCGGCGTATGTGTAAAGTATAAAGATGAGCAGATTGCTTTGTTCCATTTTAGCCGCCGAAATGAATGGTATGCAACACAAAATGAATGTCCGCACCGTAACCAGATGGCATTGAGCCGGGGCATGATAGGTACACAGGGCGACGAACCCAAAGTGGCCTGCCCCTTTCACAAAAAAACCTTTTCACTAAAAACAGGCGAATGTTTAAGCGGGGATGAATGCGCTATCAAAACTTATGAAGTAAAAGTAGTGGAAGGAAAAGTTTTCATCGCCGTTCCAAACAAAGACTAAAAGAAAAGAATACCCGAATAAACAATATTATTCTCATTTAAAAACAGCTACACATGAAAAAGAAATCAAGACCAAAGACCGCTTAAACAGCGGGGCATAAAAAAACCCCGGACGAAATGGAAGCTCGGACCGGGGCAGTGTGATTTTAAATTGACAAACAATCTAAAACCGAAACAAAACTATGGCAAAAAGACAAAAAATCAGAGCACTTTCTTTAGCGGGAAGTTTTCTTCTGATGACATTGATTGTTAATGCACAGTTTACATTAACAGGTCAGTTGCGTACACGTACAGAGGTCCGCAATGGATTAGGTAACCTTGTAACAAACGGTTCAAAACCAGCTGTATTTACATCGCAGCGTACCAGGTTAACCTTTGGTTACAAATGGGACAGGGTAACTTTTGGCGCTGCTGTTCAGGATATCAGGGTTTGGGGCCAGGATGCTTCGTCTATAAGCAATGCAGATGGCGCAAAGCTGATGCTGCATGAAGGATGGGCCGATGTTACATTAGCCAATAAAGCAGATACTACCATTAAGTTTAAAGCATTCGACCTGCTCTCCATTAAAATAGGCAGGCAGGAACTGATTTATGATGATGTTCGTTTGATAGGGAACCTCGACTGGCTGCAACAGGCACGCCGTCATGATATGGCTTTATTAAAAATCATGCACCATGGCTGGCAGGTTGACCTCGGTTATGCTTTCAATCAAAACTCTGATGCCTTTGGTGTAACAGGCACTTCCTATGTTCCGGGTAATATCCCTGCATATGTAAAAAATTCTGTGGGCACATTGGTACCTACACCTGCAGGAATTGTTCCGCTTACTGCCGGTGGCAGCATGGCCAACAACAGTTCCAAAACAGGCGCTCCTGTTTATACCAATCCCACCAGTACAAATGCATCTTCGCAGGATTATAAATCCTTTACCAGTTTATATGTAAGCCGCAAATTCAATCAAACCAAATTCTCCGCCCTCGTTTTCAACGACCGTTTTGGAAAATACAAGCTTGATTCAGTTGGTGCAAACGGCGGCTTTGTTTATGGAAGAAGGTTTGTGAGTTCAGGCGCCGCTGATACATACGATTACTCTGGCAAAAGCAGCCGCTTTACTTATGGTTTAATGATAAACCATACACTGGGCAATGCATCAGGATTTGGTAAAATAGCTATACAGGCTGCTTACTATCAGCAGTCGGGCAAAGACCGTGATGCAGTTTCATTAGATGCATATCACTATACTATAGCAGCTACGTATCAGAAAGGCAAGTTCAGTTTCACTCCGGGATATGATGTGTTATCCGGCAATAATGCTGTTTCACCTTCAGGTAAAAACAACCGCTTCGATCCTTTGTACGGCACACCGCACAAACACTGGGGTTATATGGATTATTTCTATGTAGGCACAGGTTCTCCCGCTGGTGGTTTAAATAACCCGTACTTAAAAGTAAAATACAGCAGCAACCTTTTTGCCTTTGGTATTGACTATCATCATTTCTCCCTTAACAAGGACATGAAGAAAGCCGATGGCACCACGATTGGCAAAAAAATAGGAAGTGAAATTGATTTCCTGCTCAATTACACGCTGAACAAGTTCACTGCAATTGAACTGGGTTATTCCATCATGAATGCCACATCAAACATGGCTTTTGCAAAAGGGCAGGCTACTACTGATGCTGCGGCTGCCAATTTCAGGAAAACCGGCAACTGGTTTTATGCCATGATCAACATCCGTCCGGATTTCTTTTATAGCAAACCGGTGGCCATCAAACAGTGATGATGTGAAATGAAAAATTGTTAACTCATTAAAACAACAATTATGAAACGCTCAATAAAAAAATCAGTTCTTTTTGTAAGCCTTGCCACTATTTTAATTGCAGTAACTGCTTTTAAAATGCACAGCCCTGCAAGAAAAATCAAACTGGGGTTTATATCTCTCACAGACTGCGCACCCCTCGTTGCCGCCAAAGAGCTGGGGCTTTTCGCAAAATACGGAGTAGATGTAGAGCTTGAAAAGGAAGCATCATGGGCAGTGGTGAGGGATAAAATATTAAACGGTGAAATTGATGGTGCACATTGCCTGTTCTCAATGCCGTTCTCAGTTTATACAGGCATAGGCGGTAAAGCGGGAAGCGAAATGAAAATTGC
>JANRKT010000149.1:0-12469 GCA_033763355.1 Chitinophagaceae bacterium | reverse complement strand
AAGTTGGGGTCGGGAATAATTTCAAATTCTGTGCTGGTGGTTATGCCTTTGCTGCTTAGCCTTGCAGTATATTTTCCCGGTGCGGCTTTATAGCCGCGGTAATCGCCATATACAAATGCCCCGGGTATATCAGGGCTTAATGTTGCCATGCGCATATCCCATGCAAAGCGGTTTACGTCTTTATTTGCTGGAATTGTTATTGGTGCAGGGGGGCCGCCGGGATAACGTTTAAAACCTTCATCTTTTTTATTGGTATAGCTCCGGATTACTTCTCCTTTGCTATTGATGATCTCAAGTTTTATTTCTGCGGTATCGGCTTTTTCCGGAAGATAATAATCCAGTATTACCCCATTTAGCGGATTGGCGCCGCTGTATGGGTCTGCAAATAAGCCGCCACCACCACTGTAGCGGTAAGTGGGCTTAGGTGTAAATATTTTTGGTTGTGTAAAAGATACAATGTTTGCCGATTGCTGAAAGACCCCGAGGTCATCCAGTATCCAGAAGGAGCGGCCGGCTGTTGAGGCTACAAGGTCATTATCCCGGATAATGAGATCAGTTACCGGAACCACCGGAAGGTTAAGCTGGAATTTGTTCCATGTATCCCCGCTGTTATATGAAATGTAAAAGCCCCTTTCTGAGCCTGCGTATAGGAGCCCTTTCAGTTTTTTATCTTCACGTATTACTTTAATAAAATCATCTGTATTAACACCATTGTTAATTTTCACCCATGTCTTTCCGTAATCATTTGTACGGTAAGCCATAGGCGAAAAATCGTTGAACTTATAACGTGTTGCTGAAATATAGGCTGTTGCTTTATCATGCGGCGATACTTCTATGGAGTGGATCATACATTCGGCCAGGCCGGGAGGGGTTACATTGCTCCATGTTTTTCCGCCATCCTGTGTAACATGTACAAGGCCGCAATCGCTGCCTGCCCATATTACGCCTTTTTCCAATGAAGATTCAATAACATAGTAAATGGTATTGTAATTCTCACCTCCAGCACCTTCATTGGTAATGGGCCTTCCGCCTAGGCCCTGTTTGGTGGTATCATTTCTCGTTAGGTCGGGGCTTATCTCCTCCCAGTTTAAACCACCATTGGTCGTTTTCAGCAATACATTGCCTGCATGATAGATTGTTTTGGGATCATGGGGTGATGCAACAATCGGTGCGTTCCAGTTGAACCGGTATTTCATTTTACGCGGCTCATTGGCAAGATTCATGGATGGATAGGCCTGTATATCTTTTGATTCGTTTGTTTTGGTATTGAGCGCTTCAATGTATCCCTGGTAACAGCCGCCGTAAACAACAGAAGGGTCATTGGGATCAAAAGCCAGATAGGCACATTCACAACCGGCGCTGTAGGTCCAGTCTTTTTGCGAAATACCAAAACCATTGGTCCTGCTTTTGGTAACAACCGAAGTATTATCCTGCTGGCCACCGTAAACCGAATAAGGAAAAAGATTATCTGCATTAACACGGTAGAACTGCGCTGTGGGCTGGTTCATCAATGTGCTCCAGTTGGTTCCGCCGTTAAATGTTACGGATGCGCCGCCGTCATCTGCAAGAATAATATTTGATGGGTTATCCGGGTTGATCCACATGTCATGCGTATCACCATGTTCAATATTTATGGAAGAAAAAATTTTGCCCCCGTCAATTGATTTCATCATTGGCGCATTGAGTACATAAACCACATCAGCATTTTTGGTATCGGGGTACACTTCCATATAATACCATGAGCGGGCACTCAGGTCCTGGTTATTGGAAAATAAATTCCATGTTTTTCCGCCATCATCAGAACGGTACAAGCCCGCTTTTGATTTTTCCGCTTCTACTATTGCAAATACAAGATTGGGGTTAACAGGCGAAACGGCTATGCCCATTTTACCAACTGTTGCGGGGATGCCTTCCATAATTTTTTTCCATGTCTCTCCGCCATCAACCGATTTCCACAATGCACAACCGGGGCCGCCGCTTTCTACCGTCCACGGATAGCGCCGGTGCTGCCATGTTGCAGCGTATAAAATTCTTGGGTTGGTCTTATCCATGCTCAGGCTTGATGCACCTGTGTTTTCATCCACATACAAAACCCTTCTCCATGTTTCACCCCCGTCGGTTGATTTGTAAATTCCCCTTTCGCTGCTGCTGCCGTGCAATGCACCCTGTGCTGCAACAAAAACCACATCGGCATTATGCGGATGTATTAGCACATCGGCGATATGCCTTGTTTGTTTGAGCCCTGTATTTTTCCATGTTTTTCCTGCATCAACCGATTTATAAACGCCGTCACCAAAAGAAGTCATTACACCACGTACTGCATGTTCTCCTGTTCCAACATAAATTACATTGGGATCTGATTCTGCAACTGCTAAATCACCAATTGACCCCACATTAAAAAATCCATCAGAAATATTTTTCCAGCTCATGCCTGCATTATCTGTTTTCCATACACCGCCACCGGTATATCCTGCATAATACAACTGGTCATTGCCCGGCACACCACTTGCGGTATTTGCCCTGCCGCCCCTGAAAGGACCAATATTGCGCCATTTAACAGAAGCAAAAACAGTATCGTAATTCACAGCGCTGGTTGCAGAAATTTTACTTTCTTTTGAAGCTGGTTTTTTTTGGGAGAATGATGGAATGGAAAATAATAAAAACGCAATAATGCAAGCAGGCAGTTTTCTCATAACAGTAAATTTTGGATGGTTAAATTTAAGCAGCTGTGATGAACAAATGATAAAACCGGGGATTTACTTTTCGCAGCCGTGCTTCAGCTATCCCGGTTCAACGAAAAAAATAATACCCTGTCTTAAAAGGAATTTAAACAGGCGCTCATCTCCGGCAGAATCAAAGTATTTCTTTTAAGCCTGTGCTGCAGGTCCGCCAAAATTCAGTGGCAATTGAATTTCTTCAAGATCTTTTATAGTGCCATTGGCAGCTTCAAAGCGCTGTACGTTTTCAATAAGCGCTTTCATAAAACGTTTGGCATGTTGCGGAGTAAGAATGATGCGGCTTTTTACTTTGCTTTTGGGTGTGCCCGGCATCACATTTACAAAATCAAGTACAAATTCTGCGTGGCTATGGGTAATGATGGCAAGGTTGGCGTATGAGCCTTCGGCAACTTCTTCTGATATTTCAATGTTCAGCTGATTGGGTTGCTGGTTCTGGTTATCCATGAACTTATTTTTATGTGCTGGCAAAAGTACTATTGTTTTGGCTTATGCCACCGGGAAAAGAAAAGGGAAGGATCAGAAATTATGTATCACCTGCAAACGCAGCTCCGACCGGTGGTTGCCTTTGATTTCATCCAAACCTGAACCAAACCCTGAGCCATCTTTTAATAAAGTTTGCGACCATTTGAACCAGAACCGGGTTTTACTTCCGGCTTTGTACCCGATGTTGATGTAGTACCTGCTGCCTTTGTTGTAAAATACGGGCACTGAATAATAGTACTGCACATCATTTTCGTATGCGTATAACCTCGAATTATATCCGTCAGTTTCAAAATACTGCAGGCGGCAGTTAAAGGCCCACGGAGAAAGCGGTGGCTGATACGATGCGTCAATAAAATATAAAAACCCGTTTTCCTTTTCAGGTGTTTTGGGAGAATACCATGACAATTCGATTCTGCTGCGGAGCTGAAGGTTGCGGTTAAGGGTATAAGCAATTTGTGTTCTCCAGTTGTACCGTGGCACACCGGTTACTTCATTTAAAACCTGCGAACCGCCATTTGTATTGATTTGTTTTTTCTCTGTTTTGTAACGGCTGTAAATTTCAAGTTGTTTATTGGGTGTATAATTTACCTGTAATAAATAATCACTTCCCCCGCCCGGTGCATCAATGCGGAATTTTAACCAGGGAAAACTGAAATGGTCTGTATAGAAATCAATACGCCATGCAGCAAGGGGGCGTAAAACAATACCGGCGAATAAGCCTTTCTCATTATTAGGTTCTGTTGTTTCTGTAAAAGCATTACCTGAAAAAGACCGGAAACCCGGGCTGATGTGGCGGTGCAGAATAGAAATATCTGCTTTGGGATGCACACTCATCAGCAAGCCATTTATTAAACCAGTGTAACCATTTCTGCTCATTGCCGCTTCGCCAAATACATGCAGGTTTTTAAAAGTATAGCTGTAATCAATACTGTAATTAAACCATTTTTTGCCATTGATGGCGTATAAATTATAAGGTTCATCTTTTTTCTGAATGGGTTTGTTAAGTAAATAATAAATTCCATTGGCGGCAAGCTTAAATGACCCGTTTTTATAACTGATGTTGCCTCCCCATACCCACTGCCTCAATGCATCTTTATCTTCAATTTCACTTTTGGTACGGTGGTAGCCTGATGTTTGCAGCGAAGAAAAATAATCTTCATGCTGTAAAGTATCTGTTATGCGGTTGGCATCAAGCCTGTCCCTTGCAACAAAAGATGAAAAAGAAAATTTCTTTCTTCCCAATGCAATGGCGGCGCCGCGGTGAAAACGGTTTTCATCAGTTGAGTTATAGGGCAACAGGAGTTCGCTTTGCCTTTTTACCTGTATTACATCCACACTTTTTCTGAATGCAAGGCTTTGCCAGTGAATGAGGCCCTGCCCCATATTAACTGAAAAATCACCCAATGCCAACGCCCTGATGGCACCTGCATTCCTTATAAAAAAATGAAAGGAGTAAAAATCAAAACCTGCTTTTTGTTTTGAACCAAAGAAAGGTTCGCCTGCATCTTTTTCTGCTGTAATGCCATACTGTAAGAGGTTCCCAAACCTGTATTTGTACCTTAATAAAATTCTTGACCTGTCCCCCTGGTAATAATTCGCCCCACTGTCTTTAACAGTATATCCTTTTGATTTTTCAAGGATCATCGAAGTACGGGCCAGTATGCTGTGTTCACCGGAGCGAAACCGCTTTACAAAATTTATAATAATGTTCCCTTCATCTTTTACAGTAATATATGGAAGTAACCTTCTCACCAGGGTAACATCCCAGCCCGGAACAGCCTGCAATTCATAAATACTGATGAAAGGCCCTGCTATTTTACGGTACTGCAGAAAATTCCTGATTTGTAGCGGGGTGATGATCCTGATGGATATTAAAACTTCATCCGTTACGGTGTTCAGGTTAAAGGGTTTTTTTCTGAAGTATTCCATTTGCTGAAGGAAATAATCATCTTCGGGCTCAATATCTTCAGCACGTTCTGCTTCGTTTTCCAGCAATTGTTCTGATGTTGACGTGGTTGTTTCCTGTGCAGAGGAAGAAAACATAAACAAACATAGCAATATCGTGATTGCCGGCTTCATTCATTTTCTTTTTCAGGGAAACTGTACAATAACATTAACCCCGGCGAAAGGCCAAGTTGCTGGTGATAGCTTGCTGCTGCATCGAGGCGGAGGTTCTTTTTTTTGTAACCAATGCCAATAAATGTTGTGCTGGTTTCTGTTGCTATTCCGCAGCGAAGGAAAAATTGTCCGGCAAAATGATACAGCATCACGATGTTGATATTTACATCTTTGGTTTCTTCTTTTACAATTTCTGCACTGGTAAAAAAGTTTTTAGAAAATTCATAACCCAACCCTGCTTTGTAAGCAGAAGATAATTTTTCACCTGAATTTTTCCCGAGTGAACCGCCAACAGGATTATAAACATGAAAGCCTGCACGCAGCGATGGGGTCAGTGCCCAAATGCTTCCAATTTCAAAGTTTACAGTGCCCGCAGAACCATAAACCGGTATGCGTACATTGTA
Source organism: Chitinophagaceae bacterium (assembly GCA_033763355.1). Lineage (GTDB taxonomy): Bacteria > Bacteroidota > Bacteroidia > Chitinophagales > Chitinophagaceae > JANRKT01. The sequence continues at coordinate 6,726 of JANRKT010000149.1, read as the reverse complement.
ATAATTAAATTTGGCGCCGATGGTTATTGTTTTGGCAAGCCGCCTTGCATAAGCAATACCGAACTGGGTTTCATTGTAATTTTTATAGCCTGAATAATCTGCCTGCACAGCAAAATTTCCGGAAGCTGATGGAACAGCAATGATTGCAGAATAAAAATTAATACCGGTATTTAAGAACCTTCTTTCGCCATACACACCGGTTTGTATGGTATTGATTTCTGCCAGCGCCGCCTGGTTGGCTGTTACTGAAAACACATCCGCGAACTCTTTACTGTACGCTCCTGCGCCCAGATACCTTGCTGCAGCCGGTGAACGAAGTGTTTGCGCCTTGCATATGAAGGCTGATACGATGAACAAAATGGTTAGCCTGCAATTTCTCATGCGGGTAGTTTTCTGAAGAAATGTAAAATGAGGATAAGATTTATCTTTTGCAGTGAGGCGGGGTATTAACCGGAAATGGATTGCTGTTTAAAGATAATAATTCGGCTTTATTTTAAAGAACAGGATAAAAAATCTGTTCTTCCTTAATCAGGCGGGGCTTAACTTTGTGCCATGCAAATCATGGATGGAAAGCTTGTATCACAGGCTGTTAAAAACAATCTCAAAGAAAAGGTTACCCTGTTGAAAAAACAGGGTAAAAAAATCCCCCACCTTGCGGCAGTATTGGTTGGTAATAACGGGGCCAGTGAAACTTATGTGGCCTCAAAAGTAAAAACCTGCGAAGAAATAGGCTTTAAATCAACACTTATACGGCTGAATGATTCCGTAACCGAAGATGACCTTTTATACCACATCAATGAACTGAATGATGATTTTGATGTGGATGGTATCCTCTGCCAGTTGCCTTTGCCCAAACAGATTGCAGAGCAAAAAATAATTGAAACCATTTTCCCTTCTAAAGATGTGGATGGCTTTCATCCCGAAAGCGTTGGGAGAATGATACAGGGATTGCCCGCTTACTTTCCTGCCACACCATATGGAATTTTGTTATTGCTTGAACATTATAAAATAGAGACCAAAGGAAAACATGCTGTGGTAATTGGGCGAAGTAATATTGTAGGGAGGCCCATCAGTATTTTGCTCAACCGCAATGAATATCCCGGTAACTGTACGGTTACAGTATGTCATTCCCACACTAAGAATTTAGCAGAGATATGCCTGCAGGGAGATATTATTATAGCCGCATTGGGCAGGGCAGAATTTTTAAAAGGGGACATGGTAAAAGAGGGTGCAGTGGTGATAGATGTAGGCATAACAAGAGTGAGTGACAGCAGCAAAAAAAGCGGCTATGCTATTAAAGGCGATGTGGATTTTGAAAGTGTTGCTCCCAAATGCAGTTACATCACTCCCGTACCTGGTGGGGTAGGCCCGATGACCATTGCTGCTCTGATGATGAATACCTACAAAGCCTGCATTTTAAAACTGGAAAATTCTAAAATTGAACTTTGACCAGCCCATCTCAAATACCAGTAATTAAATCTCAGAGCAACACAAGTCTTCCTGTAATGGAATCTTTCTACACCCTTCAGGGGGAAGGGTTTCATCAGGGCAGGGCTGCATATTTCATCAGGCTCGGCGGATGTGATGTGGGTTGTGTATGGTGCGATGTAAAAGAAAGCTGGGATGCAGATAAACATCCGGTAAAAAGTATAAAAGAAATAACCAGCGAAGCTTTGCAGTCTTCCCCCTTTGGGGGAGGTAAGGAGGGGGTTGTTGTAATAACAGGCGGTGAACCCTTAATGCATAACCTTGATGTATTGACTGCTGAATTGAATGCTGCGGGTTTCAAAACACACCTGGAAACTTCCGGGGCACATCCTTTAAGCGGCACTTGGGACTGGATATGTTTATCACCCAAAAAATTTAAAGCACCTTTGGCTGAAATACTTCCTTATGCCAATGAACTGAAAGCAGTGATCTTTAATAAATCAGATTTTGAATGGGCAGAGAAATATGCAGCACAGGTTTCATCATCCTGTAAACTGTACCTGCAGCCTGAATGGGATAAATCTTCAACAATTACGCCATTGATCATTGATTACATCAAACAGAACCCGCAATGGGAACTGTCGCTGCAAATACACAAATACATTAATGTGCCTTAAAATTTCCCTCTTTGTTAACAACTTCTTTTTTTGACCACACATCTTAATCCTGATACCTTTACCGGGAAATATTTGCTTATCATCTTCGTTATGAACACAATGAAGAATTTTTTACTCCTGATAATATTCTTAATTACAGCATTTGCTTCTGCTGCACAGGGTTATGATCCCAATAAGGTAAATAAAAAGGCTGCGGCTTTTTATAACCAGGCCATTGAACAGGCGCAATCAGGAAAATTTGCTGAAGGAATAACATTACTTGATAAAGCTATACAGGCAGATGCAAAATTTGTGGATGCTTATCTTTCCAAAGCAGGGATGTATGGGGAAATGAAAGATTATAAAAGGTCTGTAGAGAATTATGAAAAGTCATTTGCTTTGGATTCAGCCTACAGCCACGATTACAAACTTCCCTATTCCATTAACCTCGCCGGGCTTGGAAATTTTGAAAAAGCGATTGAAGCGGTGGATGATTTTATCATGGACCCCAAACTCAATGAAGGCAGCCGCAAAGCGGCAGACTTCAGGAGGAAATGTTACCAGTTTGCACTTGAATATCAAAAAAGCAATCCTGTAAAAAATTATGTTTTCGCACCACAGAACCTGGGCGACAGTATCAACTCAGAAGTTTCTGAATATTACCCTTCACTTACCATTGATGGAAAAACAATGGTGTACACGAGGCGTGTACGGAATTTCAACGAAGATTTTTATGTGAGTGAATGGAAAAACAATAACTGGTCAAAATCAGAAAACCTGAGCGGCAACATCAATACAGAACAAAATGAAGGGGCGCAGAACATTTCGCAGGACGGGCAATGGCTGATTTTTACAGGCTGCAACTTTCCTGATGGGTACGGTAACTGCGATTTGTATTATTCAATTCTTACCCGGCGTGGCTGGAGTGAACCTCAAAATCTCGGCAGGGCCATTAATACTGAGTTCTGGGAGTCGGCGCCATCATTGTCGCCGGATAAACAGCAGCTTTATTTTGCAAGCCGTGCACCGGGTGGTTATGGGGGCATTGATATTTACGTTAGTCATCGTTTACCTGATGGCCGCTGGAGTGTTGCAGAAAATATGGGGCCGGGCATTAATACGGCAGGTGATGAGAGCTGCCCTTTTCTTCATGCCGATAACCAAACCCTTTATTTTACCAGCAACGGATGGCTGGGATATGGAGGTGATGATTTGTTTGTGGTAAGAAAACAGGCAGATGGCACATGGGGCAAACCCGAAAATTTAGGTTATCCCATTAACACCATTGAGAACGAAGGCAGTCTTGTGATTGCTTCTGATGGTAAAACAGCTTATTATGCCAGCGACCGTGCAGACAGTAAAGGCGGTTTGGATATTTATACTTTTGAAATGAGGGAAAATGTGCGTCCGCTGCAAACCTTGTGGATAAAGGGAAAAGTATTTGATAAGAAAACGGGTGACGGCCTTCCTTCAGCTGTGGAACTGATTGACCTGTCCGGCAACCGGCCTTTATCAAAAGTGCAAACGGATGAAGAAGGCAATTATCTTATTACATTACCGGTGGGAAAAGATTATGCATTTAATGTAAACCGGAAAGGGTATTTATTTTATTCAGAAAACTTTCCTTTAAGTCAGCGCATACCCGACTCAACTTACCGCATTGATATTCCGCTTCAGCCCATTGAAATAAATGCCAATATTGTATTGAAGAATATTTTCTTTGAAACCGGCAAGTTTGACCTGAAGCCTGAGTCCACCATTGAACTGGACAAACTCATCCAGTTGCTTACCGATAATCCCACATTAAAAATCCAGATCGGCGGGCATACCGATAATGTTGGCAAACCGGCTGATAACCTTGCTTTATCCAACAACAGGGCAAAAGCTGTGGTAAATTATCTTTCTTCAAAAGGTATAACAGCAGTGCGGCTTTCTTTTAAAGGTTTTGGCGAAACCAAACCGCTTGCCGATAATAAAACAGAGGAAGGCCGTGCACAAAACAGGCGGACAGAACTGGTAGTAACGGGGAAATAGATGTTCGTAGGGTTTATTCATAATGTCTTTGCCCTGTTCTCTGTAATTTTCCCCTAAATATTTAATTTCACAACCCTTTACCTTTTATGGCCGGGTCGCTGCTCCATCATATTGCCCTCACTACAGTTCCCCACATCGGGGATGTGCATGCAAGGATACTGATTGACTATTATAAAAACCCTGAGAAAATTTTCAAAGCCCGTAAATCAGAACTGGAGAAACTTCCGGGGATAGGCGAAATAAGGGCAAACAGCATTAAGGCTTTTACTGATTTCAAAAAGGCGGAAGACGAACTGGCTTTTATTGAGAAATACAAAATAAAAACGCTTACCATTGATGATGCCGCTTATCCCAAACGTTTGCTGAACTGCTATGATGCACCAACAGTTTTATATTACCGCGGCGCTGCTGATTTGAATGCAGGCAAGGTTATCAGCATTATCGGCACACGCAACAATACAGAGTATGGCAAAGAGGCAGCCAAAAAAATAATCGAAGAGCTTGAACCCCATAAGGTGCTTGTCGTAAGCGGACTGGCTTATGGAGTGGATTCCATCGCACACAAACTTTCGCTGAAACATGAATTGCCTACCGTTGGTGTGCTGGCCCACGGGCTTGACAGGATTTATCCGGCAGAACATAAAACGCTGGCAAAAGATATGCTGGTAAATGGCGGTTTGCTTACTGATTTTATGAGTGGCACTAAACCTGATAAACAGAATTTCCCCAAACGCAACCGCATTGTAGCCGGTATTGCGGATGCAGTACTGGTAATTGAAACAAGCATTAAAGGCGGCAGCATGATTACCGCAGAGCTGGCCAATGGGTACAACAAAGATGTATTTGCCATTCCTGGAAGAATGGACGATGGCAAAAGCGAAGGTTGTAACTACCTCATCAAAACCAATAAAGCTGTTCTGGTTACATCAGGAAAAGATATTGCCGATTTTATGAACTGGGATATGCTGTCAGTAAAACATAAACCCCAGCGGGAATTGTTTATTGATCTTACGGCTGATGAAAAAATAATAGTTGACATCCTCAAACAGCAGGATGCTGTTCATATTGATGAGCTTTATATAAAAAGCGGTTTGCGCAGCAGCGCAGTTGCTGCAGCTATTTTAAACCTGGAGTTGCAGAATGTGGTGGAAACTTTACCCGGTAAGATGTATAAATTACTTTGAGTACCCTGTTACAACTTTCATGAAACCTGTAACCTGAAACTTGTAACCTGCAACCTGTTACTGCCGCCGGATAACGTTAAGTTAACAACCGCTTTCAAAAATTTGCTTCGTATTCATACGCCGCCCTATCTTTGCACATGGCAACAATAATTGATTCTCCCAAAGAAGGGGTTTCCTCTCCAGGCCGCAGCGTCAGCAAATTTTTCGGCGAAGGTTTAACGTTTGATGATGTTTTATTGCTTCCTGCATATTCCCAGGTATTACCCAGGGAAGTGGATATAGCAACAAAAATTACCCGCAATATTTCTTTAAACATCCCGCTGGTTTCTGCAGCAATGGATACCGTGACCAATGCCACCCTTGCTATTGCGCTGGCACGTGAAGGCGGCCTGGGCATACTGCATAAAAACATGACCATTGAAAAACAGGCAGAACAGGTGCGTAAAGTGAAAAGAAGTGAAAGCGGACTGATCATTGACCCCATTACTTTATTTGAAGATTCTACCATAGGCGATGCATTGCGGCTGATGAAGGAAAATAAAATTGGCGGTATCCCTATTGTTGACCACCAGCATAAATTGGTGGGTATCCTCACCAACCGTGACCTGCGGTTTGAAACCAGCGTAAGAAAAAAAGTAAGCGAGGTAATGACAAAGGATAACCTCATTACTGCACCTGAAGGAACGGATTTAAAAAAAGCAAAAAAGATTTTAAGTCAGTATAAAATTGAAAAGCTTCCTGTTGTCAGCAGATCGGGGAAATTAATCGGGTTAATTACTTACCGTGACATTCTCCAGTTGCAAAGTTTTCCCAACGCAGTAAAGGATGCATGGGGCCGGCTGGTGGTTGGCGCTGCATTGGGTATTACACGTGATATGCTCGACAGGGCGGCGGCATTGCAGCAAATTGGTGTGGATGTGGTTTGCCTGGACAGTGCACATGGCCACAGCAAAGGAGTGATTGATGCACTGAAAGCGGTTAAGAAAAATTTTAAAAAGCTTGAAATAATTGCGGGCAATGTAGGCACCGCAAAAGGCGCAAAGGCATTGGCAGAGGCCGGAGCAGATGCTGTGAAAGTAGGAATAGGGCCGGGTTCTATCTGCACCACACGTATTGTTGCCGGTGCAGGCATACCGCAGGTTACAGCCATAATGGAAGCGGCTTCCGTTTTGCAAAAAATGAATGTGCCTTTGATTGCAGACGGCGGTGTGCGTTATACTGGTGATTTGGTTAAAGCGCTTGCAGCCGGGGCAAGTACTGTAATGATGGGCAGCATGTTTGCAGGTGTGGAAGAAAGCCCCGGTGAAACCATTATTTATGAAGGAAGAAAGTTCAAGCAATACCGCGGCATGGGATCCATTGGCGCTATGCAGGAAGGCAGCAGCGACCGTTACTTCCAGGATGTAGAAGATGATATAAAAAAA
>JANRKT010000148.1:0-4083 GCA_033763355.1 Chitinophagaceae bacterium | reverse complement strand
CCCCCAAAAAATCCTGGACAAAATTTTTCAACCCTTCTTTACCACCAAACCAACCGGGCAGGGAACGGGATTGGGATTATCATTAGCATATGATATTGTAAAAGCACATGGCGGGGAGTTGAAAGTGGAGACGAAGGAGGGGGAAGGAAGTGAGTTTATGATTTTGTTGCCGGATTGATATGCCCCGTGCCGATGGCACTCGGCTCGCATTACTTGTACTTGCACCGGAATAAATTCCGGTGTTAAAAGATAAAACCGGACCTACGGCCCTGCATACTGTAAAGCAGTGTTGTACTATAGGAAGCCAGTGGCGTAGCCACGGATATATTTTGTAACCATGGACTTCAGTCCGTGGTAAAGGCAAGCAACTATAAGAACAAAAGAGCCGTAGGCTCGTCACATATAAAAGTAAATGTCATGGCAAACACCTATCATCAAATTTATCTGCAATTCGTCTTTGCAGTAAAATATCGGGCGGCTGTACTTGATAAAGCATGGCGAAGTCAGGTACAGGGAGTAATCGGTAACCTTGTAAATGAAACAGGCTGCAAAACCATTATCATAAACGGAGTGGAAGACCATATGCATTGCTTTGTTGGGTTGAGACCAGCAGTTTCAGTATCTGAGCTGATGAAAATTGTAAAAGCCAAATCATCCAAATACATCAATGACCATAGCCTGACTAAAGAAAAATTTGAATGGCAGGAGGGTTATGGTGTATTTTCTTACCATCTGTCATTGGTAGATACGATTTACAAATACATTCAAAATCAGGAAGAGCACCATAAAATTCAAACATTTTCTGAAGAGTATCTGGCATTATTAAAAGAGTTTAAGGAAGAGTATGATTCGCAATATATTTTCCATGACTTGATATAGATATGTAACGGGGCCCCCGGGTCTTACAAAAAACAATATAAATGAAATGATTCCAGATAAAATTTTTCAGCCCCCATCCGACCAACTGCCCGACTGTGTCATTCAGGCAGGGGTCATCCGGGCGGGCTTCTTTACCACCAAACCCACCGGGCAAGGAACCGGCCTGGGATTGAGTTTGAGCTATGATATTGTAAAAGCACATGGTGGGGAGTTGAAAGTCGCAAGTAAAGAAGGAGAAGGAACAGCGTTTATTTTTTCAATACCTGTAGAAACAATTTATTTATGAAACACATACTTTTTGTGATTCTCTTAATCACTTGTTCCTATAGAGTATTTACTCAGGATACTGTTAGGGTACAACAAAATGAGCTTGTTGAACTACAGAGTGCTATAATACGGCATTCCCATAAGGATACTATTCGTGTACATATGTTAACGGATTACGCCAATCTCTGCTTCTATAACTTAGATTTCCTGAATGGATTTAAAGCCCTCAGCGAAGCCCGCATCATTTCAAAGCAACTAAGATTTGCTAAAGGGGAAGGTTTATATCTAAAAAGTATATCCATTTTTAGAAGAAGGATAAACGCTGGAAATGCATATATCAAAACACAGAATATCACTAAGATGAATGAAGTAGGTGAGTTTATCAATGGTTTGGATATCTACTATGAAGTGGAGGGCAATGGAGTTTTAGGACGATTTACTGATTTTGATATTTTTGGAAACATTAATATGCCCATTGGAATAAGAGATTCAGAAATAGAAACCATGATATCAAAGTTAGAAGAGGCATTAAGCTATTATGCTGAAAAGGAAAATGTTGAAATCACGGCTTATTTACAGGATGCCCTTTCTTTTATTTATTTTAATTCTGATAAGGAAAAGTCGAAGAAACATAAGAAAGTTGCTCAAAGTCTTTATCAACAATTAAAATGGTCTTACCACCAATTGTTTATCCTCGCTAATGATATTAATGACCTCCTGGGGCAAGGCATGGAAGCAGAGGCAAAACCGCTTGAAATAGAAGCCATTAGTATTTATACTCATGAAGCGGATAAATACATAAAGGCTCATTGTGCTTATTTGCTTTCAAGGACTTATGGCATACACAACCGGGTAAATTTGCAACTGGAATATCTTTTTCAGGCAGAAGACCTGTTGACTGAGATAGGGGAAAAAGACTTGCTTAAACCTGTTTATATTTCTGTTGCCATAGTTTATGAGTGGTATTTGACAAATTCAGAAAAAGCCCTTGAATATGAGTACAAGGAATTAAATCTGCGAAAAGAAATAAATCATTATAATAGATTAGCTAATACTTATTTACTTATCTCAGAAAGTCTCTTTGGCTTGAAAAGAATTCAGGATTTCCCGCCGGAGTACAAAGATTATCTAAAGGTAGGAGGAATAAAAGGATCCTTATTTTTTGATGCTGAATTATTATGGGTAAAAGCCCGAATGTTACAGGCACAAGGCAAAAGCGAGGAAGCTCAATCGGTTTTTCAGGAATCCATCACAGCCTATTTGAAATATAATGATAAGCATGGTTCCAGTTGGGCGGCATTTGACCTCGCTGAATCCTATAAAAGTGTTGGCGATTTAAAAAATGCTTTTAAATATGCACATAAATCTTTTGATTGGGCATCTGATGTAAACCTACTTCCAAAAATGATTCATAGTGCCGGTTTATTAAGCCAACTGTATGAACAAAGCGGTAATAAATCGAAAGCTTTTTTTTATCTAAAGATATACAGAGAGGCAAAAGAAAAAGAGGAAAGGCTTAATAATGCTGCCAATAGATCAGAATTGGAAATACAAGCTGTTTTGAAGAAAAGACAACAGGAAATCGAATTGCTTGAAACGGAAAGCCAACTAAAAGAACAAGAAAATAAAACACAGCGTGTCTGGCTTTTTAGCATCGCCGGGGCATTAGTCTCACTGGTATTCCTGTCTTTTATTTTAGTCCGAAACAACCGGCAGAAACAAAAAGCGAATCTGGTACTTAACTCAAAAAACAGGGAACTGGAGATCGAGACAGCTTTGGAACGGGTCAGGTCCGCCTCTATGGCCATGCATAAAAGTGATGAGTTGAAACAAGTTGTTGAAGTATTGACCAATCAGTTCAGAATGCTTAATTCTAACACTGTAACTTGTTGGATTGCCCTGGTAAATGTAGAAACCAATACCATGGAGATTTGGAATCATACCGACATGGATTCGCCCAAATCTAATTACACCGTTAATGGTAAAGACTTTCACACCTTTCAATCCGATATAGATGCTTTCAAAAACAAAGAGCGTTTTCGCCAATTCTCTTTTGAAAAGGAAGCTGCTAAGAGAATATTGAAAGAGCAATTAGAATTTGACTTGGTGGTTCCGGAGGAATCCACGGACTATCATCTACTTCAATACCGACATAACTTTGGATTTATTGGTTATGCTTCATGGAGCGAGCCGGATGAGCAAGGGCACTCGCTACTCCAACGTTTCGCCAAAGTCTTCGAACAAACTTACACCCGCTTTCTCGACCTGCAAAAAGCGGAAGCGCAGGCAAGGGAGATGCAAATAGAACTTTCGCTTGAAAGAATCAGAGCCAAAGCAATGGCCATGCACGATTCTGGTGAATTAAGTGATGTATTGACCATATTGTTCGAGCAATTTGATGTTTTGGGTATATGTCCTGTACATGCACACTTAAGTCTTGTTAATCCTGATGGTAATTCAATCACTTTTCGGATGACGGGAAAGGCTGGTCACAGAGTAAGCACCAGGCAAATCGTAACTGTTGATTCGTGGAATCAATTGAAAGAGCTGATAGAAGTATTTATTAAAAGCGAGCCTGGCTATGTACAAACTCTTCATTTCCCCAAAGAGGCAGTTCTCCAACTATGGAAGATTTTCGATGAAATAATTTCCACCATACCGGAAGAATTCAGACCACTCCCGGAAGATTTTCCCAATGGAATGTATGCTACCGAAGGATACTGCAAATTTGGTTTTATAGGATTTCAGCATTACCGCGAAGCAACAGAGGAAGAAAAAGAAATTGTAAGAAAATTCGCAACTGAATTCGGAAGAGTGTATCAGCGATTCCTGGATCTTCAAAAAGCCGAATCACAGGCAAGGGAAGCGCAGATAGAGGCGGCTTTGGAAAGGATAAGGGCACGAAGCATGGCCATGCATAAAAGTGAAGAACTGGCT
>JANRKT010000147.1:0-38370 GCA_033763355.1 Chitinophagaceae bacterium | reverse complement strand
TGCGTTCAGTAACCATAATGGCAAATAAAACTTATAGCTTACATGTCCTACACCAAATCCAAGTCCGGCTGCAATAACAGGAACAAGCAAAAGATATATGTAGCTTGTCATTTTTGACGCTCTGGAATTCATAAGCATGTTGTTTTTAGCCTTCTCCCATTTGAACCGATGATTCCCGCAGACAAAGTGCACATGGCTAAGGCGGTGACTCATCGGGGAAGGGAACTTGTATCTGTATTGTTGCGGTTATGCGCTGTTAGCTGTGGTTTTCTTCAATTCCTCTTTGTTTCTTCAATATTTTCCATAAAGCCATTCCACTAATCCATCCCCCAAGTAATCCTGTTGTAACACCAACGGTGAGCCAGAATATAGTGTGATGGGCATCGGTTTGCACGTCAAACTTAATATGAAAACCGGTTATTGTAAGTAAAAGAATAACCACGCCAATGAAACTTGCGAAAGGAAAGCTGAGTACAGCAATTATAGTTGCCAGCCAATGTCCGTTAATCGGGATTTTCCCCAACCACATTGCTGTGCCAAGTATCAAATACGCAAATAGAATATCGTAATCAGGTCCATCTGGAATAAGTTCCTGATAATACCCCATCCAAAAAAAAGTAACGAATATAATTATTGAAAGGCTGATTCTTAGCCAGGAAATATTGATGTATGTTTTTAGCAAAAACCGCTGTGAAACAAAAACAATAAGTGCTACAACTACAAGAGCAACCGTGTGTGCAATCAATTGTTGGACTGTTAAGTGTCGGCCATGTGTACCAGTGAGACCATGAGCTATAGGAGTATAGAAAAGGTAGGATACAAACAGTGCGGTTGTGTTTGCGAAAATCCACCTGCGTTTAAAAGACATTTAGTTTATCCTTTTCAGTTCTGAGCAAATTACAGCTAACTCGCTAATATAAGCAATAGCTGGTATTAATCCTCTCTGAAAATCAGGCTATTTTTATACCAGAACGAATAAGCAATGAAATTTTTAGTTACGATTAAATATTTTCGTCCCTGCCTTCTTATGTGGCGGGGGATGAAGCAACAGTTCAAAAAAACTGGCGCAGCGGCAACGCTCCTGCTGAGAGGGCATTCAGGGTACTTCTTCCGGGTTGCTTTTCGCATGTTGTGTGTTTGTTAAGTTGCCACGAGTTGTCTTAACAATTCTTGTCCCTCTTTTTTATACTGTTTGAAAACAGGATGATCAATGTCTGCGTCATCAGGAACGGTTTCTAGTAAGCCTTCAATCTTTTGGTCGTATCGGGAAAGAATGTTTAATGCCATTGCAGGATTAGTATTAACTCTCCCGCTGGTTTGTTCAGCAATTTTCTTTATTTGTTTTCCAATGTTCAATCTGTTTTCGGTCAGGGACGGTTCGTAATTAGGTCCGCCCCAAATTTCATCAGCCTCTTCATCATCTTGGATATCGTCTTCCCAGTTGCAAACGCTGCATATTTCATAGCCGCACCTTTCAGTCAATGTGGGATAGCCGCAACCAGGGAAAGTGTATAGCTTAATCTTGTTTTCAGCAAGGTAATTGTCAAACAACTTATGTCTTTGAAAAAAGCCTGCAAGAATTAGGTGTTGTTCATTGTCAAGATTTGCGTTGTCGAACTTTTCAGGATAACTCATCAAAGACAGATTGAATAGGAAGCTGTTTGTTTTTAATGCCGCACAACGTAACCGGCGTTGCCGCTGTGCAGGGTGAAGATATTTGAAATGTGTTACTGCTGCAAGGGGTAGCTGTGTTGTTCACCGGCGCTTTCGTTACTTCGTATTTTGCACCCGCAGCCTGCTGTTATTTCCAAAACCCCAAATCAGTATTACTTTTGCCCCTCACACATAAGTTTTTGTAAAGGGCATGAAGTTATACCCGGAATCGGCCATATTGCAACTGGAGTTTGATAAGATAAAGGCTTTGCTTACTGAACACTGCAAAACAGAGTATGGTAAAAACAAAGCTGACGGCCTGCGCATACATACCCGGCGGGAGTATATTGAACTGGAACTGCATCAAACGCATGAATTCAAAAGCCTGCTGCTTGCGGGCCAGTATTTCCCCAACGATTTTGTTTTAAACCTTGCAAAAGAACTCAAACTGCTGCGCATTCCCGGCGCTGTACTGGGCGGGGAACAATTTGTGCAGTTGCGCAGGCTGGCTGAAAGCATGCAGCAGGTTTTCCGCTGGTTCAGCCAGGAAAGGCGCAGCGCTTACCCTGCGCTGGCCAAAGTAATAGCCCATACACATTATGAGAAAAAAATAACTGCACTGATTGACGAAGTGATAGATGAACAGGGTAATGTAAAAGATGATGCTTCTAAAGAACTGCTGCGCATCCGCCAGGGCCTTTACAGAAAGAGAAATGAATTGCGCCGCATTTTTGAACGTGTACTGCAAAAACTCAGCAAAGCTGGCTATGCTGCGGATATTGAAGAAGCATTTTTAAACGGCAGGAGGGTGGTGGCAGTTTATGCCGAACATAAACGGCAGGTTAAAGGCATACTGCATGGCGAAAGCGATACCCGCAAAACAAGTTACGTTGAGCCGGAAGAAACCATTGAACTGAACAATGACATTTTTGCACTGGAAAATGAAGAACGCAGGGAACTGTACCGGATACTGAAGGAACTTACTGAACGGTTGTCTGTTTATGCAGATCTGCTGATGGCTTACCATGATATACTTGGCGAATATGATTTTATTTGCGGCAAGGCAAAACTTGCCGCCGCCCTCAATGCACATTATCCATCATTGAATGACAGGCCCGGCATCCACCTGGTAAAAGCGTATCATCCTTTGTTGTACCTCTACAACAGCAAATCAGGCAAGCCGGTTATCCCGCTAACGCTTACACTTGATGAAAAGAACCGGATACTGGTCATTTCCGGCCCCAATGCGGGGGGCAAAACCGTTGCGATGAAAACCATTGGCCTGTTGCAAATGATGGTGCAGAGTGGTTTGCTTGTTCCTGTTGATCCTTCTTCCACATTCGGCATTTTTAAACAACTGATGATCCATATCGGCGATACGCAGAGCCTGGAATTTGAACTGAGCACTTACAGCTCCCACCTGCTGAACATGAAATATTTTATGGAACATGCCAATGGCAGGACTTTGTTTTTTATTGATGAGCTGGGCAGCGGCAGCGACCCCAGCCTTGGCGGCGCATTTGCAGAAGTGATTATGGAAGAGCTGGCCATTAAACATGCTTATGGCGTGGTAACTACCCATTACCTCAATTTAAAAGTGATGGCCAATAAAACACCCGGTATCATCAACGGCGCAATGTCATTTAATGAAAATAACCTGCAGCCATTATACCAGCTGATGACGGGTAAGCCCGGGAGTTCTTATACTTTTTCAATTGCTGAACGCATAGGCCTTGACCCGAAACTGATTGCAAAGGCAAAGAAGCTGGTTGATGAAGGCCATTTCAGGCTGGATAAAATGCTGAACCATGCAGAACAGGATTTGCGAAAAGTAGAGCAGAAAGAAAAGGAACTGCAAAAACTGCTGAAGGAAAATGAGCGTTTGCAAAAAGAAATGAATTTGCTGATGGACAAAGAACGTCATCGCCAGCAGGTTGAATTATTAAAACAGCAGAACAAAATAACCGGGGAGCGGATTGCTTACCTGAAAGACATGGAAAGAAAGCTGAAACAAATTATAGCTGACTGGAGGCGCACCGAAGACAAAGAAGGTAAAAAAGAACTGATGAAGCAAATGCAGGCTTTGCTGTTCGGGCAAAAGGAAAAACAGGTGGCGGAAAAAACAAAAAAGAAGTTTGATGCGAGGTACATTGAAACAGGCACAGAAATTAAAGAAGGCATAAAAGCCAAAATGATAAAGAATAACCAGGTGGGTGTAGTAAAAGAAATACGCGGCAAAAAAGCCATTGTACAATTGGGCGCAATCCCCATAACTGTAGAACTGAAAGACCTTATAGCCGTACAAGACAGGCCGCAGGAGCAGGTTGAATAAGGTTGCCGGCTTTTTAAACTTCTCCTTTATAATTTTCAATAAAAATGTTCATTCAATTGTGTGCTCTCACACTCCCCTCTCCTTGAGGAGAGGGGCCAGGGGTGAGTTAAAACCCGAAGCAACCTGCTATAGAAAAACGATCAGCCATTTTAAACTTCTTGTTTGACTTTCCATAAGCAAAAGTCCCCATTTAATTGTGTGCTCTCACAATCTCCCCTCTCCCTTAGGAGAGGGGTCGGGGGTGAGGTCTAAACTTTTTTCAATAAATTGTATCCATGAAAAAAAATTGCCTGCCATTGTATTTGATTGCTGCACCTGCAGCCATCAGTTTGTTTTTTTCCTGCAACAGTAATGATGCTGTAAATAGTTATACCACCTGGACCAACTACGGCGGCAGCAAAGAAATGATCCGCTATTCATCGCTTGCACAGATGGATACAGCCAATGTATCGAAGCTAAAACCAGTGTGGACTTACAGCAGCGGCGATGTTGATACTGCAAGTCATTCACAGATACAATGCAACCCCATTATGGTTGACGGGGTATTGTACGGTGTTACACCCCAAATGAAACTGTTTGCTATTGATGCCGCAACGGGTAAAGAAAAATGGGTCTTCAACCCCAACAGCCCTACTGCATTTGATCACAACCGCATGGCATTTCATGCCATGATCAACAGCCGTGGTGTGGCTTACTGGACAGATGGCAAAGATGATAAACGCATTTTCTTTACTGCAGGCTCCGCCACATTTGCTGTTGATGCCAATACCGGCAAACCTGTTGCTTCATTTGGCAATAACGGTTCCATTGACCTGCATGACGGGCTTGACAGGGATGTAAAACCCCTTTTTGTTGTAAATACTTCGCCGGGGGTAGTATATAAAGACCTTATCATACTTGGCACCCGGGTTGATGAAGCGCCGCCATCTGCGCCTGGCCATATCCGTGCTTATGATGTGCGTACAGGTAAACAGCAATGGATATTTCACAGCATACCACACCCGGGGGAGTTTGGTTACGACACATGGGAAGATACAACTGCGTATAAATTTATGGGCGGTGCCAATACATGGAGCGGTTTTGCATTGGATGAAAAAAGGGGGATTGTATTTGCACCTACTGGTTCTGCTGCCTATGATTTTTATGGCGGCAAAAGAAAAGGCTCTAACCTGTTTGCCAATTGCCTTCTTGCACTGGATGCGGCAACAGGTAAACGCATCTGGCATTTCCAGTTCATGCACCATGATTTGTGGGATAAGGATTTGCCCACACCTCCTGCACTGGTTACCATTAATAAGGGGGGAAAGCAAATTGATGCTGTTGCACAAACCACCAAGAATGGAATGGTATATGTGTTTGAAAGGGAAACCGGAAAACCTGTTTTTGACATTGAAGAAGTAAAAGTAGATACCGTGAGTGAACTGGCGGGAGAAAGGGTATGGCCCACGCAACCGGTCCCTAAAAAGCCTGCGCCTTTTGTAAGGCAAACTTTAACACTTAATGACATCAATCCTTATTTGCCTGACACCTCCATTGCCAAACTAAAAAAAGATATGGCCGGTTACCGTTATGGCAACATGTTTATACCTCCGGGCAAAACGCCTTCACTTGTTTTTCCCGGTTACGATGGGGGCGCAGAATGGGGAGGCCCGGCATTTGATCCGCAAAGCGGGATACTCTATGTAAATGCCAATGAAATGGCATGGGTGATGCAGATGAAAGAAAACGTAATGCAATCTCCAAAAAAAGAAAACAACTTAATGGCAGGGCAGCGTTTATACAACCAGTATTGCCTAAGCTGCCATGGCGCTGACAGGAAAGGAACAGGCAATAACCCCACTCTTATTGGTATAGAAACAAAATACAAAGCGCCTGAATTTGCTGAACTGCTCAATAACGGCCGCCGCATGATGCCTGCATTTAAACTGCTTTCAGATGCTGATAAGAACGCAATCGCTTCATTTGTGCTTAATCTTAAAGCGGAACAGGACAAACCTTATACAGCATCTTCCAAAAAGATTGACAGCATCCACATTATGCCATACAAGCTTACAGGCTATACAAAATTTTTAAGCCCCGAAGGTTATCCCGCTATCTCTCCGCCATGGGGCACATTAAATGCCATTAACCTGAATACAGGTGAACTGGTTTGGAAAACCACTTTAGGTGAATATGAAGAACTGAAGGCAAAAGGTATCCCGCCAACCGGTACAGAAAATTACGGCGGCCCTGTAGTTACAGCTGGCGGATTGGTATTTATAGCCGCTTCAAGAGATGGGAAGATGAGGGCGTTTAATAAATACAACGGTAAATTACTGTGGGAATATGATTTGCCTGCACCGGGTTTTGCAACACCCGCCATGTATGAATTAAATGGTAAGCAATACCTTGTTATTGCATGCGGCGGCGGCAAGCTTGGCACAAAATCAAGTGATGCGTATATGGCATTTGCATTGCCTGAGTAAGCAATTCTTTTTTGTAGTTTGTTAGTTTACCACATACATAAGGCGCATAGGAAAGCCACATAGTTTTTCTTTAATTTCTATGTGCAACTATGTTTCTATGTATTCTATGTAGTAAAATAATATGCAAAACCCCCATCCCCGCTTTCGGTGAGTTTGCTTAATGGGCGCAACTGCCATCTTTGCAAAATTATTTTTGGGCTGCTGTTGGCGTTCCCCGCCGGCAGCTAAATTTGTTTTGGTAACTATATGCAAAATAAAATAACCTAAACCCACTAACTTCGGCAGTAATGTAACCGGGTGATAAGCTATGATGAAAAAAAAGGGTTTGGCGGTAATTGCTTTTTTGATGCTGGCGGATATGTTATCTGCGCAGTTGTATTTTGATCACGTCACTACAGCCAGCGGGCTTTCGCATAACAAGGTTAATTGTTTGCTTGAAGATAACCGTGGTTTTATATGGATCGGTACCGAAGACGGCCTGAACCGTTACGATGGCGAAAGGTTTGTACGTTTTAATCATGAACCCGGCAATCCTTCATCTCTTTCAGGTAATATTATACGTGCATTGCATGAAGACCCCGAAGGTATAATATGGATAGCCACTGCCGATGGTGGCATTACAAAATACGATTACCGTTTATCTCCGGAGAAACAATTCAAACAGTACCGTCACCGGCCAGGCGATTCTTCTTCCATACCGGTTAATATGGTTAATGATATTATAGAAGATAAACAGCATTACCTGTGGCTTGCAACAGGCGGTGCAGGGTTGCTGAGGTTTAATAAAACCACGGGTTTATTTCAGCAGGTTACCCGTTTCAGCAGAACTTATAACGACCTTGTTTTTGATAAAGACGGGTGGATCTGGGGCGGCAGGCTGGGAGGGAGTATAAGTAAAGTAAACCCCGCCACGCTTGAAGTGGTTTTTGACAAGCGTTATGAAAATTACTATCAGCAATTGCCGCATGTGGTGGTTACCACATTGTTTAAAGACCGTGATGACGACATTTGGTTTGGTTCCTGGGATAAAGCAGTTTACCGGTATGATGTTGATGCCGGAAGCGAAATGGTGTATGATGCATCAGGCGGGTTTCCCAATGATGAAATCATCAGTATAAATGAAGACAAAACAGGAATGATATGGGCCGGCGGTAAAAGCGGCGGCCTGTATATTTTTGATAAAGGCCGCAACCGGTTTGTTAACTACAGGCACGACCCTTCACAGGCGGGTTCAGTAATAGACAATACCATTAACTGTATAATGCGGGACAGGGATGGCAGGATGTGGCTGGGTACCAATAAAGGCATCAACTGGTACGATCCTTACCACCAGCAGTTCAAACAAACTTTTTTATTGGGAACAGGTAATCAAAATACCATTTATGATTTTTTTGAAGATGAAAACAGCAACCTTTGGATAGGAACAACCCATGGCATATTCATCAGGCGCAACGGCCGGGATGATTTTGAGCAGCATCAAATTTTTTATAATAAGGTGCCCCTTGCGGTAACCCGGTTTTATAAAGATGACGGCGGGACATTTTACATTGGCACCGATTATACACTGTTTCAGCTTGACCCGGTCAGTTTCAGGATACAGCCGCTCCCCAATACAGATAAAGATGTGGTGATGAAAAAAATTATCCAGTCACGTGTGGTTTCCGTTATACGGGATACACTTGACGGGAAACCCGTTTTGCTGGTATCGCCTTACGGACATTACCTTGCTTATTATGACCTGCAGCAAAAGAAATGGTTTTCCCGTACTGACTCAACAAAAGAATATTTTTCGGGGCTTAATGTAAATGATAACCTCATCAGGAAGCTTTATAAAAACAGTAAAGGCGAGGTATGGATGGTAAATGCAACAAACGGGATAAGCCTGTTGAAAAAAAATAATCAACAGGGTATTCAGTACCTGAACGATCCTTCAAATACCTCAGGTATCAGCAGCAACAACCTGTTTGACATGCTTGAAGACATCAGCGGAAATTACTGGTTTACCACTTATGGGGGCAGCCTTAATTTCATGGATGGCCGGACAAAAAAATTTACCCATTACAATTCACCGGCCAACCTCATGGAGGGGCTGCAGGGTGACAGGAAGGGGAATTTATGGATCATCTGCAACGGTAACCTGTACAGTTTTGATACAAAGGGAAAAGCTTTTGTTTATTACCCTTTGCCTGATGTGGAGAACAGCGGCGGTGTAAAGGGGTACATCTACAAAGGGAAAGACGGGAAGATGTATGTGGCAGGGAACAATTATTTTATTGAATTTGTGCCCGAAAAAATTTCCAGGAGGGCAGTTGAACCGCAGGTGTATATTACCGACTTCAAAGTTTTTGATAAATCTTATTCTGATCTTCTTTACAGCAGGCAAATCAGGTTGCGTTATTTTCAGAACTATTTTACCATTGAGTTTTCAGCGCCGGATTTCAGCGGCAGCGATAAGGTGCAGTATTCTTACAAGCTGGAGGGACAGGATGGGGACTGGGTTGTTTCCGGCCAGCGCAACCAGGCCTTTTATACCAATGTAGATGGCGGAAGATATACTTTTAAGGTAAGGGCTACCAATAATATCGGCAACTGGAATACGGACATAACACAGATTAGCATTGTTATCATTCCGCCTTTCTGGAAACAGTGGTGGTTTTACGTTTTATGTGCTGTTGCTGTTGCGGGAATTGTATACGCCATTTACCGTTACAGGCTCAATGAAATATTAAATCGGCAGGCCATACGCAATAAAATTGCACAGGACCTTCACGATAATGTCGGTTCAACACTCAGCAGCATTTCGGTTTACAGCCAGGTAGCTAAAATACAAAGTGCCAAAAACAACAAAGAGTCGGTTGATAATGCCATTGAAAAGATCAGTGAGACGTCATCCAGCATGATATCAGAAATGAGTGATATTGTATGGGCCATTAATCCGCGTAATGACAGCGTTAAGGAGATTGTGCAACGCATGCAGTCGTTTGCTGCACCGTTGCTGGCAGCAAAAGACATAACGTTCAGTTTTCAATACGATCCGGTTATTGAATCATTGGCGTTGAGTATGGAAAAGCGAAAGAATTTTTTCATGACTTTTAAAGAAGCCATTAACAATGCCGTAAAATATGCTGAATGTAAAAACCTGGTGGTAGAAATAAAAGCCCCTCACCGGCAGCGCATTGAAATGATTATTGCAGACGATGGTAAAGGGTTTGATGTAAACCAGCCACGTAAAGGGAATGGCTTGTGGAACAGCCGCTACAGGGCAAACGAAATGAAAGGCGAATACACCCTTAAAAGCGAACCCGGCAGGGGAACTACTGTGAAACTGGTTTTCCCCATCCCCTGATTCGGTGATTGCCGCTTATGGATATTTACAGAACTTTACAACATGCCTTTAAGAATCTCCATATTTGATGACAACAAAAATATAAGGGACAGTATTTCCATGCTGCTTTCTACTACTGATGATATTGAAGTAGTGGGATCATACCCTGATGTAAGCAATGTGATACAGAATGTACGCATGAGCAAGCCCGATATAGTATTAATGGATATCGAGATGCCAGGCAAAACGGGAATAGAAGCGGTAAAGGAAATCAAGAAGGAATACCCCCAGGTACTGGTTATGATGCAGACTGTTTTTGAAGATGATGACAGGGTATTTCAATCCATTTGTGCAGGGGCTTCGGGTTATATTCTTAAAAATTACCTCAACAGCCGTTTGGTTGATTCAATAAGGGAATTGCAGTATGGCGGTTCTCCGATGTCGCCTTCCATAGCCCGGAAGGTGCTTACTTTAATGCAAAATTCACCTGTGCAGCTGGTATCAAATAAAGATGATTACCGGCTCAGCCCGAGAGAGAAAGATGTATTGTCGCTTCTTGTAAAGGGGTTGAGTTATAAGATGATTGCATCAGACCTGCACATCAGTTACGAAACAGTACGCAGCCACATGAAAAAAATTTACGAGAAGCTGCACGTGGCATCATTAACGGAAGCTGTTGCAAAAGCCATCAACCAGCGGATAGTATAGAATTTATCCGGATACTTTTTTCTTCCACCCCCTCAGTTCATAATACTTTTCTTTCGGTTCGCCGGTCCAGCCATTAATCCCTTTCTTTGGCAGCCATATAATATGGATGTATAATACTGCCAGAAACATCAGCCCTAAAAATCCAAAAGCCCATACACGGCCTGCATAATAGGAAAGTAAAACAACAATGGCATTAACAATAACCAGTTTCAATGCCCTCCTCAATTTGGAGGCGACTTCTTCAAAATGGCCCATAAATATGCTGCCAAATGCTGTCATTCCGCAAACTATGGCCACTTCAAACCAGAGTGTATTGGTATTCCACATATAATTATTTGTTTCCGTAAAACTAACCAAACTGCCGTTGCTCACGAATCATCCTTTTGGGTGATGGCATTTACCTGTTTTGGTGATTGCTGAAACTTTCAATCCTGCTGAAATTTGTGTCTCAAAAATCAATGTGAACATGAAAAAAGGATCTCTTTATGTTTTGGCCTGCTTTATTGTAGCGGGCAATGCCCTGCTTGCCCAGGGAACTGCAAAGAAGAATTTTAAATCAGCTGAACAATCCGTCAGGCTTTCAACAGGTGTGGATATGAATTATGTTGAGCAGGGAGATGCCAATGGAATTCCCGTTATCCTGCTTCACGGGTTTACCGATTCATGGCATTCTTTTGAGAAGGTATTACAACACTTGCCAGCATCCCTCCATGTATTTGCTGTTTCGCAACGTGGGCACGGTAATTCTTCAAAGCATGAGAAGAATTATCACCCGGAGGATTTTGCAAAAGACATTGCTGCATTTATACAGCAAAAAAAACTGGGTCCGTCAGTTATCGTGGGCCATTCAATGGGGAGCACCAATGCCCAGTGCTTTGCTGCAAATTATCCTTCGCTTACCAGGGCGCTTGTTCTGGTAGCGTCCTTTTCTGATTTCAAGAAGCCGCTCATTGAGGAATTCAAAAAAACAATTGATGAACTCATAGATCCTATTGACTCAGTTTTTATAGCAGAATTTCAGAAAAGCACTATTGTAAAGCCAATTGATAATGCAGTGCTGAACGGTTTTATCAACGAAAGTCTCAAAGTACCCGCCCATGTGTGGAAAGGTGTTGCTGCCGGCTGGGGCACTTCAGATTTCAGCAAAGCGCTGAAATCATTCCATAAGCCTGCATTGATTATGTGGGGCGATAAGGATGCTTATTCCCCCCGTGAAGACCAGTATGTGCTGAACAGCAGTTTGAAGAATTCAAGATTGCTTGTGTACGAAGGTATTGGCCATGCGTTGCACTGGGAGGAGCCAGAGCGTTTTGCGGCAGACCTGGCAGCATTTGTAAAAAACCCGGATAAATGACAGGGGTATTTATGCAAGGGAATACTGGTATGTAAAAAATAAAATTGACAGTAATTAATGAACTTTGCTGTGGCTGTACCCGTCTTTTGTAATTTATTTCATCCGGGTTTTGATAACTTCAATTGTTTAACACCAGCCCGTCTAATGAACAGAATAATTTTGTAATCTGCTAAAAATGTGAGCCATGAAGCTTTATGTACTGATATCAATATTATTTGCTGCGGGGTTGTACAGCAAATTAACTTTTAAGATAAAAGAGGTCGGCAAGCCTGCTGAAAAAAAAGCGAATACCGTTTTCTGCGCTCCTTCTTTTGATCCTTCAGAGCTGAATGTAAAGAATGCGCCTTTGTTTAAGGGATTGGGCAATACGCATTTTAAAGTAACTACCTCTTCAAAGAAAGCGCAGCAATATTTTAACCAGGGGCTGGCATTGTTGTTTGCATTCAACCATGTTGAGGCGGGCCGCTCTTTTAAGGCCGCTATTGAAAATGATCCATCTCTGGCTATGGCTTATTGGGGTTTGGGAATGGTGCTGGGGCCGAATTACAATGCAGCTTTAAACCCTTCAGGCCTTACAGATATAAATGATGCAATGGAAAGGGCTGTAAAATTATCGGGTAACACTTCTGCAAAAGAAAAAGCTTTGATCAATGCACTTGCAAAACGTTTCCCGAAAGAAGAAGTAAAGGATATGGCGCCGTTTAATGCCGCTTATGCCAATGCCATGAAAGAAGCTTACGACAAGTTTCCCGATGATGCGGAAGTTGCAGTGATATATGCTGATGCATTGATGAATGAACATCCCTGGAACCTGTGGCTGAAAGGAGGGGATCCCCAACCTTGGACGCCGCATATCATGGCGACATTGGAAAACATTCTTGCCAGGTGGCCCAATCATCCGTCTGCTATTCACCTCTACATTCATGCAACAGAGGCATCCGCCAATCCTGAAAAAGCATTGCCCTATGCCGATAAACTTGCGGCCATGATGCCATCTGCAGGGCACATTGTGCACATGCCATCGCATACTTATATCCGTACAGGGGATTATCACAAGGGTGTACTTGTAAATGAAAAGGCAAGTATGGGCGACAGCAATTATGTTGCCCAATGCAAAGTGCAGGGCTTTTATGCTTTGTTGCTTTATCCGCACAATATTCATTTTTTGGCTGCATGTGCATTTCTTGAAGGCAACAGTAAAAAAGCTATTGATGCGGCATGGATGGTGCAACGCAAAGCAGACAAACGTTTTCTTGCAGATAACATTACAGTGCAGCATTATTATAGTATCCCGTTTTATGTACTGGTGCAATTGGGAAAATGGGATGAGATTATGAAACTGAATGAGCCCGGTGAAAGCTTGTTATATCCACGTGCAGTATGGCATTATGCAAGGGGTATGGCATTTGCAGCCAGGGGAAAAACAACTGAGGCAGAGAGCGAATTGGATGCAATAAATGAAATTGCAAAAAATGAGTCGCTGAAGGCTATGCTGATCTGGGAAAACAACAGTGCAGCGCAATTGGTTAATATCGCTCTTACAATTTTAAGCGCACAGATTGAAGCGGCAAAAAAGAACTATGGCACTGCGGTGGGCTTATTGCAAAAAGCAGTGGAGATGGAAGATGCTTTAACTTACCAGGAACCGCCCGACTGGTTTTTTTCGGTAAGGCAAACCCTGGGTCACTGGCTGGTACAGGCAGGGCAATATGAAGAAGCTGAAAAGATTTACCGGCAGGACCTTACGATATATAAAGAGAACGGATGGTCGCTGATGGGTTTGTACAACAGCCTGAAAGGGCAAAATAAAAATGCAGAAGTTGCAGAAGTAAAGAAACGCTTTGAAAAAGCATGGCAATGGGCGGATGTGAAAATTTATTCATCGAGAGTATACTAAAAGTTACAAGATGCAAGTCACAGGAAAGTAAAAGCCATAAGAAAGAAATTTTGTGAGCTTCGTGTCTTTGCGGGATATAGCCCTACAACCCAAATATTTTTTCCATCAGTATCCATTTTTCACCGGGCTTTGCCCCGGGTAGTGCCTGCTGGTATTTCCACATTAATGTTTCCCACTCCTGCACTTTGGGGTTAGTTGCATCAGTTTTGGATTTGGCTTCAAAAGAGAAACCTTCATTCACTTCCATAATCATGAACAGTCGGTTGCCTGTGCGGTAAATTTCCATGCTTTCAATGCCGCTGTCTTTAATGCTTTTTAATATTTCAGGCCACACATCACTGTGATACTTTTCATACTCTGCAATCAATGCAGCGTCGTCTTTCAGGTCAAGTGCAAGGCAGTGTCGTTTCATGATGCAGCAAATTTATGCCGGTATCCTTTCCATCCGTACCAGGCAGTTACAACAAAACAAACAATGGGTACCAGGTAAGCAAGCTGGATATTGCCATTATTGGCATCGGAAACAAGGCCCATAAAAATGGGGATAATTGCGCCACCTACAATTGACATGATGAGCAGCGATGCGCCGAGCTTTGTATCTTCTCCAAGATCTTTTACGCCCAGTGCAAAAATGGTGGGGAACATGATGGACATAAAGAAGGGAATCAGCAATACTGACCATACCGCCATAGTTCCAGAAGTATAAACTGCAGCAAGAAGCAATACAATATTAATAAACGAATAAAACAGAAGCAGTTTCTGCGGCTTAATGTATTTCATGAGGAAAGTGCCGAAGAAACGGCCCACCATAAAGCCCACCATTGCAATAAAGCCCCATTTGTATGCGGCTTCTTTCTCTGGCATGTTCATGGTGTATTTTGAAAAGCGTATAAAAAAACTTCCTACACCAACCTGTGCACCAACATAAAAAAATTGTGCAACAACTCCCCATAGCAATTGCCTGTGCATAAAAATATTTTTGCTGCCTTTTAATGAAACCTCATCTTCCGGTTCTTTTACTTCAGGTAATTTGGTAAGCATAAAAAGCACTGCTACAATAAATACAGATAAACCGATGACGAGGTAAGGTATTTTTACATTGGATGCTTCACCATTCAGGTAAGTGTTCAATTCGTCAGCAGGCATGGCGGCGAGCTGTTCCGTGCTGTGCTCCACCCCTGAAAGAATAAATGCACCGCCAACAATAGGCGCTATAAAAGCCCCGACACCATTAAAGGATTGTGCAAAATTCAGTCGTTGCTCCGAAGTTTCCCTGTCGCCAAGTACAGTGATATAAGGATTGGCTGCTGTTTCAAGAAATGCTGCGCCGCCAGCAACAATAAAAAGGGCTACAAGAAAAAAACTGTAAACCCTTGTTGAAGCAGCAGGAATAAAAAGAAAAGCCCCAAGCGCATACAGCAGGAGGCCAAAGACAATCCCCCTTTTATAACCGTATTTTTTCATTACAAACCCCGCCGGTAACGCCATGAGAAAATAGGCGATATACACAGCCGAATCAATAAATGCTGACTGCGTATCGCTGAGCTGGCATGCTTTTTTTAAGTGGGGAATGAGAATGGGGTTAAGGTTATGAATAAAAGCCCATAGAAAAAAAAGACTGGTGACAAGGATAAAAGGAACGAGGTAGGGGTTCTTTTTTTCAATCGTTTCCTTCATGAGTTGGTATAATTAAGGGTTAAGTTTTGAACTTCGTATATCGTATTTTGTAAATCGTAAATCGTACATCGTACTTCATAATGCCCTGTCCAAATGCACATACCCGCCATCCACATGTATCAGTTGCCCGGTGGTGTGGCTTGATCTTTCTGATAACAGGAATGCGGTCATATTTGCTATCTCTTCTGCAGTGGTCATTCTTTTTTCCAATGGGATGCGTTCTGTTATTTTTTTAAGAGTTTCTTCCGGATTGGGCAATGTTTTTATCCATTTATCATACAATGGGGTGTAACATTCAGCCACAATGATGGCATTCACCCTGATACCATACTTTAATAATTCTACTGCCCACTCTCTTGTTAAAGCATTGCGTCCACCATTGGCTGCGGCGTATGCAGATGTTCCGCCCTGACCGGTTTCTGCTGTTTTCGAACTGATGTTTACAATAGCTCCTTTGTTTTTGATCAATTCAGGTAAGGCATGATGTGCCATGAGATAATAATGCACCATGTTACGGTGCAGTGACTCCATAAAGCGTTCATAGCTTCCCTGTTCAAGATTTACACCATCATTTACACCTGCATTATTAACCAGGCCATCAATGCGATTGTATTGGTTAATGGTTTCTGCAATTGCTTTTTTACATGCAGCGGGGTCAGTTAATTCTGCAACAACCTGATAACCTTTACCCCCAATTTCATCAAGCGTTTGTTTGTTGTCTGCTTCGTTCCGGCCAATAATAACAGGTATAGCGCCTTCACCAGCCAATACCTTTACAATGCCTTCGCCTATACCTTTGGCGCCACCGGTAACAATAATAACTTTTCCTTCCAGTTCAAGATTCATATAGCTAAGTTGTAAAATTGTATAGCATTCTTCCCCCAAACTTTCTCTTTCTCTTCATCATTTACCTGTTCAAGGAACTTTTCAATAATTTCAATAACCTGTTTGTATTTACCTGCTACCAGGCAGACCGGCCAGTCGGATCCATACATCAACCGCTCCACGCCAAAATACTCTGCTGCTGTTTCAAGATAGGGATAAATATCATTGTACGTCCAGTTCTTCCAGTCGGCTTCAGTAATTATTCCCGAAAGTTTGCAAAACAACTTTGGGTGCTGCGCCAGTATTTTAAGGCCGGCTATCCATTTTTTTATTTCCCTGTTTCTGATGTCCGGTTTACCAAGATGGTCCAGGACAAATCCCTGGTCAGGGAATTTTTCAGTAAACTTTATAGCCGCAGTCAATTGGTAATGATAGATGAGCACATCATACGTAAACCCAAACTGCTGCAGCAAGCGGATTCCCCGGTGAAAATCTTTGTTTAATAAATAAGTATCATCCGGCTGGCCTTGTGTAATGGCACGGAACCCTTTTATTTTTTTTAAACCACTGTAGTGCAGGAGCCGCTCTTCAACAGTTGCTGATTTCAGGTCAACCCAGCCAACCACAGCTTTAATGAAATCGTTTTCTTCTGCAAGCCTTAATAAAAATGCGGTTTCTTTTTCTGACTGGTCTGCCTGCACTGCCACACATCCCTGCACTTTATTTTCTTCATATACTTTTTTCAGTTCAGCAGGTAAAAAGTCCTTCCTGATTGCAGACATTTCATCTGTAATCCAGCTATCCCTTATGGGGTCGTACTTCCAGAAATGCTGGTGGGAATCTATTCTCATTCTATCAGGTCGTAGCGTATTTTAGTTGAAGGGGGTCATATTCTAAACCTTTCCAATAAATCTATACGGCGAACCCTGTACCTGCTCAGTTTCTAAATATATTTTGACCGCATTAAGGGATATTATTAGAGTTGCAAATCCACGCCCCCAACTTTTGTTAAATGCTTGATTAAACTCCATTAGTTTGTCGTCAATATCAGGATAATTTGAAATGATATAACTCAAATCTGAATCATTTAGCTGTAAATTTTCCTTTATGTATTTATACTGATCAGCTTTTTGGGGAACCGCTATCATTTTTCTCATATCAACAAGGGTTGCCCAAGAATGATTAAAACGCCCGATAAAGTCTCTTCTTTTTTTGGAATGGTTTAATTCAAAAAGGCTTCGTTCACGCCTGCTTTTATTGATAAAATTGTTTACAAAGTTTTCTGTTATTTTTTTGGTATCCATTAATTGCTAAAGGGATGGATTGATCATTAAGCTTCGGTTCTTTTTAACAATAACAGTTTTGTTATAATATTTATCCCGGCCATGCGACTGCAACCTGTTTTTGTTCACCCAAACCTTCAATGCCCAATGTCACCACATCACCCGCTTTCAGGTAAAGCGGCGGTTTCTGGCCAAGGCCAACTCCCTGAGGTGTTCCTGTTGATATAACATCATCGGGTAATAAGGTCATAAACTGGCTGATGTAACTGATGAGGAACGGAATTTTAAATATAAGGTCTGATGTATTGGAATCCTGCATTCTTTTGCCATTCACGTCAAGCCACAGGCGAAGATTGTGCGGGTCTGCTACTTCATCTTTCGTAACAAGGTAAGGCCCGATGGGTGCAAATGTATCACAGCTCTTGCCTTTTACCCATTGGCCGCCCCTTTCTAACTGGTATTCCCTTTCGCTGTAATCATTGTGTACGGCATAACCTGCTACATAATCCATCGCTTCTTCTTCAGTTACATAAGATGCTTTTTTACCAATGATGACGGCAAGCTCAACTTCCCAGTCTGTTTTTACTGAATTTTTGGGAATAATGAGGTTGTCATAGGGCCCGCACAATGCTGTTGTGCTTTTAAAAAACAGTACTGGCTCATTGGGCGGTTCCATCCCGCTTTCTGCAGCGTGTTTTGCATAATTTAAACCTACACACACAATTTTTGAAGGCCGGGAAATACATGGGCCTGTCCTCACATCTTTGGGAACTTCGGGACACTTACCGGCATTTTTTTCAACCCATTCATGCAGCCAGTGTACATCGTCTTCATCGAAAAATATTTCAGTGTAATCATCGCCAAACGCAGATACATCAAGCCTTCTGCCATCCGGTAATTCAATGGCAGGCTTTTCATCTCCCGGTTCACCAAATCTGAATAGTTTCATGGTTTAGTTTGTAGCGTTTATAAAATATTATGAATATGCCCTTCGTCTTATTCAGTTATTGCCCTTTTGTGGTGTGGCTTAAGTATTCAGCTTAATAAACCCGCCATCAATGGGATAATCGCAGCCGGTAATAAAAGAAGCTTCATCGCTGCACAGGTACAAAGCGAGGTGGGCAATCTCTTCCGGCGTCGCCATTCTTCCAATGGGTTGTGTAGCGGCCAGTTTATCGTACATCTCTTTTTCTCTTCCGGGATAGGTTTTGGCAAGATAACCATCTACAAACGGCGTATGCACACGTGCAGGTGAGATGGAATTGCATCTTATGCCATGTTTAATATAATCTTTCGCCACGGTAAGCGTCATGTTCATTACAGCAGCCTTACTCATGCTGTAGGCAAAACGGTCATTCAGCCCCACTACAGCCGCAACGGAAGCCATATTCAGTATTACGCCTTTCTGTTGTTGCTTCATATATGGAATACATGAGCGGATGCAATTGTATGTACCCTTGATATTTACTTTTACAATGCGGTCAAAATCTTCTTCGGTAGTTGACTCTACTGTGCCGATATGCGCAATGCCTGCATTGTTAACAAGCACATCTATACCTGAAGAAGCAGCAATGCCCGCCACTACCTCTGTTACTTTGTTTTGTTCAGCAATATTTACTTCGTGAGCAAATGCTTTTCTGTTTTCACTGCTGATTTTATCTGCTTCATGCTTTGCCTGGGCATAATTCAATTCGAAGATATGTACAGCGGCACCCTGTCTTGCAAATAATTTTGAGATAGCCAGGCCTATGCCGCTGGCCCCGCCGGTTACAATAACAGTTTGTTGGTGTAAAGAAAACATAGAAGGGCTGAAAATACTTAAAAACGGCTGCAA
Organism: Chitinophagaceae bacterium; assembly: GCA_033763355.1. Classification (GTDB taxonomy): domain Bacteria; phylum Bacteroidota; class Bacteroidia; order Chitinophagales; family Chitinophagaceae; genus JANRKT01. Next base: position 19,017 of record JANRKT010000147.1, on the reverse strand, counting down.
TAAGTACTTTGAATTATCTTTTTTATAAGATATATATTCAGGTTGCGTTTGGCTGTGACCCGGAGTGAATTTCGTGGTTGTTAACCCTGGTTTTATTTTTTCTTTTTATCACTTCCCTCAATTTCAAAACTCAGTTTTACCGTAACACGGTATTCAATTATTTTTCCGTTTTTTACAGTGGCACTCTGGTCCTGCACATATACTGATCGTATGTTGTGCAATGACCTGGAAGCTTCATTAACGGCCTGTTGTGCGGCATCTTCCCAGCTTTTGGAAGAGTTGGCCATGAGCTCAATAACTTTTACAACTGACATATGCAATCGTTTTAATTGTTGAAAAATTTTACTGATAAAGGGTACAGTTAAAGTTACAGGATAATACAATACAGAATGCGGCACAATAAAAATCTTCCGGGCAATTCATAAAATTGATAACTTAAGTACGGCTTAAGCATAACCATAACCCATGCCTGCTGAAATAAAACCTCCTTTGACTTCTTTTACTGAACGCAACAAAGTGCAAATGGTGCGTGGCGGAAAACCCTATTTTGATTTGCTTGGCAGCATGATTGGAAAGGCAAAGCACATCATCCACCTGCAAACTTATATTTATGAAGAGGATGAAACGGGTATGCAGGTTGCTGAGCAGTTGATTGCCGCTGCCGGAAGGGGTGTTCATGTTTATGTGGTGCTTGATGGCTACGCTTCAGGCGATTTATCAGATGAGTTTACAGAACGGTTGCGTAAATCAGGTGTGCGGTTTCGTTTTTTTGAGCCTCTATTCAGGGGCCGTAATTTTTATTTTGGCCGCCGCCTGCACCATAAGCTGGTGGTGGCAGACGCATCATTTGCCATGGTAGGTGGTATCAATATCAGCAACAGGTATAATGATATGCCCGGACAACCAGCCTGGCTTGATTTTGCATTGTATGCCGAAGGGGATATTGCAAAGCAACTGTGCATGCTTGCCCAACGGGCATGGAAAGATTTTCCGGAAGGCATGAACATGCCGGCATGTTTACAGTTACCGGAGGTACATCTTTCTTCAAACGGGTTTAACAGTAAAGTGCGGATGAGAAGGAACGACTGGGTAAGGCGCAGGCACCAGGTATCACGCAGCTATCTTGAAATGTTCCGCAATGCAAAATCGAATATCAGCATATTGTCGAGTTATTTTTTACCCGGAAGGGTTTTCAGGAAAAGTATGGCTAATGCGGCAAAAAGAGGGGTAAAGTTTAAAGTAATTGTTGCAGGGGCATCGGATGTGGGCCTGGCCAAACGAGCAGAGAAATTTATGTATGACTGGTTATTGAAAAACAGGATTGAGATTTATGAATACCAGAAGAATGTTTTGCACGGTAAAGTGGCGGTGTGCGATGGGGAGTGGGTTACAATTGGCTCCTACAACGTAAATAACATCAGCGCCTATGCCAGCATTGAGCTGAACCTTGATGTGCAGGATGCAGCATTTGCAAAGCAAGCCGGACAAACCCTTGAACAAATTATGATGAACGATTGTGTATTGGTTACAGAAGAAAACTACAGGCGCACCACACATTTTTTCAGCCGCTTTCTCAACTGGGTTTCATACAACATCATCAGGGTGCTTTTTTATATGTTTACTTTTTATTTTAAGCAGCAGCGGTGAAAGCATTGCCGGATTTATCAGGTTGTTCCGTACTCATCCCAAAAGATTTTTTAACCAGTGGCCTGTTTATTAGCTGAAAGCAGCAACACTCAATTCCCTCTTATCCTTTTTATCAGGGACTTTGTTGTTTCCCAATCCCATTTTGCAAACCTTCCCCTTTGCACCACCAGTTCATTATCGTTGGGGTGCTGAAGAAAATAGTGAAATACGAATTTTTCTTCAGGGTTGTGCCAGCCCACAATCTGCCCGAAACGGAGATCATTGAACACAAGTGTGTCGTTCCATTTTTCTGCAGTATAAAACCCCTGCGAAAAACGGATGAGGTGCTGCAGGTCTTCGTGGTCGCTTACGGGGTATAACAAGGAATCATTGCGGGGAAAGAAATGAAATTCAACTTCCTTTTTTCTGTCAAATACGGAGTGGAAACCAACATGAAAACCGGAATCATTTCCTGCCACGATATACCACAGCCAGTTGTTGAGCGGGGCAGGAGTGGTAAAATATTTTTCATGGGGTATATTTTGTGCGACAAAGGCCTGCCTCAGCTTTGCATCCGTATTTATTTTATTAATGCAGCAGTATATGAGGTACACTGTGCTTATGCAAAGGGATATTTTAACCCACCACATTCTTTTGTGGTGATGCGCCTTCAGCACCAGCAATGCAGCAAATGCAATGGCAGGCCATACTGAAAAAAACGGATCGGCAACATATATGGTATTGAATGATATCCTGTACGGACTGAAAGGTTCAAACCATCCCACACCGTAGTTGTTAAATGCATCAAGGAATAAATGAAGTGAAATTTCAATACCAAAAAACCATTCCCATTTTTTGAATGTTATTTTTTTTATGTGCGACCACCTTTTCATTGCAAGCGCCATGAACAGTGTTGCAATCACGGCAAACAGAATGGAGTGGGTGAACCCGCGGTGGGCCAGTAATTCATCATCGGTGTCCATCCAGAAGCCGGCAATAAAATCTATATCCGGCAGGCTGTTGGCCAATGCACCGAGCCACATGGCTTTTTTGCCCAGTTGTTTCCCGGCCACAGCTTCACCCACACAGGCGCCAAGTACAATATGTGTAAGGGAATCCATGCAGGCAATTTAAAATAAATCAGATGAACTATTAACATGGGCCGGCAGTTTTATAAACTGTAAGCTGCCGGACATCTGCCCCTTTTTTCCCTTTTTATCTTGCAGTTATTTTATTATATACCTTTATACAACCCTCAACAGACTGAAAAATATTAACTATGGGTAAACCAGCTTCCATAGAAGTTGACAAAGACCTGTTGCTTTCTCATTTTACACTGGAGAACCTTCACGAAGCCGTTTACTGGATTGATTCTTCGGGGAACATATTGATGGTAAACCAGAAAGCCTGTGAAATTTCCGGTTTTGAAAAAGATGAATTAACAGGTATGTCTGTATTTGAATTATCACCTGAAGTCAATGAAAAAAACTGGAAGGAAAGGTGGAAGAAACTGCGGAAAGAAAAGAAATATACCATCCGCACACAGCATAAGCACAAAGAGGGATTTATGTATAATGTGGAGTCCTCCAACAACTACATATCCCTTGATGAAAAGGAATACCTGTGCAGCGTGGTAAGGGATATACGCAGCCAAATGATGGAGGAGGAACTGCTCCGTACCGTATCTGAAGCCACTTCAGGTAAAGTAGGCCAGGATTTTTTTGAAGCCCTTACTGAATATGTTACCCTTGCACTGAATGTGAAGACCTGCATTGTAACAGAATGTATGGATATTGAAAAGACGAGGGTGCGTACGCTTTCGTATACCGTAAACCACAAGCTGGAAAAAAATATAGAATATGATGTGGAAGGGACGCCATGCAAACTGGTCATGCACGGTAAAGGTTCAGATATTTTCATCCCTTCCGGGTGCGATAAAACCTATCCCAAAGAGGCGGGATATAATTCTTATATGGCAGTGCCTGTTTACAGCCCGCAAACCGGGGAAGTTACGGGCCATATCGCTGCGCTCAACGATAAGCCGATGGGTGAGAGCCAGAACCAGGCATCAATCCTCAGGATTTTTGCGGCACGGGCAGGTTCGGAAATTGACCGGATTAAAGCAGAAGAAAAATTAAAAATTGCCAACAACGAACTAAAGATTTTGCTGAAGGAAAGTGAGGAGCGTTACCGTGACCTTTTTGAAGAAGCCCCGATTGCGTATGTTCATGAAGGACTTGATTCGAAGTTTATAAAAGCCAACCGGGCTGCTTTAAGAACGCTCGGAATTAAGGCAGAAGATGTTGCCGGTACTTACGGTTTTTCATTTATACCTGATACACCCGATGCACAGCGGCGTGTTAAAGAAGCTTTTGAATCTGTTAACCGGGGCACTGACACGAGTGGGGTAGTTCTCGAACTCAGGCGCAGGGATAATGGCCAGCCCATCTTTATTCAATGGTGGTCGAAGCCGGACCCCAGCGGTGAATTTACACGTACCATGTTTGTTGACATAACCAAACAGGTACTGATGGAGCAGGAGCAAATAAGGTTACAGGCCCAGAACCAGTATTTGCAGAATGAGTTGAAACTAAGTCACAACTTTGAGGAAATCATCAGCAAGAGCAAAAGCTTTCATAAAATATTAATGCAGATTGAGCAGGTAGCTTCAACCGATGCTACTGTTTTAATTGTAGGTGAATCAGGAACAGGTAAAGAATTACTGGCCCGTGCAGTACACAACATCAGTAACCGAAGCAAAAAACCTCTTATTAAAGTTAATTGCGCAACGCTTCCTGCCAACCTGATAGAAAGTGAACTGTTCGGGCATGAACGCGGCGCCTTCACCGGAGCTATGGAAAGAAAGATCGGCCGCTTTGAACTGGCGGATGGAGGGACAATCTTTCTTGATGAGATTGGCGAATTGCCTGTGGAACTGCAGGCAAAATTACTCCGTGTATTGCAGGAAGGCGAATTTGAAAGGCTGGGCAACCCCAAAACCTTTAAAGTAAATGTGAGGATAATAGCAGCTACCAACCGCAACCTCGAACAGGCTATTGAGAAAAAAGAATTCCGGGAAGACCTATATTACAGACTGAATGTTTTTCCCATTGTAAGCCCGCCGCTCCGGGAAAGAAAAGAAGATATACCATTGCTGGTAAAACATTTTTGCCAGAAATTCGAAGGTAAAATGGGCAGGAAGATTACAAACATAGGCAATAAAGTAATGGAGGCATTAATGGAGTATAACTGGCCCGGCAATATTCGTGAGCTTGAAAATTTAATTGAACGTGCAATGATACTCAGCCCGGGTAATACATTGGAATATGGCGACTGGCTGCCCACAGGTAAAAAATCAAACGGAAGGTTTGCCCCGCAAAAATTAGAAGATGTGGAAAGGCAGCACATCATGGAAACCCTGAAAAAAACCAACTGGAAAGTAAGCGGCGAAAACGGGGCTGCAAAAATTTTAGGGTTAAATGCCACCACACTTGAAGCCCGTATGAAAAAACTGGGTATTGAACGGGATAAATAGCCTTACACCCTTTAATCTATAAGTTAAAATCCTGCAAGGTCGTTCATGCGACCAACCACGCAACAACTGTAACATAGCTTTGGAATTAAAAATCAGCAATTATGAAGAGACTAAGTTTTCTAACGGGATTTGTATGGTTGGTAACCACCGTGTCATTTGCCCAGAAGTCAGAAATTTTTATTAAAAGTGATGCCGCAATAAACGGTTATGATGCAGTGGCCTATTTTACCCAAAGCAAACCGGTAAAGGGAAGCACACAGCATATTTTTTCGTGGAAAGGCGCCAGTTGGTTGTTTTCAACAAAGCAAAACCTTGAAGCTTTTAAAGCCAATCCTGAAAAATATGCGCCGCAATATGGCGGTTACTGTGCCTATGGTTTATCAAGGGGATATAAAGCCCCGACAGAAGCAGATGCATGGAGTATTGTAAACGGCAAATTGTATTTGAATTATAACAAAGATGTAAGGGACATCTGGAACAAGGGACAGTCCGGGTATATCAAAAAGGCAGATGACAACTGGCCAGGTGTTAAGAATAAAAGTTAAAAGGGCAGTTTGATGTTTTGGTGCGGGTGATAAACTGAAAAGTTTGTCACCCTTTTTTGTTTCATGTTGGTAGCGCCGGTTATTAAAGAAGTTGATTTTGGCCGGGCTTGTATTTTTTCATTTATACATTTTACTTCCTCTTAAATAAATGGAACCCTTCCCAACCTATTGGGAACATCCCAAAATAATGGGAAAATTTCCTGTTTCTTTTTCAGCGAAAATATTTTTCTGAATATCATGAAACCCTTGCTGGTAAAGAGTTTCGGGCTATACACAAAAATGGAAAAAAGACTGGCATGCCGTTGGCCTATTAATATTGTGCCAGATTTAAAAGAAAAAAGTAAAGCAATGACAAAGGAAATAACAAAAACCAATTTCAGGAACGAAGTGATAGACAGCATGACACTTGCATTGGTACAGTTTAAAAAAGAGTGGAGCGGCGCCTGCCAGATTATTTCTCCTGTTTATGAGGAGCTGGCCAGGTCATATAAAGGGCAAGCACGTTTCTTTTCTGTAGATGTAGAAAAAGAAACCAGCCTTCCCGAGGAATACGGTATCATGGAAATACCCACAATTCTTTTTTTTAAAACAGGGCAGGTGGTGGACCATGTAAAAGGGCTTGTACCCAAAAATGTGCTGATCAGCAAAATTGAAAACGCCCTTGCCGCAAGGCAGAACTGAAACAAAATTTATTAATGCTAAAAAAGGAAAATCATGTCCAGGGAAGTAAAACACTTTTTATTAGGCAGCCAGGGAACTTTCGTGAACCTCTCAAAATTGCAACTGGAAATACTGGCCAAAGCAGAGATGATTAGTGATCTGCCCTCAGTATTGTTTGCCGGCGACGGCCATGGGTTTGATGATGTAACGGGGGTGCTTACAAAGCCGGCAATGATTGATAAAATAACCCGCATGCTGGCTATAAGCAGAAACTAAAAATCAATAACATAATCACCAACACTTAAATTAAATTTTATGTACACCGAGATCAAATACATGTACCTCAGGCAGCATATGCTTGCCACTGGTTTAAGCGAAGCCGAAATTGTGCAGCTGAACGAAACCGCAAAGATGAAAAATGTAAAACGCGGCGAAAGCATTTACATGGCCGATGGGTATGAAGCCAGGGTTTACCTTGTTTTAAAAGGTAAGGTAAAAGTAAGCGAAGTGGATGACCGCGGTGATGAACTGATTAAGGAAATATTAAGCGCCGGTGATGTATTTGGCGATATAAGCCTTGACGGAAACATGCCCGATGATGATTTTGCAGAAGCGCTTACTGATAATACGGTTGTGTGTTCCTATAAGTCTTCAGAGTTCAGGCAGGTAATGCAGCGTTCGCCGGTGCTGGCCATGAATTACGCAAAACAGGTGGGCGGTAAACTGCGCAGGCTTGAAAGCAAACACTCCAACCTGGTGTTTAAAGATGCAAAGTCAAGGCTCATCAGCTTCTTCAGGGACTGGGCAAACCGTGAAGGCGACCGCATGGGCAACAAAGTTGTACTGAACAATTACCTTACCCATAATGATATTGCCGGCATCATTTCCACTTCACGGCAAAGCGTAACCACATTACTAAATGAACTGCGTGATTGCGGGATGCTTTACTACAACCGCAAACGGATTGAACTCAATGACCCGACAATGACTAATTAACACATGTGCATAAAAATTGTAAAGCAGCGGACAGGGCTGAGCAAAGGCGATAACTAATTTTACAACCGTAACAATTACATCTGAAATCAATAAAGAAAACTTAATAACTGCAGGATGGGAACTTGGGTAATTTTGGAAAGGGAAAATGAAACAGTAAACGGGGAAACAGCGAAGGGACTCATCTTAAATTGAAAAACCATGTCATCAATCAGTTTATTTTTTCGTGTGCACCAGTCTTACCGCCTGAAAACTTACGGTTCAAATGAGATTGAGATTTGCCACAATTATATTAATGAGGAAGCCAGCAGAAAAAATATTGATAGGGTTGCGGAATTATGCTACCTGCCTTCCAACAGCCTGTTGCTTTCGCTGGCTAAGGAGTGGAAGGGGAAATTTAAAGTGGCATTTTCACTCAGCGGTACCGTTCTTGAATTACTCAGCCGCTACAGGCCGGATGTAATTAAATCATTCCAAAAGCTGGTAAAAACCGGTTGTGCAGACATACTTGGTGAAACTTATTACAATTCGCTGGCAGGCCTTATTTCAGAAACAGAGTTTAGTAGGCAAACAGATAAACACCGTGACCTCGTAAAAGAGTTATTCGGCGTGGAGCCGGTTGTTTTCAGGAACACAGAACTGATCTATAATAATGACCTGGCAAAGCTGGTGAGGCAGATGGGTTTTAAAGGGATGCTTTGTGAAGGTACGGTCAGCATATTACATGGCAGGTCACCAAATGTTATTTATGCTGCGCCCGGTAATGGCGATTTTTCAGTGCTGCTCAGAAATGTCAGGTTATCGGATGACATTGCCTTCCGGTTTGATGATGTTTCCTGGAATGAACAACCATTAACAGCAGAAAAGTTTACTGGATGGATACACGGGCACGGTAAGGATACAGACAACATAAACCTGCTGATGGACTATGAAACACTTGGCATCTATAAGCCGGAAAGCACAGGGATATTTAATTTTCTTAAAAAATTACCTGAACTTGTTTTAGAAGATATAAACTGGGGTTTTGCCTCGCCGGGTGAAGTGCTGGAAAATTATTATCCCAAAGATGTTTACAATGTGCCTCAAACCATTTCATGGGATGACAGTGAAAATTCAATATGGTTTGAAAACGCAATGCAGAACAATACCCTTAAGAAAATATACAGCCTTGAAAACATGGTAATGGCAGCGGGAGACGAAGATTTGATAAACTCGTGGGGACTTTTGCAATCGGCGGATTATTTGTATTACATGAAAGATTGCCAGCATCGCACCAATAATTCTTATCCTAATCCTTTTGGATCTGCCAGTGATGCGCACCGTTTTTTTGTTAATATCCTTACTGACTTTGAAATACAAGTAATCAAAAAAAGTTTGCTGCGGCATACCAGGCGGCAAAATTACCTGACATCGGAACTGTTATAAATTCTTAAAAAAATGGAACAAAAATTAAAAGGCCAGGTTGCTATTGTAACCGGGGCAAGTAGCGGTATTGGCGCAGGTTGCGCAAAGGAAATGTCAAAAGCAGGGGCTACAGTGGTGGTTAATTATCCTGTGCCCGGAGCAAGGGAAATGGCAGATGCTGTTGTAAACGACATCAGCAGCAATGGCGGCATTGCCATCAGCTACCAATGCGATGTAAGCAAGGAAGACCAGGTACAGAAAATGTTTGCGGATGTAGTGAAACAGTTTGGTACAGTTGATATCCTCGTTAACAATGCAGGCTTGCAGAAAGACGCCCCTTTTACTGAAATGACACTGGACCAATGGAACTTTGTAATCAGTGTAAACTTAACGGGGCAGTTTCTTTGTGCAAGGGAGGCCATTAAAGAATTCCTTCGTCGTGGTGTAAACGGTAAGTCAAAAAGTGCGGGCAAAATCATTTGCATGAGCAGTGTGCATGAAGTAATTCCCTGGGCAGGCCATGCTAACTATGCAGCCAGTAAAGGTGGTGTAATGCTGATGATGAAAACCATTGCGCAGGAATTTGCGCCAAAGAAGATCCGCATCAACAGTATTGCTCCCGGTGCTATTGCAACCCCGATTAACCATGATGCATGGGACACAGCAGAACACCTGCAGGAATTATTAAAACTGATTCCGCAAAAAAGGGTGGGACAGGTAGAGGATATTGGCAAAGCTGCGGTATGGCTTGCGAGTGATGATGCAGATTATGTAAACGGGACAACTTTGTTTGTAGATGGAGGGATGACGCTGTACCCCGGGTTTGAGGATAATGGGTAGTAGGAAAGTCATGAAGTCCGGAAGACAGAAAGAGCTTTCCTGTTTTCCGAGAATGTCACCCGGACTTTTCGTATTCCCGTCATTTGGACTTATTTATACTAAATGTTTTGTGTAAAAAACAAAAGAATGAACGAAGAACAAAAAAGATTAAGCCAACCGCATTGGAAAAAATGGGGACCATACCTGAGTGAACGCCAGTGGGGCACTGTTCGGGAAGATTACAGCGAATATGGTAATGCTTGGGATTATTTTCCGCATGATCATGCCAGGAGCCGTGTATATCGCTGGGGCGAGGATGGCATTGCAGGAATAAGCGATGACATGCAGCGGATTTGTTTTGCACTTGCGTTGTGGAATGGCAAAGACCCTATACTCAAAGAAAGGATGTTTGGGTTAACAGGCAATGAGGGCAACCATGGCGAGGATGTAAAAGAGTTGTATTATTATCTTGACAGTACGCCCACCCATTCTTACATGAAGCACCTGTATAAATACCCGCAGGCTGAATACCCTTATGCTGACCTGGTACATATCAACCGCAGCAGGAATAAATTCGAAAAAGAGTATGAGTTGCTTGATACAGGGCTGTTCAACGAATCACGTTACTTTGATGTGTTCACAGAATATGCAAAAAGCGAAGCTGAGGATATTGCTATACGGATAACAATACACAACCGCGGCACTGATGCAGCATATATTGCCGTTTTGCCGACATTATGGTTCCGCAACCTGTGGAGTTTCGGGTTGATGAAGGAGAGGCCGGTTATGCAATCAGTGGACGGGAATGTTGTAAAACTTAAACACTCCGGACTTGGAGAATATTATTTTTCTTTTGAAACACCTGCCAGGAAACTGTTTACAGAAAATGAAACCAATACAGAAAAATTATACAATCAGCCTAATGCCACACCGTACGTAAAAGATGCTTTTCATACTGCTGTGCAGCAACAGCGCTTTGAATGGCTTGAAGAAAAAAAGGAAGGAACCAAATTTGCCCCGTTTTACGAATTCAATATCCCGGCCGGCTCATCTGTTACAATAAAACTGCGTTTAAGCAAACAGGCTCCGGTGCAGGATTCGTTCGGAAAACAATTTGATTTGCTTTTTGACCAGCGCATTGAAGAAGCGGATGAATTTTACCACGACATTACTGCCGCTAAGAGTCAAGAACAGCGTAACATACAACGCCAGGCATTTGCAGGCATGTTGTGGAGCAAACAATACTTTAATATTGATATGCCCAAATGGCTGAATGGCGATAAAGGCCAGCCTGCACCACCTGAAGCAAGAAAAACAGGACGCAACCACCACTGGCATTCGCTGAATAACGAAGACATTATTTCCATGCCTGATAAATGGGAATACCCCTGGTATGCTGCATGGGACCTTGCTTTTCATTGTGTGCCCCTTGCCATGGTTGATCCGCATTTTGCAAAAGATCAGCTGATATTGTTTTTGCGTGAATGGTACATGCACCCCAATGGCCAGTTGCCTGCATACGAATGGAGCTTTGGAGATGTAAACCCTCCTGTGCATGCATGGAGTTGTTTGCAGGTATATAAAATGGAAAAGGAAAAAACAGGCAAAGGCGATATTGATTTCCTTGAAAAAGTTTTTCAGAAACTGCTCATCAATTTTACATGGTGGGTGAACCGCAAAGACCATAAAGGCAACAACGTTTTTGAAGGCGGGTTTTTAGGTTTGGATAACATTGGTGTATTTGACAGGAGCAACATGATACCGGGCGGCGGCCAGTTGGAACAGGCCGATGGCACAAGCTGGATGGCCATGTATTGTTTGAATATGCTGGAGATGGCATTGGAGCTGGCGCAGCATAACCCTAACTACGAAGATGTAACAACAAAATTCTTTGAACACTTTGTTTATATAGCGGAAAGCTTAAACCGCATTGGCGAAAACTGGACGGGAAGCTGGGACGAAGAAGAAGGTTTCTTTTATGATGTGCTTGCCATGCCCGACGGAAGATACATCCCCCTTAAAGTAAGGAGCCTTGTAGGCCTTTCAACTTTGTTTGCGGTATTTGTATTGAAAAAGGATTTACTTGAAAAAGTTCCGGAGTTTCACAGAAGGCTGAAATGGTTTCAAAAGTACAGGGAAGATAACGGGCAATACCTGGTGATAGAAGATTTGAAAGAGCATGATGATATTTTATTATCGCTTGTTCCCAAAGAACGGTTGCAGCGGTTGCTGAAAGCCTTGTTAGACGAAAAAGAGTTTTTAAGCAAGGGCGGTATCCGCTCTATTTCAAAAGTTCATCAGAACGGATACTCAGTGAACATCAACGGTGAAAATTTCGGACTTGACTATCAGCCGGGAGAAGGGACATCATCTTTATTCGGGGGCAACAGCAATTGGCGTGGCCCCGTGTGGATGCCGATGAATTACCTTTTGGTAAAAGCATTAAAACAGTATTGTAATTATTACGGCAATGATTGCAGGGTCGAATATCCTACCGGATCAGTGAACAGTATATCGTTAAGTGAAGTATCAAATGAAATTGCCAAAAGGCTTGTATCCGTTTTTGAAAAAGATGAAAGCGGGCACAGGCCGGTTAACGATTTTTATTCAATATACAGGGATGACATACATTTTAAAGACCTTATACTCTTTTATGAATATTTTCATGGAGATACGGCAAGAGGCGTGGGGGCATCGCACCAGACAGGATGGACAGGAGTAGTGGCAGAACTGATCCAAAGCCTTAATACTTCTAAAGGATTGGGCATAAAAGACAGCAGGAAGGAAGCCGCAGAGGTGTGATATTTTCCGGTTTCCCGATATGTTGATTTTATTCTTTACATCATTTAACCGGCAGACATGATTTTACATAAAGAAAGAGGCACATTGAATAATTTGCATGAAGCTGTTCAGCATGAGTGGATTGAAACCAACGGGCTTGGCGGATGGGCGTCTTCTTCAATTTCAGGGTGCAATACCCGCCGCTACCATGGTTTACTTGTTGCAGCAACAAAACCGCCTGCAGAAAGAATGGCGCTTGTATCCAAATTGGATGAAGCGGTTGTTATTGATGGCAACAGGTATGAATTGGGGGTAAATAAATACATGGATAATACGGTTCATCCCAGGGGCCATCATTACCTCAAAGGCTTTAGTAAAGGTTTTTTTCCTGAATGGACTTATGAAATTCCAATTGCAGGTTTTACCCCGGTGCAATTGAAGAAAACCATTGCCATGATACATGGTGAAAACACCATTATTATTTTGTATGAACTTAAATCTTTTGAAGGGTTTCAAAACCTTTCTAAAGTTCAGATAGAGCTTTTGCCGCTTTTGTCTGTTCGCGGTTATCATTCCATGATGCACGCCAATGATGCTGTAAGGCATGAAGCTGAATTTAAGAATGGAATGTTTAAAACAAACTTGTACGATGGTACACCAGACATTTATATCCATATTCCCGGTGGTGATTATCACCATCACCCCAGCTGGTTCTTTCATTTTAACTATGAAGTTGAGCAATACCGGGGGCTTGATTTTGAAGAAGACCTTTTTAATCCCGGGCATTTTTCCATTGAACTGGAAGAAGGAAAGCCATTAGCGGTTGTGCTTTCAACAGAAAACCCTGAGGCTAAAAATGCAGTTGAATTATTTCAGAAGGAAAAAGCAAGAAGGGAGAAACTAATTGAAGGACAGCCGCACGATGAAACCATGCAGCAACTCATTCTTGCAGCCGATCAGTTTATTGTAAAACGTTCTGGCTCTTCCCCAACAGGAGGAGGCCGGGAGGGTGCCACGGTTATTGCAGGTTACCATTGGTTTACCGATTGGGGAAGGGATACCATGATTTCATTGCCGGGCCTGTGTTTAAGTACGGGCAGGTATGAAGACGCAAAGAAAATCCTTGCTGAATTCAGTCATAATGTAAGCATGGGCATGTTGCCCAACCGTTTCCAGGATAACAATGAGCCGCCGGAATATAATAATGTGGATGGTACGCTCTGGTATTTTATAGCGGTATATAAATATCTGCAGGCAACAGGCGACAGGGATTTTGTGATTAATGAACTTCTTCCTGTATTAAAAGAAATTATTGACTGGCATTTTAAAGGAACACGTTATAATATTCATGTTGATGATGACGGGTTATTATTCGCAGGCGAAGAAGGACAGCAATTGACATGGATGGATGCAAGGATTGGTACATGGGTGGTAACGCCGCGAATGGGCAAACCGGTAGAAATACAGGCACTCTGGTATAATGCCTTAAAAATATTTGCTGAACTGCTGTGCATGAACAACCAGCAGCATGATGCGGAACTGGTTGAGCTGAGCGCTGCCAGGGCAAAGCAGAGTTTTGATGGTTTGTTCTGGTATGCCGGTGGCAATTATTTGTATGATGTTATTGACGAAAACGGAAAACCGGATGCCAGTTTAAGGCCGAATCAATTATTTGCAATAAGCCTTCCATTTGCAATGCTGGAGGGGAAAAAAGCGGAGGCTGTATTGAAAATCACAACAGAAAAATTATATACGCCGGTGGGGTTAAGAAGTTTACCGCCGGAAGATGTTCATTACGTTCATCAGTATGGAGGCGATGCCTGGCACCGCGATTCTTCTTATCATGAAGGAACGGTGTGGAGCTGGCTGCTGGGGCCTTATGTGGATGCATTAATGAAGTCAGAAGCAGGAAGCCGCAAGTCTGATGCGGTAAATGTAATAGGAAACTTTAAATATCATTTGAATGAAGGTGGTATCGGAACAGTTTCAGAAATATTTGATGCAGATGTACCGCATCACCCGCGGGGTTGTATGGCCCAGGCCTGGGGTGTGGCGGAAGTGCTGAGGGTAATGAAGGAATTTGGATTACATGATGCTGAAGGCATAAATGTGATCAGTAAAAAAGAGATGTCTGAAATTTAGGTTTTGCGGTTCCTGTTGATGTGCAGGTCAAAAATATCCCAGCGGTTGTAATGACCAGATGTATCCAGTGTCATTTTTTCTTTGATGGCAACATCAAAATGTTCAATTGTACAGTAAAGAATTTCTTCTTTATCAAATTGAGGCGGTAATAAATAATTTCCTTTCGGGTCAATTACACAACTGCCTCCGTTTAAAATATATTTATCAGGATTGTCTTTTAAATACCCGGGCAATGTTAATTGTTGCGGAATGTCTTTTACCTGCATCATTTGTCCGGCGGCAATGACAAAGCATCTTCCCTCAAATGCATAGTGTCGGCTGGCTACCTGGTGCATTTCATGAACAGTTGGCCATAGTGCAAGATGAATGACCTCGTTTTCGTTATGCAGCACCTGGCGGCCAAGGGGCATCCAGTGTTCCCAGCAAATGAGGCCACCCGTCCTTCCCCATCCTGTTTCAGCAGTTTTTAATCCGGCAGCATCACCGTTGCCATACAAAAGTTTTTCATTGAAAGTAGGCACCAGTTTTCGGTGATGATTCACTTTTTCTCCTTTTTCATTGATAATGATAAAAGAGTTGTAAATGGTCCCTCCCCCGATGCCTTTTGTAATTTTTTCATTAAACCCAAGGCCGATTACCACAGCATGTTCTTTTGCTGCATCGCATATTGATTTTATTTCTTTTCCATCCACAGCCGGACTGCCGGCATGCATCAGTGCAAACACTTCTTTTACCGCTTCATTATTCCAACTGGCAATTTCAGGGCAGTGGTCAATCCATGCGGGATAACCGCTGAGCCATGTTTCACCAAAAACAATTAACTGAGCACTTTGTCCTGCTGCTTCTTTTATAAACGCTAACGCTTTTTGGGTACTTGCTTTAAGGTTCAGGTGTACAGGGCGGTGCTGGATAATTGCGATTCTGAGTTGTTCCATAGGCTAAAAGTAAGCCAAACCAATGTATGGAAAAGTAATGTGGCTTACCCTGCATTAATTCCCATAGAAGAACTGCTCTTTAATAATTTTTCCGTCCTTCCAGTGCTGCACCGAAACCTGCGTGTAATTTCTTACACCCCATTCTTTGTGTGTATAATCAAATTGCCAGGTAACAAACGAAACGTTATTTCCTGCTGCAACATCCAGCACTTTTACACCGCGGAATTCGGTTACGTCATTTAAAAATTTCAATTCCCTTTCCCGGTTGGCTTGTTTGCCAACTGTAGGAGGAGCGGCGTTTTCCTGCATTTCCACATCATCATCGTAATACATTTCAAAGGCGTCCATCAGTCTGCCGTCAAGTACCAGTTGGTTAAGTTGGTTGATCTTTTCTGTAATTGCTTTCATACTAATTATTTTATTGAGTAATTTTTTTACACTGTAAAATTGCGTTATATGTGGGCCCCGCTCCAATGATGAAGGTTAATAAACGGCATTGATGTATGATAAGAATAATTACCGCCGGGAAAGCTGTTTGCGGATGCGGCTTAGTGATTCAGGGGTGATGCCAAGGTAGGAAGCCACCTGGTGCTGCGGTACTTTTTGTTCAATGTCAGGATGGCGTTTGCTGAAATCGAGGTAGCGTTCTACAGCCGTCTGTGTAAGGCCGGAAAGAATACGACGCTGCAGGGCCACATAGCTGTTCTGGAAAGCGATGCGGAAAAACCTTTCAAATTTTGGTATTGTATTATATAATTTTTCAAGATCAGGTTTGCTTATCATCAAAACTTCTGTTGTTTCGAGGGCATCAATAAAGTTGCCGGAAGGGAGGCCGGTTAGAAAACTGTATTGGTCAGATATCCACCAGTCTGCAATGGCAAACTGTATAATGTGTTCCTGCCCTTTTTCATCAAGGTAATATTGCCTCAGGCAGCCACTGTTTACAAAACATTCATGGTTGCATATTTCGCCTTCTTCAAGGATAAACTGCTTTTTTCTCAGGCGCCTGGGCTTAACCAAGGAGCTGAAATATTCAAATTCATTTTCTGTGAGCTGAATATATTTTGATATGTTTTTATGGATGGGGCCAAACATATTTTAAAAGTAGGGATTCTTCCATAAAAAATCCTGAATTAAAGCCCGGTTTCCTTATTCTGTAAAACCGGCGACAGTGAGTTACTGCCATGCTATGTAATTATGCAGCGATATGAAATCATGTCTGTTTATATACTTTACTTTAATGCATCCATTTTTTGGATATACTCAGGATCTAAATTTTCCGGGTACTGGGCCTTCACTATTCTTTACAGCCGTTATAAATAAAAAATTGACGCCAATATCCTTGCAGCTACCAAGATGAGGCTTGGCAACCATGTGGTAAAAGATGTTTACTGCCGGCAGCAGGAACGCTTTTGTTTCCGAAAACTGGTTATATACCGGTATTGGTTTCGGCACAGACAGGTTCGGGCATTTTGAAACCGGTGCAGGTTATAATTCTGTAATAAGAAATAACCGTAAAGAATGGAACAGTTTGATCTTACTGCAGCTTGTGTGGAGTTATATAGTTCCTGTAAAACATAAAAAAGAAATGCACCCCGTGATGCATTCAAGACATTTTTAGAAGCATACCGGTTTTTTAAAAACCGGTACGTTCTGTACCTAATAAAAGTTTTTACTGAACCCAATACCAGCCTGCCATGTACTGTAGCCTTTTAATTTGATGTCGTATTCAAACCCAAATCCGATTTCCCAGGTTTTAAGTATGGTTATGCCATATTCAATTCCTGTTTTAATAACATGGAAACTTTCGTTTTTTTCAAACTCTTTTCCCGGCCCCGCAAAAAACGACCAATGTTTAACTGGTTTATAAAGGGCAACAAGTGTGATCAATACAGGATAGTCCCTTTCAATAATTTCACTGCCGGAGCTTTTCTTAACATTAAAAGTTTCCATAGTAAAGTCATTGTGGAGCCCCACAGCCCATTTCCGGTTGAACCACAATTCATAATTCACTCCAAGCACGGGGGCAATAAAAATCTGCTTTTTGACATTTGTTTCATTAGCCGCAGGAATATGGGATTGGGAGAAGACTACCGAGACCCGGTGATGAAGGGGGTTTTCGTTTTCTTTATCTTTTTCATTTGACTGGGCGTTGATTTTACTGCACAAGCAAACAGATGTTGCGATGAGTAACAAGGGCATGCAATAATTTTTCATCAGTATTTTTTAACTGCAAGTTATTGCGCAACGGCAGGGAGTTTTGAATACTGGATGACAAGAAAATAATAAAAGCCGGATTTGTGTTAATTATTTATTGCAGAACATTGCCCATGCTCTCTGAAAAAGTGCATCACATTCTCCGGGCATAACAGGTCCTTCCCATTGCGGGATATTTTCTTTACTGAAAAATTTTGGCAGATGGCTGATTAAACAACCAGCGCCTCCCTCGGGATCGATGGAGCCAAAAACTATCCTTCCTGTTCCTGAGAGCAATAGCCTGCCGAAGCACATGCAGCAGGGCTCAAGGGTGGTGTAGCAAGTCATTTCACCGGAACTTTTCCATAGCCCTTCAGGTATCCTGTCAAGGGCCGTCATTTCAGCATGAAGTCCGGGATTGTAAACCGGGACAAATATGGAATTATATCCCTCGGCTATAATTTCATTATTCAGGGTAATTACCGCCCCGATAGGCAGGTTACCTTTTTGTTCAGCTGCCAGGGCAAGTTCAATAGCCCTCTTCATAAAGCGGTGATCATCTGGATGGGAAAACATTTGAATTGATTGTCTTGATACAATAATATTTACATGATTGCTGCTTATTGGAGCACAATATGCTGATTAGCCTCCTGTCGTGTATCCTGTCTTCAGCTTTATATGCAATTTCACATATTTCCGCTTTGTTCAGCACTTATCTTCATTTTAGGATATTAAAATTTAAGATGTAAAGGTCATTTGGTTGTGCGGACATGACACAGGGCAGCAAATAAAAAATCCCCTTATCAAATCAGGGGATTGATTTTGTAGCGTTATCGGGAGTTGAAACCGCCTCATGGCGGTCACAGCCCGAGTCTGCCGCGGCGTATACCTTTCCCGCATGATGCAGTGATGAATCCTGCTTAGTGAGGCAGTGATTTGATGAACTCTCTTCCGGCTCCGGTTTTTAACCATTTTTCATAAGCCATCGCTTCTTCTTTGGTTTCGAATTCCTTTGTAAAAATAATTTTCCAGGGTCTGTACCTGGCTGTCCAGTCTTTTCCATATTCATTATGTGATCTTAATCTTTCCGGAAGATTAGATGAAAAGCCGGTATAATGCTTATTAAATTTCTCTGAGTAAAGGATATAAACGGTATAAATCATAAATAAAAAATCCTCTGATAAATTAAATCAGAGGATTGATTTTGTAGCGGAGATGGGAGTTGAACCCATGACCTCAGGGTTATGAATCCTGCGCTCTAACCGCCTGAGCTACCCCGCCAAATATTTCTATCATGTTGTTGAATCCAAGTCCGCCGTGGCGGATATGAATCCTGCCGAACGGCAGAGAGAGGTGGCCGGCAAGAGTGTTGTTTGAGGTG
>JANRKT010000146.1:0-7871 GCA_033763355.1 Chitinophagaceae bacterium | reverse complement strand
TGCCAATAAAAATCAGAATCTGCAAGCTGCTCAAAAGTTTTATTGCCGAGTTCTTTGTAATAGCTTACCCTTTTAATAGCGGTATCTAAAAAGTTTTGGCCGATGGTCATGATTGGTTTCTGATTTCTTGTTTATCGTTGTTGCTAATCTCCATCATTCTTCATATTTCTTACATCTTACTTCGTGTTTTTTCTCAATACCCTTCCGCATCGTCATCCCCCCGTTTGTCGCCAACCGCTTCAATTTTTCCTTTGGTTATTTTTATTACTTCTGTTCTGCCTATTGAGCCACGGCTTACGATTTTGTATCCCATTTTTTCCAAAGCTGCAATTACTTCTTTGGGAAAATCATTTTCAGTGAACACCACATCCGGCAGCCACTGGTGATGGAATTTGGGCTTGTTTACCGCATCTTCTGCAGTCATCCCGAATTCAAGAATGTTTACCAGCGTTTGAAATACTGAAGTGGGAATGGTTGTTCCCCCGGGTGTTCCCACTACGAGATAAGGTTTATTGTTTTTCAAAACAATGGTGGGTGTCATTGAACTCAGCATTCTTTTGCCTGGTGCAATGGCATTGGCTTCGGCGCCAACAGCGCCATACATATTGGGTACACCGGGTTTTATACTAAAATCATCCATTTCGTTGTTCAGTAAAAAACCTGCGCCGGTTACAACTGTTTTTGCGCCGTATCCGCCATTAAGCGTTGTTGTAACAGAAACGGCATTGCCCCACTTATCAATAACAGAAAGATGAGTGGTTTCTTCGCTTTCAGGATTGATGTTGCCCGCTTGTGTAATGTTGCTGTTACCTGCTTTGGATGCATCATAATCTTTCATTCTTTCATCAAGATATTTTTCACTTACCAGCGTTTTAACAGGCACTTTTACAAAATCAGCATCGCCTGAAAACTTTGCCCGGTCTGCAAAAGCCCTTCTTTCCGCTTCTGTCATCAGTTGAACAGATTGCACTGTATGAAAACCCATCTTACCGATATTTCTTTTTTCTATCATCTTCATCAGCTGCTCAATGATAATTCCGCCGCTGCTGGGAGGCGGCATACCGATAATGGTGTAACCTTTGTATGCAAATTGCATCGCTGTCCTTTCTTTTGCCGTATAATTTTTTAAATCTTCATAACTGATAATGCCATTGGCTTTTTTCATTTCTGCTACAATCAGCCTTGCTGTTTCACCTTCATAAAAACCTTTGTTGCCTTCATCTCTTATCCGCTTTAAAGTTGCTGCAAGGTCTTTCTGTATTAATGTATCCCCGGCTTTCCAGCCTGATGATCTGATAAAAACGGGAACGGATGTATTGCACTTCAGAAATTCCTTTTGCATGGCGTTGAGCGATGATGCTTCTCTTTCCGTAATTGCAAACCCTTTTTCAGCAAGCTGAATAGCCGGCTCAATTAAAACAATAAAGGGAAGTTTTGCATATTTATGTGAAGCAAATAAACCTGCAACTGTTCCGGGAACACCGGCGGCAAGGTGTCCATCCTGACTTAATGAGAGCAACGGGTTGCCGGCGCTGTCAAGGTACATGTCGCGGTGAGCTTTGCCGGGGGCTTTTTCACGGTAATCCAATGCAATGGTTTTACCATTCTGCAAACGGGCAATCATAAAGCCGCCGCCGCCAATATTTCCTGCACCGGGATACACCACAGCAAGTGCAAGCTGTGTGGCAATGGCTGCATCCACTGCATTGCCGCCTTTCTTCAGCATTTCAACACCTGCTTTGCTGGCAAGCGGATGAGCGGATACAACAGCGCCGTTACGGCATATCACTTTTTTTTGGATATTATACTGGTAAGGATTGATCTGCGCAGCAGCTAAAAAAACCATTATAATGGAAAGGCACATGAGCATATATTTTTTAAGCGGCATCATACTAAAGTTTATTTTTTTCGAAATTAGCTGTTTCAGTTTATTTTCACGCCTCATAAAAAAAATCTATGCACAGAAAGTTCCTTGCTCTGGCCCTATTGGTCCTGCTTATTGTTTCAGCAAATGCACAAAACAGTTTGCAATCTCCTGAACAATATTTGGGATATAAATTGGGCGACAGATATACGCTACATTATAAAATCGTCAATTATTTTTCTGCTGTTGCTTCGGCATTGCCTGCCATGGTGAAGCTGGAGAAATATGGTGAAACTTATGAAGGGAGACCTTTGATGCTGGCCTTTGTTTCATCTGCTGAAAACATGCAGGCGCTTGAAGCAATACGTATGAATAACATGCGGCTGGCTTTACAGGCCCGTGACAGGATGGCGCCAAATGAAGATGCACCTGTAATTGTATGGCTGAGTTATAATGTGCATGGCAATGAGCCATCATCAAGCGAAGCGGCAATGAAAACTTTGTATGAACTGGTAAACCCGCAAAATGCACAAACCAAAGAATGGCTTAAGAATACTGTAGTAGTGATTGACCCGTGTATCAATCCCGACGGACGTGACCGGTATGCCAACTGGTTTACTTCTGTTGCAAATAAAACTGCGGATGCAGACCCGCAATCAAGGGAGCACCGTGAGCCCTGGCCCGGCGGAAGGACCAATCATTACAATTTTGATTTAAACCGCGACTGGGCGTGGCAATCGCAGGTTGAAACACAACATCGCATTAAAAGATACAATGAGTGGCTGCCCCATGTACATGTTGATTTTCACGAACAGGGTTTTAACAATCCATATTATTTCGCACCTGCTGCAGAGCCTTACCATGAAGTGATCACTCCATGGCAAAGGGAGTTCCAGGTAATGATTGGTAAAAACCATGCAAAATATTTTGATGCCAACGGCTGGCTTTATTTTACAAAAGAAAGGTTTGACCTTTTTTATCCCAGCTACGGTGATACCTATCCTACTTACCAGGGAGCTATTGGTATGACGTATGAACAAGGCGGCCACAGCGCAGGCGGTTTGGCGGTAAGAACTGCCGATGGGGACACACTCACTTTGGCCGACAGGCTGGAGCATCATTTTACTACGGGGCTGTCAACCATTGAAATCAGTTCAAAGAATGCAACCCGTGTTATTAAAGAGTTCAGGAAATTTTACAGCGATGCAGTAACCAGTGGATCAGGTGAATACAAAACTTATGTAATTAAAACACGCAGCACTTCTGCCGATCAGACCGGCGTGCTTGAAAAATACCTTTCAATGAACGGCATTGATTACGGTTTTGCACAGGCGAATGTTAATGCAAAGGGGTACAATTATATAAGTGCTAAGGATGAGACCTTTACCATTGAGCAGAATGACATCATTGTGTCTGCGTATCAGCCCAAGTCAAACCTGGTGAGGGTACTTATGGAGCCGAAATCAAAAATCAGCGATTCGGCAACATATGATATTACAGCATGGTCCCTCCCTTACGCCATCGGCCTCGAAGCTTTTGGGGTAAGGGAAAAGATTTCTCTGCGCCCCGGAGCAAATAAAAGCTCATCCCAGGCACCCGCTCCCAATGATGGCAATGCCTATGCTTATGTTATTCCATGGAAGCATACAAATTCCGCCAAAGTTCTTGCAAGGCTTTTAAATGCAGGTATAAAAGTCCGCTATGCCGAACAAAAATTTTCAGTTAATGGCCGCAGTTACGATCCCGGAACACTTATAGTTACCAAAGCTGCCAATAAAAGTTTTGGGAACAGGTTGTCATCAGTTGTGAATGAGTCGGTAAATAAAGACGGTGATTTCCGGGCGGGTGTTGAAGCAATAAGCTCCGGCTTTGTTGACAAGGGATTTGACCTTGGAAGCGACAGGGTGCGTTTCATCAATAAACCACGGGTTGCACTGGTAACGGGAGAGGGGGTGGGTTCAAACGCTGCTGGCGAAATATGGCATTTCTTTGAGCGGCAGTTAGGTTACCCGCTTTCTCTCATCAATCAGAATGATCTTTCAAGGGTGAACTGGAAAACCATTGATGTACTGATTATGCCGGATGGTTTTTACCGTTTTCTCAATGATAAAGCCGCTGCAGATGAATTGAAGAACTGGATACAACAGGGAGGAAGGCTGGTGGCTTTGGAAAATGCAGTATCACAGCTCTCATCGCTTGAATGGGCAATCAAAAAGAAAAAAGAAGAGGAAAAGAAAGAGGACGATAAAAATAAAGATCCTTATACTGCTTTAAAACGCTACGAAAACAGGGAGAAAGATTTTATAACCGGTTTTATACCCGGCGCTGTGTATAAGGTTGACCTTGATAATTCCCATCCCCTTGCATTCGGTTACCCTGATTATTATTTCACGCTGAAACAGGACGATAATATTTACGATTTCTTTAAAGAAGGCGGATGGAATGTGGGTATAATAAAAAAAGAAAATTATGTAACCGGGTTTGCCGGTAGTAAAACCAAACTAAAACTCAAAGATGGTTTGCTGTTTGGCGTGCAGGATATGGGCCGCGGCAACATTGTTTATTTATCAGACGATGTTATTTTCCGCAGTTTCTGGGAAAACGGTAAACTGATGCTTTGCAATGCTGTGTTTATGGTGGGGCAGTAATCCTGATCCATCCCCTTCTCTGCGGAGAGGGAAGGCAAACAAATTCGGCAGGGGGTGAGGGCATTTTATAAGAACGGCATCCCTCTTTACTGCTGCATCATTTATCTTCGGCGCAGCAAACCGGCATGCATGAGAAATTTTTACTTCCTGCTTTTTTTATTTTTACCTTTTTTGTCAAACGCGGGGCCCGGCCGGCAACAAAAAAGCGATTCATCAGAATTAACACAGGGGCATCACATCAAAACAAAACCAGTTGATTCAAGGGAGTTTCAATCACTCACAGAAGCCGGTGACATTCGTTATGATGCAGATGACATGTTATTTTATATCAGGGCAAAGGTTAATGATAAAACAACGTCAAATCTCCGGCAGGGGATGATCCGGACCCATGATAAAACTTTGGGATCAGGCAATACATGTTAATTTTACAAGATTCCCTTATTATGATGAAATACTTTTACGCTTTATTGTTGTCTTTTATTGCTCACTTTTCCTATAGCCAGCAAACACAAAACTGGAACAGCGCAGAAATTTTGTTGCATTTAAAAAAGCTGAAAGTACTGGGCACAGTTTTATATGTGGCAGCACACCCGGATGATGAAAATACAAGATTACTGGCCTGGCTTTCTAAGGAAAAATTATACCGCACCGGGTATCTTTCCATTACACGTGGCGATGGGGGGCAGAACTTGATTGGCGATGAACAGGGCATTGAGCTTGGTTTGATCCGTACACAGGAATTGCTCGCCGCAAGAAGAATTGATGGCGCTGAACAATTCTTTACCCGGGCCTATGATTTTGGTTTTTCAAAAAGTACTGATGAAGCAATGCGGATATGGGACAAGGAAAAAATCCTTGCTGATGTGGTTTGGATCATCCGGAAGTTTCAACCGGATGTTATTGTCACAAGGTTTCCCGAGGACAACCGTGCAGGCCATGGGCACCATTCGGGTTCAGCGGTACTGGCGCATGAAGCTTTTAAAGCTGCTGCAGATGCAAATCGTTTCCCTGAGCAATTTAAATATGGGGTAAGGCCCTGGCAGGCCAAAAGGATAATGTGGAATACATTCAATTTCGGAAATACAAATACCACAAGTGAAAACCAGTTTAAGGTTGACGTAGGCGCTTACAATGCATTACTTGGTAAAAGTTATGGTGAGCTGGCAGCCGAAAGCCGCAGCCAGCACAAGAGCCAGGGATTTGGGGTACCGTCTTCAAGAGGCGCTGCATTAGAATATTTTAGTTTGCTGGAAGGCGATGCCCCTGTAACTGAATTACTGGATGGTGTTATTACAGGATGGGAAAAGGTAAAGGGAGGAAAAGTCATTGCATCTGCAATTGATGTTATCATTAAAAACTTTTCATTCACTCAGCCTGAAAAGTCAGTGGCTTCATTGGTAAAATTGTATCAGTCGGTTGAGGCTTTAGCAGATGGATACTGGAAAGAACAAAAATTAAAGGAAATACAAAAGCTGATTGAGGCCTGCTCAGGTTTGTACATGGAAGCTTCAACCAACCAGGAGTATGCCGTGCAGGGAGATTCGGTGAGGATTGGTTTCTGGATAAATAACCGGGGAGGGGTGAAGGCAGAATTGAGAAATGTGTCCTTTGATAAATTTGACAGTTCTTTAAACAAGGGCCTTGCTGCAAATACCAATTTCAATTTCGTTAAAACATTTGCAGTACCGGACGATAAACCCTTGTCGCAACCATACTGGCTAAAAGATCAAATGCTGAAAGGAAGCTTTGTGGTAAACAATCAGCAGTTGATTGGCAAACCGCAAAATGGCCCGGCTTATGAAGCGGTGTTTAAAACAGTGATTGAGGGAAAAGAATTTGTATTCACTAAACCTGTTCAATATAAACATACTGATCCTGTGAAAGGGGAGTTGTTTCAGCCTTTGGCAATTTTCCCTCCATTTAGTGTAAGAATACGGCCTGAAATTTACATTGGACTGGTAGGCGCATACTTTACAAGAACAACGACTTCTTATAAATCCAATAATAGGGTGCTTATTAAATTAGGTGATCCACTTGAACCATCTTTGTCCCATGATTCCGCAATAATGCAAAGAGGAGAAGTAAGAATTAAGGAAGAAAGTTGGGATGTGGATCAAATTCCAGATAAAGATGGAAATGTAGAGTTCCCGATTATCTGGCAATTTAAAAATAAAAGAACGAATGATTTAACTTATGATGTTGTATCAATAAACTATGATCATATTCCATCAATAAATTATTTTAAACCTGCTAAAATAAAAATTGAACATTTTGAGTGGAAAACCGACGGCAAAAAAATCGGCTACATCAAAGGGGCGGGTGATAAAGTTCCTGAAGCATTACAACAGATGGGCTACGAACTCAATTTTCTTGAAGAGAAAGACATAACTGCTGATAACCTGAAACAATTTGATGCTGTTGTTGCCGGTGTAAGGGCATACAATGTGCATGAATGGCTGAATACTGTTAATGATGTATTAAATGATTATGTAAAAAACGGCGGTAACTTCCTTGTGCAATATAATACCAATAGTTTTGTTGGCCCTGCAAGGTTTAAGATGGGGCCTTATCCTTTTGTAATTTCAAGAAACAGGATAACGGATGAGGACAGCAAAGTAAATTTTCCTGATCCTGCTAATGAACTGCTTAACTGGCCCAATAAAATAACTGATAAAGATTTTGAAGGATGGGTGCAGGAAAGGGGGGTTTATTTTGCGGACCAGGTGGACCCGAATTACAAAGCCATTCTCAGCATGAAAGATCCGGGAGAAGCAGAACTGAAAGGGAGCCTCATTGCAGCACGTTATGGCAAAGGGAGGTTTATTTACACAGGGCTTGCATTTTTCAGACAGTTGCCCGCAGGGGTGCCCGGAGCTTACCGTTTATTCGCTAATCTTATCGCCAACCCCAATTCAAAAAATGATGGAGCAACAAAGTAAAAAAAGAAAGGGCGCAGAGTTTGGCCTTGTAGTAGGAGTTGGCCTTGGGCTTATTGTT
Source organism: Chitinophagaceae bacterium (assembly GCA_033763355.1). Classification (GTDB taxonomy): domain Bacteria; phylum Bacteroidota; class Bacteroidia; order Chitinophagales; family Chitinophagaceae; genus JANRKT01. The sequence goes on along the minus strand of JANRKT010000146.1, from coordinate 362 downwards.
GGTTTGATTTTTAAAAAACTTGCTTTGGGATTGTTGCTTGGTATTATTGTGGCTGCATTGTTATACCGCGCAAGTAAATAATGTTTGAATAAATGGCGCCGACTTAGAGTGAAGACAAATGCGATAAACTTTAAGCACTGGTGTCTCTGTGGGAAAATTAAATTTTTATGCAACATACCAACGATAAGCCGCCACTGTTTAAAAGCTGGAAAGCCTGGTATATCATTGTAATTGCTTTCCTGTTGCTGCAGGTCATCTTGTTTTCTTTGTTTACGAAAAACTTTTCATGAGCCGTTTAGACTGGATTGTACTTGCCGCAACATTAATTTCCATCATCATGTACGGAATTTATAAAAGCCGTA
>JANRKT010000145.1:0-2617 GCA_033763355.1 Chitinophagaceae bacterium | reverse complement strand
GTGAATAATGCATTTTATGCTGTTACTGAAAAGAAGAGGGAACTTGAACAAGACCTGACAGCTTCGGGTGTTTATGAACCTGCTGTTACGGTAACTACGAAAAAGATAAACAGTAAACCCGATAGCTATAAGGTTGAAATTCGGGTAAGAGACAATGGCGCAGGTATCCCTCAAAAAATTCTTGACAAAATATTTCAGCCTTTTTTCACCACCAAACCAACAGGGCAGGGAACGGGCTTGGGATTATCATTGGCGTATGATATTGTAAAGGCGCATGGAGGTGAATTGAAGGTAGAGACAAGGGAAGGCGAAGGAAGTGAGTTTATTATTCAATTACCTGTTGTCTGAATCACTCCTCCTTGCCGGCAAAGGCAAGAATTGAAATGATTAAAGGATTACACAGATGAATAGTATAAAGAAATCAGTGAAATCAATCAATCCGTGCAAATCCGTGATTCAGACGATTTATGATATTGTAAAGGCGCATGGAGGTGAATTGAAGGTGGAGACAAAGGAAGGGGAGGGGAGTGAATTTATCATTCAGTTATATATCCTGTAAACACATTGAAACCTTTAGTATAATATGAAGTACCTTTTAGCAGCAGCAATTCTTTTTTTCTGTTTTGTTATATTTCCTTGCATTGTATGCGGCCAAAATGCTGAAATCGGCCTGCTGAGGGCATCCTTGCGAAAGGGGGTAACAGATACCGGCGAAGTAAATACACTCAACAAACTTACTTCTGCATTCCTCGCAATTGATGATTGCGATTCAGGCCTGATTTATTCAGGCCGTGCCGTTAAAATGGCTGAAAACCTTAACTACAAAAAAGGGAAAGCGCAGGCTTCATTCTTTGCAGGCGTGTCTTTAAGGTGCCGGGATGATTATGCCAATGCCTATACATCTTTTATGGAGGCAAAGAAACTTTTCGGGGAACTGGGTAATGAATTGTATGTGGCAAAATGCCTGCGCAACATCGGGTCTGTTTTTTTAAACCAGGATAACAAAGTTGGGGCACTTGAAAATTTTTTGCTGGCTTTAAGCAGCGGTGAAAGGGCAGGTGATACTACGGAGATGATGAGGGCGCTGATTGAAATTTCAGATCTCTTTTACAATGAAAAAAATTATGAAAAGGCGCTGGATTATGCGAAGAAGCATGAGGCCTATGCTTACAGCCAGTCAAGGCTGGGGCCCAGGGATGTTGTTACCGAGCGGTTGGGTTACATATATAAGTCACTTAATAATGACTCTCTCTCACTGAAATACCAGTTTGAATCATTGCGCTTAAGTGAAATACAAAAAGATACATTAGGCATTGCCAATTCTTATATGCAGCTCGGTGATTATTATGGCGGCAAAAATGATCACGAAGAGGCCATTCAGTACCTTCAAAAAGCAGAGAAGATGTATGCTGTTATAAAAGACACTTTTGGAATTACCCGTGCCCTGTTAGATCAGGCAATGGTTTACCGTTCTGCAGGCAAAACAGACCTGGCCCTTCAATCATACAGGCAATCTTTGCATTTTGCTGAATTGTACAACGATAATTACGCCATTGCAGATAATTACTTAAATATCGGGCAGACGTTGCTGCAGGCAGGCCGCTATAATGAAGCCCTTGGGTATTTTAAGAATAATCTTGAATTATCCCTGCTTTTAAAACAACCACAAAGAACGGCGGATGCTTACAAAGAATTGGGCAATATATATGAAAAATTAAAAAGACCCGGAGATGCGCTGGATTACCTTAAAAAACATATTCAGTTAAAGGATACTATTTATGCAAAGAAGCTGGAGGAGAATTTAACAGCGATTGATGTAAAAAGAAATTTTGAAAAGGCGGTTTACGACAACAGGTTAAAACAGGAAAGAGAGGAATTTAAAGCAGGGGTGAAAATTTACAGCCTTCTTGCTGCCCTGCTTGTTTTACTTTTTTTGGCGTTTGTTCTTTTCCGCAACAACAGGCAAAAACAAAAGGCCAAATTAAAAATTGAAACCGCTTTTGAAGAACTTAAAGCTGCGCAGCAGCAGCTTGTTCAGTCAGAAAAAATGGCTTCACTGGGCCAGCTGACAGCCGGCATTGCCCATGAAATACAGAACCCGCTGAATTTTGTGAACAATTTTAGTGAAGTAAATGAAGAATTGCTTGCAGAAATGAAAGATGAGTTAGGCAGGGGTAGAACAGATGCAGCTATTGCGTTGGCGGATGATGCGATTGAGAACCAGCGAAAGATAAATCGCCATGGTAAAAGGGCTGATGCAATTGTAAAAGGAATGCTGCAACATTCACGAACCAGCAGCGGGCAGAAAGAACTGACCGACATCAATGTGTTAGCTGAGGAATACCTGCGCTTGGCTTATCATGGATTGCGGGCAAAGGATAAAAGCTTCAATGCCACTTTGAAAACGGATTTTGATGAAACAATTGGAAAAATAAATATTATTCCGCAGGATATTGGAAGAGTTGTTTTGAATTTAATCAATAATGCTTTTTATGCTGTGAATGAGAGAACCCAGTCGGCGGTTACAACCCCGGCAGCTGTTAAATATGAACCCTCTGTCACCGTAAGCACAAAAAAGATAAGCAGTAAATCCGATAGCTATCAGGTTGAAATCCGG
>JANRKT010000144.1:0-9508 GCA_033763355.1 Chitinophagaceae bacterium | reverse complement strand
CATGAACTTAATTTTATTGAATAAACAGTAAAAGTAGCCAATAGAAATTTATACATCGGGATACCACTAACCTGTAAATGCACCTGTAAAACCAGGTAATGACATAAAATTAGCATCAGGGCATGGCTTTACAAAGGTCTGAGCAAACAATATTCATGCCCTGCTATTTTGGATCAGTGGTAAATGACGGACAGGACTTATGAACAAACGACAGGCCGGGGTTCGAAAAAATATTATCTTCATATATTCCAATGGTGAAGAGAATACATGCCAATTTACATGGATGTACATATTGCCCCGGGTGTAACTGCCAGGGATGTTGCCAAGGCACACCAATTGGATATGATTGCCCAGGAAGGACATGGCTGTAAATGCATGACCTATTGGATTGATGAAAAACGGGAAAGTGTATTTTGTCTTATAGAGGCTCCCAGTAAGCAGGATGTAGAAGAGTTGCACAGGCATTCACACGGGATGCTTCCCAATAAGATAATAGAAGTAAACAGTTCACTTGTAGAATCTTTTTTGGGCAGGATATATGACCCTGAAGAGGCGGAAATAACTGATGACGGATTAAAAGTTTTCAGCGACCCTTCTTTTCGTATTCTTTTGGTAACAAAGACCACCGACCCGGTTTTGCTGCAGTATAAATTGGGTACTGAAAAAGCAAATGAACTGCTGACCCGGTATATTACTGTTATACGGGAGCATTTTTTACACCACGGTGGCAGGGAAGTTGAGCATACCGGCAGTGGGTTCATTGCTTCATTTGTTTCAGCAGGGAAGGCAGTTTCATGCGCATTGGATATCCGGAAGGATATAAACAACGCTGATGCTGTGGCAACAGGCTTTAAAATAGGCATCAATGCAGGTGAACCGGTTGAAAAAAGCAGCAGGCTGTTTGGTGATACCATTCAGTCAGCGGGCTACATGTGTGCAATTGCCGAAAGCTGCCAGATAGCCATAGCTTCGGCTGTTAAAGAATTGATATCAAAAGATCATTTTCAAAAAACAGAAAATAATTTTTTAATATGGACGCCCGCTGATGAAGCGGTGCTTGAATTATTGTTCAGCAAGCTGGAAGAAAACTGGCACAACCCTGATTTTAATGTAACGGATTATTGCAAGGCCATGGCCATGAGCAAATCACAGTTGTACCGGAAAACCATTGACCTTACCGGGTTGTCGCCCAATTTGCTTTTAAAAGAATTCAGGCTTGAAAAAGCGAAGGACCTGATGAAAAAACAACGGTATAACATTTCTCAGATAACATTTGATTCAGGGTTTACCAGCCCGTCTTATTTCACCAAATGTTTTAAAAAGAAATATGGCCTGCTGCCAATGGCTTATCTTGACCTGCTCCATTGATTTACTCTTCTGCCGGTTCAATTTTACCATTTATTGAACGATTTATCTTATTTCAATTACCATTTATTGAACGATTTGTTACAGCCTTTCGCTGCATGTCAATACTATCTTCAGTAATCTTATAACTTTTAAAAAAAATGTTATGAAATCTTTAGCCAGCCGCTGCACAGCACTTATCGCCGTTATGTTATTCGCCGGTTTTACCGTGATGGCGCAAAAAGCAACAGTAACTGAAAATTCAAAAACCCAAAATGTAACTGTATTGAAAACCTACCTGATTGAAAGGGAAATACCGGGCGCCGGTAACCTTACCCCCGCTGATTTAAAGTCAATTTCGCAAACTTCCTGTACCGTACTCAAGGAAATAGGGCCGAAGATACAATGGATTCACAGTTATGTTACGGGAAACAAAATATACTGTATTTACAAGGCTGAAAACGCAGAACTGATCAAAGAACATGCTAAAAAGGGTGGTTTCCCTGCAAACAGCATTGTGGAAATTTCCTCAACAATTAGTCCGGCTACTGCCACCAATTGATTACCTGGTCATCAGCAGTTATGTTGCTTTAAAACCCGCAGCAATGCGGGTTTTATTATTTAAGTTTGCTATTGCAAAATACCTGCTGTCAGATTAAGACTGTATTAACGAACGAAATTCAGTTTCAATCCCAACACCTTTGACTATGGTTTGATAAACCACACAATACCGTTCTGTAAGTTTTGAAAGGCTTTGCATTTGTTCAGCTGTAGCGTTTGTATCCAGTTCAAATACCAGTCGGATTGTTTTAAACCCGACGGGTACTTCTTTTGAAACACCTAAAGTGCCTTTGAAATCCAGATCGCCTTCAGCTTTAATGGTTCCGTCTTTTATTTCAACTCCGGTAGCAGTTGCCACTGCCTGTAAAGTAACGCCTGCACATGCCACCAATGCTTCAAGAAGCAAATCACCGGAACAGGCAAGCAAACCTGTTCCGCCGGTAGCAGGATGAAGGCCAGCTTCTATAATTGCTTTCCCGGTTTCTACCTTGCATGAAATGCCTTCCCCGATTTTACCATGGGCTTTTAATGTTATAATTGCAGATTCCGGCTGTGCCCGGTATTTTTCTTTAAGAGGCGCTTGCAGGTTTTTAAGTTCTTCTGAATTCATGAGCATAAATTTAATAACCTTCCGGCAAAAAGATTAATGTCACGATAATGCCTTTGCTATAATAATGATAAAGGGATTTGCCGCAACTTAAGATATAAAAGGTTTGGCCGGAAAAATAAAACAACCAAAATATAACTGCAGGTTTTTTAAACAAATTAAGAAATGTACTGTCACTATGTCACTGCATTTACCAAAAGGATAATGAATTCCCAGCCGGTATATGGGTAACCTGCATACCTGCTATTTTCCTGCACAGCCATTCAGCCATATATTCTGATCCCCGTTATTGTCTGACCATATGGCCAGACACAAACTAAAGAAGCTGCCATTCATCACATGGCTTTTTAGCCGTTTTCCCGCAACTGAATTTCGGGCATTTTTAATACATAAGCATTGCCTGTTTTTATTACTTGGTAAATGGCAGGGTTATAACTGTAATTTTTTCATTGCTGAGGGTTTGTTTACTTCTTTCAGATAAACAATAAAATGAAAAAATTTCATTCCCGGTTGTCATTTTTTCATTTCCGGAGCGGTGGCACTTTCTTTGAAAAAGCAAGTTGGTTTTAAAAAGGAGGTTTTATGACATCCGGCATTATCAAAAGAAGCAATGGGGCCGGTACAGCCCCGCAAGGAACATTCAGCAACTGGGTTGATATGGTGCTGAATGAAAATCTCAACCGTTTTTTTAATGATGATTTCTGGGGTTTCGGCGGAATTGAACAGCAGGTAAACATTCCGGTGAACCTTCGTGAAACTGACAAAACTTACGAAATGTCAGTTGTTGCTCCCGGCCTTCGGAAAGAAGATTTCAAACTGAACGTGAGCAATGATTTACTTACAATTTCCTATGACCAAAAGGAAGAACAAAAACAGGAAAACTGGCTTAGGAAAGAGTATGGCATCCGGTCCTTCACAAGAACTTTTACACTGGACGATACAGTGGATATTGAAGAAATTACAGCAAGCTATGACAATGGCATTTTGCATCTTACCCTCCCCAAAAAAGAAAATGCCCGGAGGTTGTCAAAAACGATTGAGGTGAAATAAAAGGGATAAATTTCAAAGTTTTCCCCCGGAAAATAAAGAGGTTGTATTTGTATACAGCCTCTATTTATTAGAGTTTTTGCTGCTTACTCCTGCGACGGATGAAAAAAGAATTAAAAGGGAAAATGCCTGCTTATTTTTACCAGAATATCTTTGTTGTGTTTGCGGCGTTTAAGCATCACATCGGTTTTTACCTGAAGGAATCTGCAGTAAAAGCATTCGCAAAAGAACTTTCAGGATACAAGACCGCAATGCGATCAGTTTTGCTTCCATCCTATAAGGGACAGCCTCCGGGTTTAATCAGATAGATTTTAAAATTCAGGATTCAAGAAGATGCTGATGGAACTATTAAATGGAGGTCGTGAATAAATGAACCATGCCGGTCTGGTAAAGATTTAAAAGGTACATTCATAAGCCCCGGAAAACTTTACCTGGCCGGATATGGTATCCGGCCGGGCTGTAATCATAATGTTTACCGTTTATTGCACAACTATTTTCTCCGCATGTTCATTCGCCTTCAGCAGGTATATACCTTTGGGATAACGGCTCATATCAATTATTTCTGTTCCGGCATTAAGCTGTTTTTTCCAGAGCAGCTGCCCTTCTGTATTATATAATGAAAGGGGAGTGGCTGCTATTACCTGTACGTGCAGCATACCGCTGGTAACGGGATTAATCAAAATGGCAAACCCGTCTTTACTGAACTTCAGAGACCTCGTATTACTATAGCTGCTTTTCCCATCCATGTCATTTTGCCTGATGCGGTAAAAATTCACGCCTTTGACAGGGTCTGCATGTATATAGTTGTAATGGGTAATACCATTGCTGTTACCGGCGGCAGTTACTGCATCAATAGCTTTCCATGATGTTCCATTATAGCTGTGTTGTATGACGAAGTCCTTTGTATTTTTTTCACCGGCAGTACTCCAGTTAAGTAATGCTTTGCTTCCCTGCTTCTTAACGGTAAAGCTTTGCCACTGCAAAGGCAATGTGAGGAGATTGTTTTGTGCAACAAGGTTGGAGGTTACACCGCTCAATGCAAAATTATTAAGCGTACCATTATTGGTGCTTTTCATATCTGCTGTAACCGTTAGCCCGGTATTGGTTCCTGCTGCTATGCCCATGTTGAAAGTATAGTAGGTTACCAGGTTGGTTTCAGCATCAGGGTCTAATTCTGTATCATAACTGGCTTGTATCTGCGCCTGGCTGCGGGCAATATTCCAATAGCGGAAATCATCCAGTTCGCCGTTGAAGACGTCTTCTCCGTTTGTATCTGATGCATCGCCTCTTGAGCCGATGCGGAAACGTTTATTTGCTTCACCCCCTGCCTGGTTATCAATTAATGTAGTGCTTCCGGTGGCTTGCTGCACCCCGTTGATATAAACATATCCGGTTGTTCCGTTGCGAACCACTGCTATATGTGTCCAGCTTCCGGTAGGCACAGTACCCGAAGGAGTTGTTAACCGCAAAAACGGGCTGCCGCCTGATCCGCTCAAAGTAAACTCTGCAGTTGTATTGAGTATTGCCAGGCGAAACTGGTTATTGGCATCAAGATTATTATCATTGGCCCAGGCCATATAGGCAGTTGTGGAAACAGGCTTAACCCAAATTTCGAATGTAAAATCATTGGTCCCTACGTTGATATTACTGGCAAGCTGAACAAAATCATTTGTGCCATCAAGATTAAGTGCATTGCCGGCAAACTGCACCGGTGAAGCAGACCATGTGGGGCTGTTTTGCAAAGTGCCGTTTGTGCCTCCGGTAGCATTGGTTAATGTTGAACCTGTACCATCATTGCATTTATAATAAGCTACCAAACCACTGGCATTGGTAGCCGGGCCTTTATACATGTATTGTTTAAGCTCAGCTTGTGTACGTACCGTATTCCAGATGCGCACTTCGTCCACTGAGCCTTGCAGGTAGCTGCCCGAACCCTGGTGCGAGCCAATAAAATTATTCTGGCTGGTGTATGCCCCAACTGAAGTATTGGTGGAGATAAGAATACCATCTCTGTACAATCTCATGGTTGTGCTGGCATTATCATAAGTTACGGCAACATGCACCCACCTGTTTAATGGAAATGTTGTGGGGTCAGTTACATTGGTATAACTTCCTGCCTGCCCCGCCGATAGTGTTCCTGCGTTGAGCCAAAACGGGGCGTCAGAGGATGAGATAATATTTCTTGAACCGGCTGAAGTGGTAATATATACCCATGCCTCTTTAGTGTAAGAACTGCCGGTAGATAATGGTGCGCCTATCGTAACGTACTGGCTGGTGCCATTAAGAGTAAGCGAATAATTGGGTTGTGCATAACTCACAATGCAGCATACTGCAAACGGCAGAAGTAAAATTTTCTTCATTTGATATGGATTTTTAAGCCGGGTATTTAGTTTAACATCCGGCGGAAAAACAAAAAAGTTTTGCAGTTTTCATTGCAGCACGGAGGTAAATGCTAAACGGCAAATGGTCAATCTGCTTATGAAAACAGTATTAATTTTTTTAAATAAATTTAAACCGTAAGTGCTAACACTTAGCAGGCAGTAAACATTATTTAAGCATAGGTGTTCCGCTCATTTAAAATGATTGTAAGAGATGTTTATAAAACAGGTGGAAGTTCCATTCAGTTTCCGCCGCATTAGCCTTTGCCATTAATCGGAAAGATTGTAAGATTCCATGTTAAAAAAAGTAAGTAAGGCGTTATTAAATGGAAATTATAAGCCGCGAATAAAAAGCAGCGTTTATCATACCGGGCGCAATTTCCCTAAAACCCCGGTTAAATTTTCATAACACTGCCATATCCATTATTTTCATCGTAACCAGTGCCTCTTCCAGCGAACAGGGATTGGGACCTTCGCCTCTGAAATACTGCACAACATGATTGATATGCGGCTGCTGAATGTGTACGGGGTATTCAAACTCCAATATTTGTTTGCCATTACCTGTTGCCAGTTCTATGGCGGATACACGAAAAAAGGAAAAGCGGATGCTGCCTATGTCGCCAAGAATCTCACATTCATCTGCTGCTGCAGTATCAGCTACATTAAAATTCCATGCGCCATTCAAGTAAATATCATCAGCAAACCGGGCCTGCAAAAGTGTTAAGTCGGGTGCTGCGTAATGTTTGCCCTGGTTCACAGCTTTTATATACACATCTTTCGGTTCGCCAAAGATCCAATACAAAATATCCAGCTGGTGCGGTGACAGGTCATGAAATAAACCCCCTCCTGAAACTTCAGGATTGGTGCGCCAGTTGTCGTTTGTTTGTGTAATTATTTTACTCGCTACTGGCTGTAATGTTTTAAGCAGAATCAATTTTACATTTCCAACCGATCTTTCTTTTATCAACTGCTTTATTTTAATAAACAAAGGAAGCCCTCTGCGGTAATGCGCCACACTTACTTTGTTGTTATATTGCTTTTCAATGCCCATCATCCGCAGGCAGGATGCTGCATTAAGCGTAACAGGCTTTTCAACATATACAGGTTTGCCCTCTTTTAAAGCCATTTCAGTAAATAGTTCATGCGAAGACGGGGGAGTGGCAATATAAACAGCATTTACTTCATCATCATTTACAAGCTTGTTTGCATCATCATAAAACCTTGCAACGCCGTGCCGTTCAGCATAATCTTTTGCTTTGGCTGCATCACGCCGCATCACGGCCACCAGCCTGGAATGTGGTACTTTATTAAATGCCGGACCGCTTTTTACTTCGCATACATCGCCGCAGCCGATAATGCCCCAGTTTACTGTACCGCTGATGTGGTTCATTTTTTTATGACTGGTTATGATTTTCCTTAAAGATAAACCTCTTGTGCTATTAAAATCCTGTGTGTCTATGATTCTATGTGGTGAAATTTTACCATACAGGCACATAAGAAACATAGAACTGACTGAGCAACTGTTGAGTTTTAATATATTTCAATAGCACAAGATATTAAAGGTAATTATTTCAAAAGACTGCAAAAGGAGGGGTGATAAAGCTGCAAACAAAAACAACGGGTAGTCGTTTGCAGGATTTTTATATTTGCTTCAAAATAATGCCATGTTTATTAAGCCGCTTTTGCCAGTTGTTATTTTTATAGTATTGGGTTTGCCGCTCAAAGCACAGCAAGAGTATAAAATTCAAAAGCCGTTGCGGGTTGCAGTTGCGGGGCTGGTACACGACCATGTGCACTGGATACTGGGCAGAAAAAACAGGGATGATATAGAAATTGTTGGTATTGCAGAACCCAACAGGGCGCTGGCTGAAAAATATGCAAAACGTCATGGTTATAACATGGGCCTTGTGTATGCAACATTGGAAGAAATGATTGAAAAAACAAAACCTGAAGCGGTGTTTGCCTTTAACAACATATACGGGCATTTAAAAGTGGTGGAATATTGTGCGCCACGGGGCATTCATGTGATGGTGGAGAAACCCCTCGCTGTAAGTACTGAACATGCTGCCAAAATGCTTGCGCTTGCAAAGAAATATAAGATTCATTTGTTCACCAATTATGAAACCACATGGTACGGCAGTAATGCAAAAGCTTATCAGCTGGTTCAGCAGGAGCAGCGGGTGGGTGATATACGGAAAATAGTTTTTCATACGGGCCACCCCGGCCCTTCAGAGATAGGTTGCAGCAAAGAATTTTTAGAATGGTTAACAGATCCTGTGCTGAATGGCGCAGGTGCATTAACTGATTTTGGTTGTTATGGCGCCAACTTAAGTACCTGGCTGATGAAGGGAGAAACACCGGAAACGGTTACGGCCATTACTCAGCAGATTAAACCGCATTTATATCCTAAAGTAGAAGATGAAGCGACAATCATACTTAAATATAAAAAAGCCCAGGTGATCATACAGGCATCATGGAACTGGCCTTATGGCCGTAAAGACATGGAGCTGTATGGCGTTAAGGGTTATGTTTTTTGCAGGGACGGAACAAATATGCTGCTGAAAGAAAATGAAAAAGAAGAAACCCGGGCAATAACTGCTGAAAATTTGCCTGCAGACCGTAACGACCCTTTCGTATATTTTGCCAATGTGATAAAAGGAAACATCAGGGTTGATGCTTATGATCTTTCGGGCCCAGCCAACAATGAAATTGTAGTGAAAATACTTGAAGCTGCTAAACAGGCTGCCGCTACCGGGCAAACAATTGTGTGGAAGCATTTCTTCAGGGAGTGAGTTTATCTTAACTTTTTTTGAAAAGGCATTTATCAGCAAAGGCCTGCACAACATTGCTGATATTCGTTTCTTCAGTATATTAGTACAGAATACATGATATATTTCTACTGAAAAAATAAACCAATGAAAAAAAGATTATGCTTTCATACACGGGTATGCCTTTACTGCTTGTCAATGATAATTATGTTATCCTCATGGATGTTGCCGGCCAGTGGCGGAACTTTTTCTTTTAAAAATTACGAAAGCACCATTGAAGGGCGTTGGGATATAACCGTGTTTGACGGCGATAAAGAATTTCCATCCTGGCTTGAAGTAACACATTCCGGAAGGAACCATTGGGTAGGCCACTTTGTAGGTATTTCGGGAAGTGCACGCCCCGTTTCCAGGATCAATTTTGCAGACGGTAAGATGAGCTTTACCATTCCCCCGCAATGGGAGGAGGAAAACAATGATCTTGTTTTTGAAGCCACATTCAAAGACGACATCTTAAATGGTACAATGGTAGCTGCCAATGGGAAGACCTATAAATGGACGGGCAGCCGTTCACCTTCGTTGAGGAGAGATAAAGAACCGGTATGGGACAAACCTATAAAATTGTTTAATGGTAAAAACCTTGATGGCTGGCATGCTATGGGCAATAACCAATGGATAGTGGAGAATGGTATTTTGAGAAGCCCTAAATCAGGCGCCAACCTTGTATCTGATAAAACATTCACCGATTTTAAACTGCATATAGAATTCCGCTATCAGAAAGGCAGTAACAGTGGTGTATATCTCCG
>JANRKT010000143.1:0-1575 GCA_033763355.1 Chitinophagaceae bacterium | reverse complement strand
AAGTGTTTTTATAGCCAGCAATTTTGTTACGCTTACGAAAACCCCCGATACAGACTGGGAAGAAGTTAAGCCTTCCATACGCCAGTTTCTGAAAGATTATCTTGAAGAAGGGAAAATTGTAATCAACGAAGAAGAAATTGCTGTCCTCAAACAGGAAAGCAGCAACAACATAAGCGCCGATGACGATGATGTGGTAAAGCGTATTAAAGAGCTGCTTGAAAATTATGTAAAACCCGCTGTGGAAATGGACGGAGGCGCCATACAGTTTAAAAGTTATAACGAAGGAACAGTAAACCTGATGCTGCAGGGTTCATGTTCCGGATGCCCCTCATCAATGATTACATTAAAATCAGGTATTGAGCAGATGATGAAGCGTATGATACCGGAAGTAAAGGAAGTGGTGGCAGAGGCTGAGTAAAACACCCCATCCCTGAAGGGAGTAAATATATTTAAGCGATGTACTTTTGCATCGCTTTTTTTATACAAAAGTGCCTTTATTGTTCAGTGTATTTCCACACAACTCCCCTTTCTCTTAAATACTCCACCACAAATTCAAAGCAATCCCTGTGTTTCCCCACCAGTTCCGGCGGAAACACACCTTTCTCATTAAATAACCCCTTTTCTATCAAATGAACAGCGGCTGTGCAGGTATATCCTGTTGTTCTTGCCATTGAAGAAGTTTTCGAAACAGCATCATAACGGTCAAGCAGGTTGTATTCAATTGTTTTTGGCTTGCTATTTGTTTCCCCGTTCACAATCACACGCATTATTGTCAGCTCCTCCTCTTCTTCACCTAGCTTCCATTCGTTAATAAGTATCTTTGAAGAAAATTCAAGCGGTGAAATTTTTATGCCATTTACATCAACAGGATGGCTTTCAAAAAAACCGGCTTGTTTTAAAGAAACAATTAAGTCAATGTGGCCCGGGTAGCGCAGCGTTTTTTCTTTCATATCAGGAATATGCGACATGGTAAAAAGCAATGAGCGCAATCCGTCGGTATTAAACGCTTCCAGTTTCCCCACGCCATCAAAGTTTATGATTTCCCTTTCGGTTAATGCAGGCTTGGTAACAATCTTTCCTTTTTCCTGCAGCCTTGCGGGTCTTATGTATTCCTGTATTACATCAACGGGAGAAAAAGGGGCTTTATAATAAAATGGCGGTTGTGGCTTTTGGGGCAGCCCCCCAACATAACATTCAAACGAGTTTACTTTCATCAGCTCATTGTAATAACCCAGTATCAGGTTGCTCATGCCCGGAGCTACGCCAACATCTGTAATTACCGTTACCACTTTTTGTTTTGCAAGTTTATCGAGCTGCAAAACATCTTCCGGAAAAAAAGAAATATCGGCTACATTTTTACCGCAGTTTATTACCGCCTCAAGGGTTTTGTATCCCATAAAACCCGGAACAGCCGTTACTGCCATATCAAAGCCGGCCAGCATATTCAGATAAGAACCATAATCAGTTAAATCGGCTTTTTGAGTTTTGATTGCCGGGTTTCTTTTATTCAGCAAAGAAAGATTTGTTTCATTTACATCAAATGCGGTTACAAGATGTTGTGCGGAAAGGTCTGAT
>JANRKT010000142.1:0-8080 GCA_033763355.1 Chitinophagaceae bacterium | reverse complement strand
TTATTTCGCTTCTTCAGCAGCTTCGCCGCCTTCCATCTTCTTTTTCAGCTCAGCCAGTACGCCAAGATCGCCTAAAGTAGTTTTCTCTACCTTACCCTGTATTTCTTTTACTGCTTTCTTGGTTTTAACAGCTTCAACTTTCTTTTCTTTGTTCACCGCTTCTTTTTCATCTGCTTTGGCCTGCTCCCATATACGGGTATGGCTCAATACGATGCGCTTTTCATTGCGGTCGAATTCAATAACCATAAACTGGGCCGTTTCATCAGCTGCTACACTCTTACCGTCTTCTTTTGAAAGGTGTCGGTTAGGTGCAAAACCTTCAAGTCCGTAAGGCAACTGTACCACAGCACCTTTATCATCCCTGCGGATAATAGTCCCGTCATGAATGGTGCCAATTGCAAATGTTTCCTGTAATGTATTCCAGGGGTCTTCTTCAAGTTGCTTATGGCCCAACTGAAGTTTCCGGTTTTCCTTGTCAATATTCAGTATCACCACTTCAATATCACTGCCTACTTTGGTGTATTCAGACGGGTGATTGAAACGCTTCAGCCAGCTCAGGTCGCTGATGTGTATCATACCGCCAATACCGGCTTCCAGTTCAACAAACACACCATAAGGGGTAATATTTTTTACCAGGCCTTTGTGGCGGCTTTCAACCGGGTATTTGGCTTCAATATTGCTCCAGGGGTCTTCTGCAAGTTGTTTGATAGACAAACTCATCTTGCGTTCATCCTTATTGAGGGTAACAATTTTTGCTTCATGTTCATTACCCAGCTTGAAGAATTCTTTTGCATTGATTGGTGTGTTAGCCCATGTAATTTCACTTACGTGCACCAAACCTTCCACTCCCGGCAAAATTTCCAGGAATGCTCCATAATCTTCTATATTAACAACTTTTCCTTTTACAATCGCAGCTTCATGAACCCATTCAGGAAGTGTATCCCACGGATGGGGTGTTAATTGCTTAAGGCCAAGGCTGATCCTTCTTTTTTCATCATCAAAATCAAGCACCACAACATTCAGCTTCTGATCCATCTTTAATACTTCGCTGGGATGGTTAATCCGTCCCCAACTGATATCAGTGATGTAAAGCAATCCGTCCACACCACCCAGGTCGAGGAATGCACCAAAGTCTGTAATGTTCTTGATGGTTCCCTCCAGTACCTGACCTTTTTCCAGCTTGCTCATGATTTCTGCACGCTGCGCTTCAATATCACTTTCAATAAGCGCCTTATGAGAAACCACTGCATTCTTGATAGATTCGTTAATCTTAACCACTTTAAACTCCATGGTTTTGCCAACGAACTGATCATAATCAGTAACGGGCTTCACATCAATTTGAGAACCGGGAAGGAAGGTTTCCATACCGTAAATGTCCACAATAAGGCCGCCTTTGGTTTTGCTGGTAACCACACCTGTAACCACTTCACCGGTTTTGTGTACTTCCACAATTCTTTCCCATGCACGGGTAATACGTGCCTGTTTGCGGCTCAGGTGCAGGTGACCTTCACGGTCTTCTTTTTCAACCACCATCACCTCAACTTCATCGCCTATTTTCAAATGGGGTATGTCCCTGAATTCGTTTAGCGAAACAAGGCCATCGCTCTTAAAACCAATGTTGATAACAACATCTGTTTTGGTTAAAGCCACCACAGCGCCGTGCACCATCTCGCCATCTGTAATGGTTCTGAATGTGCCCTCGTAAACGTTGTCGTACTTTTCTTTTTCATCTTTCGTGTAAGATGTAACATTTCTTTTGTCAATGCTCCAGTCAAAATCGTCGTGAGCTGAAGCAACTTGTGGGGTTGTGAGTGTTGTGTTTTCTTCCACCAGTTAAGTCCTCCTTTTTTGTGAAATTCCGGGTTGTTTTATTGATCCCGGTTGGTATCCGGAGAGGTTCTCCGGAAGGACGGCAAAGGTAGGGCAAATGGCCGTACAGGCAATAAAATAACGTGGTTTTTTTATAATTTCTATACCCTTCTAACCCAACCCAAAAAACCCCGCAAAAGCGGGGTTACTGCAAATTAAACCTTAGCATCCTGCAAGATATGTACGGTACATACAAAATGCTTCAGCTACGACATTATCGTAAATGACTTACGCAGCAGAAAAAGAAAAAGTTTTAAACTGAAAGAAAAAATTACAAATTACTCATAACAGTAAGGTTATCGAGTGTGGGGCTTTTGCTCCCGCCGCGGGGTTCAATGGTAACGGCAAAACCTTTTGCATTATCAGCATTCTTCATAAAAGCTGAAGCCGGCCTGCCCTGTTGTACATCAAAAACACCAAGGTCAGCAACCTGCGTACCGTCCAATAAAGCCCAAAGCTGGTATTGCTTGTCAGCCGGCAATTCAGGCAAATTGGCATCGGCCATCAAAACCTGTTTTGTTTTGGGGTTCCAGTACATAACAATGTACCCATCAGGCGCTGTTTTTTGGGAAACAGCTTTCAGCTCTACCCTCTTTGACAGGATGTGCCTCACCATTTCAAAACGCGTTTGCAATGCTTCAGAGTCCTGCTGCATTTTTTTATTGTGCGCCAGCAATTCGGCCTGCTGTTGTTTTATAACCGCAACATCTTTTTTCAACCGGCTGTTCTGGTCCCACATAAAGACAGCAAGTGCAGTTGTAATAACAAGCCCGCTTATCATGGCAGCAGCGGCCCATCGGCTGATGGAGAAAATTTTTGAAGTTTTCACATCAGTATTCAGGTTGTAAACCGGGGTTGTATTTTGTTCAGCCTTAAAAATATTGCGAAGGTTTTCGTCCATTTCAGCTTTATTCATTGCAGGAACTCCTGCAGCATAATACTGCATCATGGCTGCTTCAATCTTACCGATCTCTGCTGCCAGTTCAGGGTGCTGCTTTGCCGCCAGTGAAATTTCTTTCATCTCCGCTTCATCCAGCGCACCGGCTACGTATGCTTCCAGCCTGCCTGACGATATGATTTCCTGAACATTCATTTATACACTAATCAGTTAAAATATTTACGCAATTCTAAAATAGCATTTCTTAATCTTGTTTTCACCGTTCCCAGCGGGATACTGAGTTTTTCCGCCGCCTCCACATGCGTATATCCCATCAGGTAAACCGCATCCACCACTTCCCGCTGAGAGGGGTCAAGCATTTCCAGCATCTTTTTCAATCCTATTGTTTCCGGTTTTGGTATATCCTGCAGGTAATTCTCCAGCATGGGGTTCGTATCAATGGACTGGCTCTTTTGCTGGTTCTTATACATCCTCGAACGGGTTTTATCAATTGCCATATTGCGGCATATATTCAGCATCCATGTAAACAAAGTACCTTTCGATGAGTCGTAACTTGTAATGTTGTTCCAGATTTTCACCATGGACTCCTGCAGCACATCACGGGCCAGTTCCATATCATTGCCCAGCACACGGGAAATAACCCCCAGTAAGCTGGTGGAATACTGGTAATACATCTGTGAAAAAGCCTGCTGGTCTTTGTTCCGCAAACGTAGCACAAGTTCGTCCTGGATTGTAGTTACCTGTTCCAAAAAAAGCTAAAGTTTTATTGCAGTACCATAATATACGAATAATGAAGCCCGGCAGATTTTGGTTTTAAAAAATCTTTCCCCGGTATGATACGGGCCGTAAAATACCGTATTTAAATTACTTTAAAATTTAATACCTCAGATGAACTTACAGTACCGCATATTTTTGATTTCCGGAAAAATTGTTGAGCAGAAAATGGGGATAAAATCATTACGTGACTGGCTTTTTTTACAATATTCAGCCTTTTGCATCCGTTTGAGAGCGTTCATCAAAATTTAACCGTGCAAAGAAAAACTTCTTTGCTTATTTTAGCGGCCGGAATAACAGAAAGAGTATATGATTACGACAACCTTAATCCTTTTGTACCAGAAAGAACTGGATAAGCTGAAAGATGAGATAAACGCCTACGAAGCCGAAGAACAGCTCTGGAAAGTGGGTGAGGGAATTGCCAACAGCGGTGGTAATTTATGCCTGCACCTTGCCGGCAACCTTCAGCACTACATCGGCGCAATACTTGGTGAATCGGGCTATATCCGCAACAGAGAAGCTGAGTTTAAAATAAAAAATATGCCACGGGAAAGGCTGCTTGAAGAAATCAGCAATACCAAAGCGGCTGTAATTGATACCCTGGAGCAGCTTTCAAAAAAAGACCTCGACAAAGATTACCCCGTACAGGTTTTTGGCGAGCCCATGAATACAGAATATTTTCTGCTGCATTTGCTCCATCACCTCGGTTATCATACAGGACAGATCAACTATCACAGAAGGCTGGTGAAGTAAAACAGTTACTGGTTGCAAGTTGCAGGTTGTGTGTTGAAACCTGCAACTTGTATCACCTTCTTTCTACTTCGCCATATCCTTAACAGCCATAACGAGTTTATCAAGCTCCCTGAGCGATGTATAAACATTTGGCGTAACCCTTACACCGTGTATGTTTTCCCAGTCAATGGCCACAGCGTGAATTTTATACTTATTGAAGAGTTCAGATGAAACATCAACAGGTTTTTTTCCTTCAATACCAATGGTGGCAATGGCGCAGGCAAGATGGGGTGTTTTGGGCTGATAGAAATGTACTTTAGGCAAATCTTTTACCTGGTTTACCCAGTAATCTTTTAAGAAACGCAACCTGTCTTCTTTTCTTTTTGAACCGATCACATGGTGAAAATCCACTGCTGTCCCTATTGCCATTTCAGAAGCAAATGACCTGGTACCGAGCGATTCGAATTTTCTTATATCCGGCCCGTCTGGTTCGTTATTGGAAAGCAGCGCCCATATATTTTTTATCTTATCTTTTTTTATATACAGCAAACCGCTGCCAAAAGGTGCGCTGAGCCATTTGTGCAATGAAGAAGCAAAATAATCGCATTCCAGGTCGGGAATTTTAAAATCGAAATGCGCCAAAGTATGTGCCCCGTCAAGGATCACTTCAATTCCTCTTTTATGCGCCTCCTGGGCAATGCGCTTTGCGGGCAATATCTGCCCCGACCAGTTGATGAGGTGCGTAATGTGCACTACTTTTGTTTTTGCTGTAAATGCTTTTGTATAGTACTGCACAATTTCTTCTTCATTTTCCAAAGGCTGCGGTAAACTGAGCCACACTAATTTTACGCCATCTCTTTTTTCCCGTTGCTTCCATGCATTGATCATGTTGGGATAATCCTGTTTGGTTACCACCACTTCATCTCCTGCTTTCAGGTTCAGTCCAAAGATTACAGTATTTAATCCTTCGGTTGAATTGCGGTTAATTGCAATTTCTTCAGGCGAACAGCCGGAAAGGTCAGCCAGCTTTGCCCGCAAAGGCTCCCTGCCCTGGTCCAGTATCTGCCACATGTAATAGCTTGGCGCTTCATTGCAATACTGGTAAAACCTGATGTGTGCATCCTGCACCACTTTGGGTTGGGGCGCCACTCCCCCGTTGTTTAAATTGATAACATTGGGCGACATGGTATAAGATTCCCTGATCCATCCCCAGAAATCATCATCTGTCATCGCATCATCAGGATGGAGCAGATTGATTTTATTATATCTCTTTTCCGCCTGCTTTGCAAATACAGGATTGGCAAAAGATAAAAAAGAAAAACTGCCGGCTGATGCCGACAGTAGCTGTAAGAATTTTCTCCTGGATGACATGCTGGTTATTTTAGTATAGTTAAACATACTGCAAACTTTCCAAAAGTTGGGAATGGCCGGGCGATTTCATTTACCCGTGAGTAAATTTTTTGGAAAGCTTCAATGCCCGTTAAAGTTAAATAAAAGGTGATTCTGAATTTTATTTTGCTATTTCAGCAATAGCCTTTGCAGCAATAAAACCACTTGTCCATGCATACTGAAAGTTAAATCCCCCTGTAATACCGTCCACATCCATCACTTCGCCTGCAAAAAAAAGATGTGGTACAATTTTACTCTGCATGCTATTTACATCAATCTCTGACAGGTTAATACCGCCTGCGGTAACAAATTCCTCTTTGAAAGTTGTTTTATCCTTTACCTGCAGTTCATATGCACATAAGTTTTTTATCAGCTGGTTTTGTTCTTTCAAAGCCAGATCAGCCCATCGGGTTTCTTTCTTTACACCTGATGCGGCAATTAAAAATTCCCATAAGCGCTGCGGCAAGCCAAAAGGGCTTTTTGAATTTATCTTTTGTGGTGCATTTTCAAAACGCAATTGCTGAAACCTTTCCTTCAGGCTTTGTGCATTAAACGGGGGCAGCCAGTTTACTGCAATGCTGAATTCATAATTCATTTTATTCAGCTCTCCTGCACCCCATGCACTTAAACGCAGTATAGCAGGGCCGCTCAAACCCCAATGTGTGACCAGCAAAGGGGCTTCTTCCTCCAGTTTAGTTCCTTTTATTTTCACCTTCGCTTTTTCAACACTAACACCCATTAACTGAGTAATGGGGTGATGCGGAATATTAAATGTAAACAACGACGGAACGGGATCTTCAATACTGTGGCCCAGTTGCCTTATCCATTCAAATTGTACTGCCTTCGGGTATCCGCCGGATGCAATGCAAACAAAGTCAGAAGCCAGGCGGCGGAGATCAGATAATTCAATTTCAAATTTTTCTCCCTCATACTTCATGCTTCTTACCTCTGAATTCGTCCTTATTTCCACTCCATACCTGTTGGCTTCCCTGACCAAACAATCAATAATGGTTTGAGAAGAATCAGTAACAGGAAGCATCCTGCCGTCTTTTTCAGTTTTTAAAACCACTTCCCTTTCCTCAAACCATTTAACGGTATTAGCTGTAAAGAAATAATGAAATGCCCTCTTTATAAAATTTTTACCACGCGGATACTGACGGGCCATTTCCCCAATATCAAAACAGGCATGGGTAACATTGCACCTGCCGCCGCCGCTTACTTTTACTTTTGATAAAAGCTTATTCGTTTTTTCTATGATAACAACTTTGAGCGAAGGATTCAGCCTTGCTGCATTAACTGCACAAAAAAAACCTGCAGCACCCCCGCCAATGACTATGAGGGTTTTATCGTTTGCTTTCAAGTTGCGGTAAATAATGTATGAATTAAAATAATCGGTCCGTCATGAAATTTAAATGATGTATCACCGTCAGGATTTGCCTTTTCTCCCCTTTAGGGGCAGGGGTCTCAGGCATTAAAGCCGGGCATATGAAAATAAAATATCCTCCAGCAGCCGTATTCGAGAGACATATAAAGTTTAAAGGGGCCCTCAATATTTTTTCTTTCACCGTTCTCCATCACCACATCATACTTTACCGCTCCTTCTGCATGGCCTAACCCGCTCAGTTCTTCCTGTTCATGCAACTGGTATTTTATTTCAAAAATTTTATACCTGCAATTTTCAAATGAAAGATACGCCGCAAAGACGTTCTTTATTTTCTTTACCAGTTCTGCAGTGGTTAAAGCCTTGCCATCGGGCTGAATAAAATGATGACCTAGATAAAAACTTTCTTCATCAATATTTTGTTCAAACCAGCCTTTAAGAAAATCTTTTGCCCTGTCTTCAATATCCATTTCATGGTCGGGGTGGAACTCTTCATAGGTATAATGCATTACCATGCCCGGCATAAAAAAACCGCCGGTATCATGTTCAAACAGTTCCTCTGTAATAAATTTATATTTAAACCTGTCATCCCTTTCCTTAATAAAGTCAACTGAAATGGATTTTTCTTCCAGCAGGTTTTGCAAGCTTTTATACGCTGCTTCAAACTTTTCATCATCCAGTTCACCTTCTTTGCTGAATACCGGGTTGCCAAGCAACTCAATTACTTTTTCCGATTTTCCTTTTCCTTCTTCATACTGCTGTTCAAAAGCCAGTACATTCTTTAAAAACTCATTCTCCACTTCAGGGGGCAGGTTTTCGGAACCGCCGAACTGTGCGCCATATTCAGCCGCCACTTTCATGCGCAGTATTTCATTTTCTATGCGACGCTGCTCTTCAGGGTCATCACTGAATTTTTCAGCCTGGTTGATATCGTTCATATACACTTGTTATAAATGTTCTTATAGCTGGCCGGTTTAACTATTTCACCATCATCATCAGCGCTGCCATGGTTTCAATCCCGTTCCTGAAATTCTGTA
>JANRKT010000141.1:0-15572 GCA_033763355.1 Chitinophagaceae bacterium | reverse complement strand
GTTAGATCCATCCACGATGAATGATATAACTGACGCTACAGAAAGTGCCAGGACAATTTTGCTGGGCTTAAACAGAGAATGGATAAACAAACAAGGAGATTTCTTTGTGGAATCGCCTATTAACTTTGTTACTGCTATCATTTGGTTTTTGAGAAAATACAATGACGGAAAATATTGTACACTGCCGCATGTTATAGAACTGATGCAGGCAGAGTATGATGAACTGTTTCCTGTACTAAATACTCAACCTGAAATTGAAGTACTGGTAAATCCGTTCATCACAGCCTATCAGAACGATGCGATGGAACAATTAGAAGGACAAGTAGCTTCTGCAAAAATTGGTATGGCCCGTTTGGCTTCTCCGCAGTTGTATTGGGTTTTATCTGGTAATGATTTTACATTAGACATCAACAATCCTAAACACCCCAAAATTGTTTGCGTTGGCAACAACCCGGAGAAGCAACAGATCTACGGAGCTGTGTTATCGCTATACATCTCGAGATTGGTTCGACAGGTAAACAAGAAAGGAATGCATAAATGCAGTTTGGTGTTTGATGAATTCCCAACCATTTATTTCAACAACATTGATAGTCTCATTGCTACTGCCCGGAGTAACAAAGTAGCCACTACTTTAGCAATGCAGGATTTTAGTCAATTGAAAAAAGATTATGGAAGAGAACAGGCAGATGTGATTGTAAACATTACCGGTAACATTATTAGTGGCCAGGTAATGGGAGAAACTTCCAAACTCTTATCGGAACGTTTCGGAAAAATTATGCAGGACCGGCAGAGTGTTTCCGTAAACCGTACCGATACATCAATAAGCCATTCCAAACAATTGGACAGCGCCATACCGGCCAGCAAAATCGCTGCCCTTTCTTCTGGTGAATTTGTGGGAATGGTTGCTGATAATCCCGAGGAAAAAATCAAACTCAAAATGTTTCATGCTGAGATTATCAATGATGCCGATAAACTAAATACTGAAGTAGCCGCTTACAAAAACATCCCGGTCGTTTCCACCGTAACGCAACAGCAGGTAATAGATAATTTCTACCAGGTAAAGATGGAGGTGAAACGGATGATTGGGCAGGAAGTGGAAAGGTTGAAGGCCGAGAAAGCCTGATTTTTCAATATTCTCAATTTTCCACCAAATCCACAATTTATTAACAGTCAGGTGACAAATTATAATTATTTCAATTTTTGCTCTAATTTTATACACTATTATACACTTTGTATTATGGGTGAAGAGCGACTATCAGCTAAAGCAAAAGAGGCTTTAAAGCACATCCGCAACTGGATAATGAAATACAGCCTGATGCCTTCTGTAAGAGAGTTAATGCAAGAAATGGACTATAAATCCCCTAGGTCGGCAATGCTGCTGATGGCAGAACTTGAAGTAAATGGATTTTTAGAAAGGAAAACAGACGGCAGCTACAAAATGGTAAAAGACCTGTCCACCAATGAGACCGCCAGAACCGTGGCTATTCCGCTGGTTGGCAGCATATCCTGTGGTGGTGCTTTGCTGGCAGAAGAAAATGTGGAAGCCTACATTCCAGTATCAACTTCGCTGGTTAAAACAGGATACAAGTATTTTCTCCTCCGGGCTGTTGGTGATTCAATGAACGAGGCTGGCATTCAACCCGGAGATTTAGTCCTGGTAAGGCAACAAAACGTAGCGGAGAACGGACAAAAGGTTGTTGCATTGATTGATGACGATGCGACGGTGAAAGAATTTCAACATAAAGGAAATGTGGTGGCATTAGTGCCAAGGTCATCAAACCCTAAACATAAACCGATAATTCTTGAAAAGGATTTTCAGATTCAGGGTGTTATCATCACATCAATTTCGAACGTTAACTTTTAAACCTTATAATTTTTATGTCAAACTATCATGTTTCAAAAAGTAAGGACACTGGAAAATGGAATATCCAGAAAGAGGGCGGCGAAAAATCAAGCGGCTCTGCTAATACCCAAAAAGAAGCAGAAAAAATAGCAAAAGGTTATGCTTCAAATTCAGGGGGTGGAGAGGTAAGAATTCATGGGTTGGATGGGAAGATAAGAGATAGTGATACCGTGGCTCCCGGCAATGATCCGACTTCAAGTAAGGATACAAAGCATTAATTTTTTAATTCTTACTTCAAAATTACTTTTGAAAATCAGCCCTCTAAATTTCTATTTTAGAAGGTTTGAAATATTTTATTTACCCAATGCGAATGAATGAAGCGAATTTTACTACCTGATCTAATCCGTATTGATAAATTCGGGAAAAATGTAATTAAGCAAAAGATTTTTGATTCTAGAGAATTTAAATCCTCGTCACTTGAATTTGGAAATTTTCATTTGTTAATTAAAAATGAGAATAACGAAGTAATTTGTATAGTACAAAAAAACAAAGCTTATCCTTTAGGTATCTCTAAAGTTTTGCAAATTGATAAAAAGCCGACTCCGGAAAATATCTTTGATGACTCATTAATTCTCACTTGGCTCAAATGCCCCGGACTTCAAGAGCCTTTTGATTCAGAGGAAATAAGAAACAGCTGGAAGAATTCATTTTCATTTAAAGAAGAAGATATAAAAAATGATATTCTTGGCTTACGAAAGCCTCAGATAGCAGGAATATTTAGCGTGCTTTCACATTGGAGAGTGGATGATGATCTGGCCACGGTTGTTATGCCTACCGGTACAGGCAAGACTGAAACCATGCTCTCTTTGCTAATAGCACAGCAGTGTCAGAAACTATTAGTAATTGTTCCTTCAGACCCTTTGAGGGAGCAACTTTCTCAGAAATTTATTTCACTTGGTCATCTCCAAAAACCAGAGTTTGGTATAGTCGCTTCAACTGCTAAGAAACCAATAGTCGGAATCCTTCATGAGAATTTCAAAACAAAAGAAGAACTATTATTATTTGCCGACAATTGCAATGTCATTGTTACAACTATGGATTTGATAAGTGCTGGAACTACTGAATTACAGGCAACTTTAAGCCAGTGTGTATCCAATATTTTTATTGATGAAGCACATCACATAAAAGCACCTACCTGGCTTCATTTTAGAAATCTTTGTAAGAAAGAAAAAGTAATTCAATTTACAGCAACTCCTTTCCGAAATGATGGACAGAATTTAGATGGAAAATTTATTTTCAATTATTCCTTAAAAAAAGCTCAGGAGGATGGATACTTTAAAAAGATTGAGTTAATCCAAGTAAACGAATGGGATAATACAAAAGCAGATGAAGTAATAGCGCATGCCGCTGTAGAAAGATTAAGAAAGGATTTAGTGAGTTTTGACCATATCTTGATGGCAAGATGTAATACGCAAGCTAAAGCAAATGCAGTATTCAAAATTTATGAAAAGTACCCGGAATTTAATCCTGTTGTGATTCATACAGGTTTGACTAAAGTACAGCGGGAAGAAGCAAAAGAAAAAATACTGAGTAAACAAGCAAAGATTATTGTTTGTGTTGACATGCTTGGGGAAGGGTTTGATTTGCCTAATTTAAAAATAGCGGCATTTCATAACATCCGAAAAAGTTTGCCTATAACTATTCAGTTGGCAGGCAGATTTACAAGAACAAAATTTGATGAAAATTTAGGAGATGCAAGCATTGTTGTAAATCTAAAAGATGCCGATGTTAAGGTAGAACTGGAAGAGTTTTATGCACTCGGTGCAGACTGGAATTCGTTATTGCCAAAAGTTAGTACTACCAGGATAAAAAGAGAGATAGATTTTGCTGACTTCCTTAAAGGGTTTGTAGGGTTGGATGAAAGTAAGATCCCATTTCAAAGTTTGACACCCGCACTTAGTACTGTTGTCTATAAGAACCATACTAATGACTGGTTCCCGTCTAATTTTGAGGAAGGAATTCAGGGAGTCGATGAACTGGATTATTTATTTTCTGATATAAATAGAGAAAACAAAACCTTAATAATTATTACAGGAAAGAAAAATAAAATTGATTGGGGATATTCAAAAGAAATTTATGACGTTATCTGGAACCTTTATGTGATTCACTGGGATACAAAAAATAATTTACTGTTCATTAATGCCAGTGATAATGCAGGGTTATATCCAGAACTTGCAAAAGCTATAATCGGAGAGCAGGCAGAGATAATTAATAAGATAAATATATTTAAAGCATTTCATGGCATCGAAAGAGTTCGGTTGCAGAATGTGGGGCTAAAAGAGTTTTTGGGTAGAAATATGACTTTCAGTATGCGGACAGGATACGATATCGAAAAGGCATTAGAATTGGCGGATAAACACAGTGCCGAAAAAGCTTTTGTATTTGGCTCTGGATATGAAAAGGGGGAAAAGACATCTATTGGGTGTTCTTACAAAGGACGGATCTGGTCAAGAAGAACAGGAGATATTCAGGAGCTTATAGAATGGTGTCATTCTGTAGGTGCTAAACTTATAAGAGATGATATTGATCCAAATACTATTTTAAAAGAAACATTGATTCCAAACTCTGTATCTCTAAGACCAGTAGTTTTGCCTTTTGCAGTGGATTGGGGCGAGGAAGTTTTGGCAGAGCCTGAAGTAAGAATCGTTTTTGATATCAATGGTGTGGAGACTGAATTCTACAATGCAGAGTTACAATTGATAGAACCTTCAGAAAACGGAGAATTACTTTTTGAGTTAGTAACGCCGGAAGTAAATATAAAGTTTAAGCAGGTTCTTTTTAATAATGGCAAATATGATGATTTTAAGATTGAAAGAATTGCTGGAGTTAATGAAAAATACTTTGTAAGAATTGGAAAGAAGCAATATGTGTTGGAGGATTTCTTATATCAAAACCCGATAACCTGGTGGTTTGTTGATGGCTCTTCTTTAACTGGTAATGACTATGTAGAATTAAAACATGTTATTCCAAGTTATCCTAAAGAAAATATAATTCAACAGGACTGGTCAGACATTGATTTAAGCAAAGAAGCGCAGGGCATTGAACCAAAAATAACTGATTCAATTCAATACAAAGTAATAAGTGATTTAAAAGAAGCTAACTATGATATAATATACGATGATGACTATAGTGGTGAGATAGCAGATATAATTACAATAAAGCAGCATGAGGAGATTATCAATATTCAGCTATACCATTTAAAGTTTGCAAAATCCGGAAAGGTTAGCCAACGGGTTGACGATTTATATGAAGTATGTGGCCAGGCTATAAAATCGGCTAATTGGAAATTTAAAGACTCTAAAGAATTTTTCGGACATTTATTAAGAAGGGAAACTAAAAAACGAAAAGGCAAATCCTGTTCCAGAATAGAAGTTGGCTCAAAAGAAAAAATCAGTTTTTTTAAAGAAGTAGCAAGAAAGGGTTATCCGGTGGAGTTTGAGCTTTTCATTGTTCAACCTGGATTATCTGGTAGCAATCCAACAAAGGAACAGTTGAGCCTTTTGGGAGTAGTGGATTCTTACCTTAAAGGGAAAGCAAATATTACCCTTACAGTTATTGGTTCCTAATAGCAATATTTTAAAGTAAGTTATTTGCTCCATTCTAACCAACCGATGAAAGGATTGCGATGCATCGAAGATGCTATGAAATACTTAAACTGGTATCAAAAAATTATTCCAACAACTTCCCCAACTCATCCGTATCAGGTAATATCCCTTTCATTTGCACTGGAGTTTGTTTAGAGGTTTTATAAGTAGCCACACCCATAGCTTTATCAAAGCTTTTAATGGCAAATTCAACCACCGTGTTATTTTTCTCTTTACATAGTACAATTCCAATACTTGAGTTTTCCAGTGGCAACTTTACTTTTTTGTCCAGCACATTCAGGTAAAAATTAAGTTGTCCTGCATCTGCAGGTTTAAATTTTCCTTTCTTCAGTTCAAAAGCTACCAGGCATTGTAAAAGGCGGTTAAAAAATAGCAGATCAATAAAAAATTCATCCCCGTCCACTTCCAGCCGGTATTGGTTGCCAATAAAGCAAAAACCCTTGCCCATTTGCAGTATAAAGTTGCGGATGTTAAACACCACCTGTTGTTCAATATGCCGTTCGTCATCCAGTTCATGACCGGCAATAAAATCAAGCAGGTACTCGTCTTTAAATACTTTAAGGGCAGAGGGCTTTAAGGTTTCCGCCAAAGTACCAGCAAAATTGTTGGGCAATTTACCTTCCTTGCCATACAGGTCGTTCTCAAGATGGTGTTCCAGCACCGTCAGCGACCAGACATTGGCTGCCGCAGACTGGGTATAGAAAATCCGGGCATCCCAGCCCTTTATTTTGGTTATTATGGCAAAATGATGGGAGAAGCTGATGCCTGTAAAGGCCTGATAAAAGGCCTTATTTTCAATTAGGTTCGACAGTGTCGAACTAATTGAAAACCCAACTCCAACGACATCCTGCCCGAATTGGTTCGACGGCGTCGAACCAATTTCAAGATGGGGTGTATAAGCCTCGGCAAATAGCCTTATCTTTTTAAGGTTTCCCGGCGAAAATCCCTTTAGTCCGGGTAATTCCTTTTGAAGGTCTGCTGAAATCTGGTCAAGTACTTTGGCACCCCATTTTTGAGCCTTTATTTTCTCGGAAATCATCAGCCCGGTCTTAAAATAAAGCATCAGTTGCTCCCTGTTGGCAAGCCTGGCTGCAGCGTAGCGACTTTGCACTATTGCTGCTTAATAGACAGAATAAAATCCTTGTATCCTTTATCAATTTTCATAACCCCTCATTTTTGTTTTTTTAAATCGCTAATAATCAATAAATAAAAAAGGCCTGCAAAAACCTTATGCAATCATAAGATTCGCAAGTCTTGTCAAATCCGGTATAAAATGGTTCGAGAATTGTACAGTTGGGAGCACTCTAAAAGACTCAATATTTTTTGGGTCTTTTTTCTTTTCTAACATAAGCGAAATTGATAGTCCACCGTCGCAAATATGATTGTAGCGTCCGCAAGGATGTGTCCCGCCGAATGCGGGATTCTGGGCACTCTACTAAAGGCTCAGTCATTTTTGATTGGGCTTTTTTTATTACCCTGCTCAGCTAACGCATTGCTAGTCCGTTGAAGTGGCTCAGGTTGCCGGATCTCTTTGGTTTTTTATTCGGTTGTACTTTACCGCAAAACTTGCAACCGCTCTTCCACGGGTTTTATGGAAAAAAATCCCCCCTGCATCTGCTTATATGCCGCCCATACTGCTGCTCTGGTTTTTTTTACCTAACTTAATTGCCGATCTTAAACAAACCACATGAACAAAACCATTTGCCTGCTTGCAGTAATCCTCTCCCTTGCAGCAAGGGGGCAGGAATATGTTATCCATCATGATATGATCCGTGAAACCACCGATTATTTTAAAGTGCTGAAGCAAAAGGATACAGTAAAAGTCAGCGGCATCAGTCTTAAAAAATCGGCAAAGATCCTGCTGGAAGTGGATAACTACAACCCCTATTACTGGAATGCAAGGGTAACGGCCTTTAAAAAACCGCTTGAAGAAGAGGTGTCTTACGCAGGTGTGTTTAACCCTTTTTCTGTACTCGGACAGTCACTCGGGTTGTCTGGCATGTTGCCAAACCTTGATTTACCAAGTACCAAAACACGTGCCGCTGCATCCAATCAGACTAATGAAGAACTTGCAGCAGGAAGTATGGATGCTGAAACATTTATGACTTTAAACAGCAGGTTTGAGGACGCATACCAAAAGCTGCAGGGGAGATTTGATGAACTCAATCTGCTTGAACTGCAACTAACAGAATTAAAATATGAAACAAAAAAAACAGGCGGAGAAATAAAAACCCAGGCGAGGATGGGAGCAAAAAAATTGTTTGGCGACGAACCGGTTAACCTTGAGCGCATCCGCTCTTTAAGCCGGGATTATAAGCAATCAATTTTACGTTTGTATGATACCGTGAACATCATTTCATCTTTAATTCAGCAAGCCGGCAGTAAGTTTAAAGATTCATCAACACGCCTCATTAAAAGTGTCAGAGTAAAAGATTACATGAAAGAAGCCAGGGATGTTGTAAACAAACTTGAGGTGTTGATGCAACCCGACAGCAGAAGTGATGGCATTTACCTGCAAAAAATTGCAGCCATTTCAAAACTATACGGCGATATTATTAATACACCATTTAAATATTCTTACATCTTAAACGGCGAACCCGATATTACTGAATTAAAATTGGAAATATATCCCCGCCTCGATTCCCTTTCCAAAGACACCGTTGTAAAGTATTTCCCCGTAAAAAGCCGTAGCAATGTTAAAATCCGCAATTCAGTCGGCATTACCTTTTCCTATTATAAAGACAATAACCTTTCTTACTTTATAAAACCGGACAGTACAATCGGCGAAGGCAAAGGAGATTTATTTACACCCGTACTCAGTACTTTTATACATTTTTACGGTGCAAACCAGTCTGGCATAAAATGGGGCGGCGCCATTGGCTTTGGCATACCATTGCAGGGCGACAAAAAGGACATCAATTTTCTGCTGGGCCTGAGCGCTGTACTGGGGCGCAATGAACCGGTTATAATAAGTGCCGGGTTAAGCGGCGGAAAGGTAAATACGCTGGGCGGGGGCTTTCAGAAAGGAGATAAAATGCCATCAACCACTTTACAACTGCCTTCAAGAGCGTTGTATAAAGCCGGTGCATTTCTAAGCATAACTTTTAACCTGAGCAACCTTAACCTTGGAGCCAAAAAATAATTTTACTTACTTTATACCCAAACCACAACATCATGAAAAAGTACTCTTCAGCTCTCTTTTTGCTGCTTGTTATTTTTACATCACCTGTTATTGCACAAACAGGCGTATGTTCTTTTAAAATAAACCCCGATGGAAGCGAGGGTCATGTGTTTGACCGGAAAAAACCCAGCCGCGGTATGGCAGATAAGGATAAAAGATGGGAGGTTGGCAAAGTGATCTATGTA
Organism: Chitinophagaceae bacterium; assembly: GCA_033763355.1. Classification (GTDB taxonomy): domain Bacteria; phylum Bacteroidota; class Bacteroidia; order Chitinophagales; family Chitinophagaceae; genus JANRKT01. The sequence goes on along the minus strand of JANRKT010000141.1, from coordinate 6,698 downwards.
AAGTTCCTGGAGGGCACAGCATTTATGCAGAATAAAGTGATGGGGCACGTAAGGGAATGGGAGAAATATGCCAATATCAAGTTCCAGGTGGTTGAATCCGGCAACGCACAGTTGAGGGTAGGGTTTGATATGAACGATGGCCATTGGTCAAAACTGGGTACGGATGCACTATATGTTCCGCAGAACGAAAAAACAATCAATCTTGCCCTTAACGACAGTTCTGCAGAATGGGAATACCGCAGGCGGGCCACACATGAATTCGGGCATGCACTTGGTTTATTACACGAGCATTACAGCCCTTTATCAGGCATTAACTGGAACAAGAGGGCCGTATATAAACTTTATGTGGATACGCTTGGCTGGGACAGCAGCGCAGTGGATTATAACCTTTTCATACCCATGAATGAATCTTATACCAACGGCACCAGTTACGATCCGCAATCCATTATGCATTACCCCATTGATTCATATCTCACCACAAATGGTTTTGGCATCGGATGGAACTTAAGCATTTCTGAAGGGGATAAAACCCTTATTGGCAAACTGTATCCCAAAACAGCCGGAAGCGAATTATCGAGGGGAAAACCCATATGCAGCGGGATATGTGCCGCACCTGCTTTGTTCAGGGATACAAGCGGCATAGCCATCTACCCCATCATGGATATTCAGAATGCTTACCTGAAAGACATTGTGGCCGTTGCTTATTTTTCTGATGCACAAAGAAAACCGCTGCTTGATATGAATGGCCAGTATGTTGATGTATCCAACAAACAGATTGCAACATCAAAAGCCCTTCCCTGGAGCCTTGACAATTACCAGCCTGTTAACCAGTCGGGGTTGCTGAGTTTTGCTTTATATATACCTTTTAAAGAACTGCAGCTTAAAAAAGGAACCAATAAGCTGAAATATGATGTAAAAATATTTTATAAAGAAGCAGGCCGGATGAACCTGATTTATGAAAGCAAGTATTACGACCTTACATTGACGATGAAATAAACATTTTATAATCCTGGTCAATGTATTTGAAAACACTACCCCCAAACCGCTTTAAAAAATGCCTGCAGTTTAACGGGGTCCAATCTTCCGTTTGAACGAACACCGCTGCATAAATCAAAACCAAAGGGCTGCACTTTATCAAGGGCTTCTTTTATGTTATTTGAATTTAAACCGCCTGCAAGAAAAACAGGAACTTTTGACTGCTCAACAATTTTACGGCTCAGGCCCCAGTTGTGTACACGGCCTGTTCCTCCCAGTTCTTTAACCTGAAGGTTAGGATTGCCGCTGTCGAGCAATAAGGCATCAACATGCCCTGATATGCGTACCGCTTCATCAACACTTTGCTCATTGATTACATGAATGACCTGTACAATTTTTACAGCAGGCAATGTTTGTTTCAGCTCAGCATAAGTACCTTCCTTCAGCTCATCAACCAACTGTATAGTATTGGTAAGTGTTTTTAAATGGTGGCTGATGATGTTGCCGGTTGAAGTTTCGCTTGTTAATAAAAAAGTACTCACGGGAGGCGGGACAGCCCTTGCAATTTCAAAAATCAGTTCATCTGTAATAATACCCGGCCCGCTGGGCATTGGCCCCACAAGCCCTATTGCCGATGCACCATGTTCAATTGCCATTGCCGCTTCCTGCAATGAACTGATGCAGCATATCTTGATCCTGGGTTTCATTGTTAAATCAAATTCCATTAAAAATAAAAAATCCCGTCTGCTCAGGCGGGATTGAATAACTTGTTGCTGTTATTTCTATGCAGCCTGCGCTTTTTCTTTCCAGATAAAATTTTTTACCAGGTAATATCCGCCAAACAAAACAGCGCAGAAGAAAACAGAAGCCGCAAGGCTGTTCCTGTAAAAAGGTAATGCATCCTGGTAACATTGCATCAAACCCTGAAAAGTTTTTGGCCTGATAAATCCACCACCGTTAATCCATACAAGAAAATTGGAAAGTAAAAAATAAACAGTAGGTGCAATTAAAGAAGCGGCAAATATGCGTACTACAGTTAAACGCTTTATAAAAAAGCCAATGACGGTGAGTAACGCAAACAATATATAATTGGTTAACTGCCCGCTGTAAAAACCGGGAATACGGCTCATCCCGTTCAGGTACAGAAGATGATAAAGCAAATCTGAAACCAGCATCGAAAGCAGCGGCAATGCAAAAGCCAGCATCCTGTTACGGATAACAGCTCCTCCAAAAACAGCCATTGCTATCTGCGGGGCAAAACCAAAAGGACGATCCGGCATTGCACGGTATATGGCAGCAATAACAACCAGCAATACAAATGAAACGATAATACTCCTGTTCAGCTTCATGGAATTAATTGTTTGTGGGGGCAAAAATAAGTAATTAAACGGCCTTTGCAATTTTTTCATGCAGCGCTTTTCAACACCTGCTGAAAACCGCTATGGCACTGCAGCTTTAAAGATCTTCGTGTGCTGTAAAGCTTTGATCTGATATTCTTCTCCCGAAAAAATTACTGCAGCATCTCCCTTGTTTAAATGCAAAACCGTACCACTTGTTTCCGCTTCGCCATTCATCAGCAAAACAATCTCTGCTGATGTGGCTTTACCGCTGTAAGTACTTCCTGCAGGCACATCAACTGCATGTATAATAAAATCCGGAACGGGACAATGATAGGTACGTTCAAAACCATTTTTCACCCCATCTATTACAGCCGGGGTTATGGCTTCAAAAACAGTATGCTTTAAAAGCTCCGGCACATCAATATGTTTGGGTGTAAGCCCGCCACGTAATACGTTATCCGAGTTCGACATCAGCTCCACATTCTGCCCTTCAAGATAAGCATGAGGGATGCCTGCACCCTGAAAAATAGCCTGGCCTGCTGTTAAATAAACGAGATTGAAAAAATAGATGGAGAAAATGCCCCGGTCAAAGTTCGTATAAGCCGGTTTTTTATCCAGCATTACTTTTGCCGCCCAAAAATCAGGCGACATCTTTGATAATTTGTTTTGCTCATACAGCGGAACAATCTTTTGTGCCAGCGGCCGCAACATTTCATCCACGCCATCCTGCGGCAGTTCCATCACATAGCGGTACAAACCATAATAACCTTTGCCTTCAAACAACGGCAAAAGTGCATTGAACCCATCTGTTCTTTCCAGTGTTTCTGTTAACTGCTGTTTCGGCAAAAAGCCATGCAACAACCAAAAATCCCCCAGCGCCACCATCACTTCCGGTTTGTGGTTGGCATCTTTGTAATTCCGGTGAGCGGCATCCAATGGGATACCTTTTTCATTTTCTGCAGCAAAACCCTTTTCCGCTTCTGCTTTTGTGGGGTGAACCTGTATAGACAACATCTCTTTTACATCAAGCACCTTTAACAAATAAGGCAATTCGCCAAATTGTTTTGCAGCCTTTTCCCCAAGGTACCTCTTTGGCTCAGACCGGATCATGTCGGGGAGTTTTGTAAAAGCATTATCTGTTAACTGCACAACAGAGGGCGCATTGCTGTGTGCACCCAGCCAGTATTCGGCATAAGGCTGCTGTTCATTATTACTTACATTCAGTAATTGGGGGATAAAATCCAGACCACCCCATGCATAGTGCTGTACTTTGCCTTTCAGTTTATACATCTCTTGTTTTTTTAATCAGCTATCTTCGAAGATAGGTATTTAAAAAAATTATGGCGGGCCATAACGAAACAGGGAAAAAAGGTGAAAAACTTGCGGCAGAATACCTGGCCGGAAAAGGGTTTACCGTGCTGCACCGCAACTGGCGTTATTCACGTTACGAAGTGGATATTATTGCATCAAAAAAAAATGTGCTTCACTTTATTGAAGTAAAAACAAGGCGTTCCGCCAGCTTTGGCTTACCGGAAGACAATGCAGATAAAAAGAAGATCCGCAACCTTGCTGAAGCTGCAGAAGAATTTATGACGCAGAACCCCGGATGGAAACTGATACAATTTGATATTTTATCTGTTATGCTGAATAATAATGGCGGCGCCGGGTTTTATTTTATTGAAGACGTTTATGTGTAAAGGAACAAGAGGCAAGGAACAAGTATCAAGACACAGGGGCACCGAACAAAGAAATGAAGGCCATCTACAATTCAATCCGCTTCATCATCTTCTCTACCATTTTATAAGTAGCGGGGCAAAACTCAACGTTTTGTTTGTGCACATGTATATACTCTGTCATTTTCTTTTTGGTAAGGTGCGGAAAACCTGAACAATCAGCGGGGCGCACACTATAAATAGTGCACTTGTTGGTCTTTATATCAAGAAACTGGCAGGGAAGTTTTTTATTCAGCCAGTCGCCGGAAGAATCCTTTTCCAGCCATTTTTCTTTAAACTCTTTTTCAGTTAAGCCGGTGTATGCTGCAATCCTTAAAATATCTTTATGCGTAAAAGTGGGCGACATGGTTTTGCAGCAATTGCCGCAGGTAAGGCAATCTGTTTCCGGCCACACTTCTTTATCTATGGCTAAAGCAATATTGTCCAATCCCCTTACAGGATGTTTTTTTAGCCTTGTAAGGAAAAGACGGAATTTTCTTTTGTTATGCCGTGCTTTTTGCCTGAACGACCTGAGGTTAACAGCCTTCATGAAATATCGTGGTTAAGTGGCAAATATGATGTAAACAGATTTATACAAAAAATATTTTTGCAGGGCAATAAGATTAAAAGTTTATCACGGGGCTGAAACTTTAAAACTTCAAATGTCTGTAAATTGTATCCCTGACTGACAATTATAAACAAATCATGTGGGAACCATACAAAAAAGGATTTAAAGCTTACCTGAACCTGGAAAAATCACTTGCTTCCAATTCGGTTGAAGCTTATATGAGGGATATTGATAAGCTTACAGGTTTCCTGCAGCAAAAAAAGAACCTGAAGGCCCCTGCTGATGTTACCCTGAAAGATTTACAAAAGTTTGTTCAGTGGATTGCAGAACTGGGCATGACCCCGTCATCGCAGGCAAGGATCATTTCCGGCTTAAGGGGGTTTTATAAGTATTGTATTTCAGAAAATATCAGTAACACCGACCCCACGCAATTACTGGAAGCTCCCAAACTAAAAAGGGCTTTACCTGATGTACTGACATTTGATGAAATTGAACAGCTCATTGCAGAAATTGACTTAAGCAAACCCGAAGGGGGGCGCAATAAAGCCATACTGGAAACCATGTACAGTTGCGGGCTAAGAGTAAGTGAAGTAATCAATTTAAAAATTTCACAGCTTTTTACAGATGTTGGTTTTATACGTGTTATCGGTAAAGGCGATAAAGAGAGGCTGGTGCCTATAGGAAGGGCCGCTGTTAAATACATTGATATTTATAAAAAAAATATACGCATCCATGTTCCCGTTAAACAGGGCAATGAAGATATTTTGTTCCTCAACAGGCGGGGAAGTAAAATGACAAGGGTAATGATTTTTATTATTATTAAAGACCTTGCAAAAAAAGCGGACATCAGCAAAAACATCTCACCACATACCTTCCGCCATTCTTTTGCCACACATCTTGTAGAAGGCGGGGCAGATTTGAGGGCCGTACAGGAAATGCTGGGGCATGAAAGCATTACCACTACAGAAATTTATACCCACCTGGACCGGGAATACCTGAGAGAGACACTGGAACGCTTTCATCCCGGATTTGTACATTAATTGCTGACAACCATTGTTTTGAACCGGGAAGAAGACTTTACACCAATTATATTTAATCCATTACCGGGCATTTGAAACAAAAAAAATACTGTGTAGAGGCCTGCAATGCTTTTAATACAGGAAATTATTATTTACTTTTATCGCCTCTGAAGCCATATAAAAGCAATTAGCAATTAATCACCAACCCTTAATTCTTTTATATGAAACTTTCAATTTGTGTACCCACTTACAACAGGCTTAAGTCGCTCCTTCTTTTACTTGAATCGCTGAAAAAAATTTCTTACGATCCCGGTTCATACGAAATACTCATCAGCGACGATTCAACCAACAACGAAACCCGTGATTATTTTGCAACTCATTCTTTTCCCAACATTACATACTATAAAAACTTTACCAACCTGGGGCAGTTCAGGAACTGCAGCGCATGTGTTTCACGGGCAAAAGGGGAATGGGTACAGATTGTTCATGACGATGATGAGATCAACCCTGCCTACCTTGAATCCATAGCGCCTCTGTTTGAACAGAAAGATGCAGTTATTATTGCAGGTAAAACAATCATACTCGGTGAACAATCTGAAGAAACAGTAAAAAAGCACCAGGCTAAACTGGATAAAATCGGGTTTACAGGCCCTGTTTCTGTTGATGGCAAAGAGCTGATCTTAAAAATACTGCTGCACGGTAACCCGTTCATTTTTTCCCATACCATTTTCCGCCGGGAAATAGCCTTATCGCATGGCAGTTTCAATAATGAATTGCGTTATGTAGGCGACATCAACCTCTGGCTCAGGATACTCAGCTCAGGCAAATGCTATTTTTCCAATACTGTAATGGGTAATTATCTGATACATGATGCCAACTCACTTATTGGTGTTGGTGAATGGAACCTTTATACAGAATTTTTGTGTGAAAAGATATCGTACGCCAACCACATTAAGCAACATTGCAGCGCACAGGAATATGCAACTTATATACACGATATCAGCAAAGAAATCCCGCAGGCTCTGTTTGTTGCAGAAAACATACTGAAGAGAAAAGAACTGCACATCAGGCTGACGGATTTAAT
>JANRKT010000140.1:0-32544 GCA_033763355.1 Chitinophagaceae bacterium | reverse complement strand
AACAGAAGAAGTGGTGAACTACGACCTGATTAAAGAACAGGTTAAAATTGCAATGGGTGAAGCCATCACCGGGGCAAACTATTATCCGGAAATGCATGCTATTGAATGCCGCATCAATGCCGAAGACCCGTATAACGATTTCCGTCCCAGCCCTGGAAAGATCACTGTATTGCACCAGCCGGGCGGCCATGGCATACGTATAGACTCACATGTTTATGCCGGCTATACCATACCTCCCTACTATGATTCTATGATTGCTAAAATTATAGCTGTTGCCCGCAGCAGGGAGGAAGCCATCAATACCATGGGACGTGCATTGAGTGAATACGTGATTGAAGGCGTTAAGACAACCATCCCCTTTCACCAGCAACTGATGCGCAACGAAGATTTCAAGAAAGGAAATTTTAATACAAAGTTCCTCGAAGGGTTTAAGATGGTGTAAAATGCATCTCTTATTTCAGAATTTTCTTCACTAATTGTGTTGCCTTTGGGAAGATGAATAAGGTTTTGCTATCACTAAACATTCTTATTCTTTTTGTTAATACATTAATGCAAGTTACTGTACAATATGATCTTTTGAAGGCAGATGATATAGTTTTTGGAATGAGCTTTAATGATTTCAGAGTTTTTTATATGATGTGGCTAAACTCTTATCTTATAATTATACTAATACTAACAAGTATAAGTTCTTTATTTTTTAAATCACGCAGAGTAATAAAAATTTTCATTTTTATTACATCAGTTCTGGGGCTTTTTTTGATAAATAGAAATCATTTTTTCCCGTGGTGAAAATGCTGGAATCGGTTTTGGATATATCCGTTTGCGAAAGCCGGGAATTATAGCAACGCATCATACAACACTTCAACCGGGTGCAAAGATTTTTTTCCCGTACCGTCTTTAATCTGGTGGCGGCAACTTGTTCCCGGCGCTGCAATGATTACATCATCTGTTTGTTTGCGTACAGCAGGAAAAAGAACCAGTTCGCCAATCTGCATACTTAAATCATAGTGTTCCTTCTCGTAACCAAATGAACCCGCCATTCCGCAACAACCGGATGGAATGGTTTCAACGGTGTAATTTTCAGGCAGCGATAGCATTTTTACAGCAGGTGCAACAGACGATAATGCTTTTTGCTGGCAATGGCCATGAAGTTTTATGTTTCTTTTTTCAGTGGTAAACTGATCTTTTGTAATATTTCCTTTTTCAATTTCAGCGGTAATAAACTCTTCAATTAAAAAAACATTTTTGGCAAGTTTTTTTGCCGCTTCAAATTTATCGTTATCAGCAAGGTCAATGTATTCGTCCCTGAAAGTAAGAATGGCGGAGGGCTCAATGCCGATTAAAGGGGTTTCTTCTGTAATTAAAGGTGCAAGCAAGCCAATATTTTCGTTGATGATTTTTTTTGCTGAACGTATCAGGCCCTTGCTGAGCCACGCCCTGCCGCTTTCATGGTGCTGCGGTATCAATACTTCGTAACCGAGCTTTTCCAGTAACAGCACAGCTTTTATCCCCGTCTCAGTATCGTTGTAATTGGTAAACTCATCACAGAAAAGATATATTTTTCTTGTTTCTTGTTTTCTGTTTCTTGTTTTTTGCTTCTTGTGCCATTTTCTTAAAGTGGTTTTATACATTGTTGGCATGGAGCGGTTCAATGCAAAACCAGAAAACCGTTTAACCCATTTGCTCACTGCATCATTTGTCATCATAAAGTTGTAAATGCCGGGCAGCAACGCTCCAAGTTTTGCAAAATTATTAAAGTTGGCAATAAGCTTTGACCTCATCGGCACCCCATTGGCATCATGGTAATGCTGTAAAAATTCCGCTTTCAGTTTGGCAACATCTACATTGCTCGGACATTCTGATTTGCAGCCTTTGCAGCTCAAACAAAGATCCATTACATGGTAAACCTCTTTGCTGTCGTAACGGTTGAGTTTATCGGAGTAGGTAAGCACTTCCCTGAGTATATTGGCCCTTGCCCTCGTAGTGTCTTTTTCATTACGGGTTGCCATGTAAGAGGGGCACATGGTTCCGCCTGAAAGATGGGTTTTCCGGCAATCCCCGCTGCCATTGCATTGCTCTGCATGCTGCAATACATCCTGTTTATAAAACCTGAAATGGGTTTTAAATTCAGGTGTATGCTGCCCCGGTATGTACCGCAGCATGCTGTTCATTGACGGGGTATCAACAATTTTACCCGGGTTGAATATATTTTCCGGATCAAATGTTTTTTTAATTTCTTTCAGCAACAGGTAATTCTTTTCGCCAATCATTTGTTTAATGAATTCTCCCCTTAATCTCCCATCGCCGTGTTCGCCGCTTAATGAACCATTGTATTTTTTTACCAGTATGGCAATTTCTTCGGCAATGGCCCTGAATAACCTGTTGCCTTCCTGTGTTTTTAAATTAATGATGGGGCGCAAATGCAGTTCACCGCTTCCCGCATGTGCATAATGTACTGAATACAGGTTGTATTTCTTCAGTATTTCATTGAACTCTCTTATATAGGCAGGTAAATCATTTACATCAACTGCTGTGTCTTCAATAACAGGAACTGCTTTTTCATCTCCCGGCATATTGCCCAATAAACCCAATCCCGCTTTGCGCAAAGACCATACTTTTTTACAGTCATCACCAAACAGCAGGGGGAAATGATAACCTAAGCCGGCTGCCCGCATTTCAGCTTCCACTTTTTTTTCAATGGAAACAATTTCTTCTTTTGTTTCCCGGCTGTATTCCACAACCAGTATTGCGCCGGGGTCGCCCTGTACAAAAAACCTGTTCTTACTTTGCTCAATATTGCCCTTTGTGCACTCTAAAATATAGTGGTCTATCAGTTCACTGGCACTTGGGTGGTGCTTCAATGCAATGAGGTTAGCCTTTAAGCTTTCATCAATGCTGTTGAAATGTATGCACAGCAAACCGTTTTCTTTGGGTGGCAGGGGAACAAGGTTGAGTTTTATTTCAGTAAGAAATGCAAGTGTGCCTTCGGAGCCTGCAATGAGTTTGCAAAGATTAAAATCCTCAGCGCCTGCAGTAAACGGCGCTGATTCAAGCAGTACATCAACAGCATACCCCGTATTTCTTCTTTCAACACTTTTTTTGGGGAACTCTTTTCTTATTTCAACCTGGTTTTCGTAATTGCCCAGCAAGCTTCTTATAGTACGGTAAACATTTGCTTCTAATGTTTGTCCTTCACATTTTTCATGAAATTCATCTATACCAAGTTTTTTAAATACCGTTTCGGTTCCGTCGCTCAGCAATGCTTTTACTTCAAGTAAATGTTCCCTTGTGCTCCTGTACACTACAGAATTGGATCCGCAGGAATTGTTGCCTACCATGCCGCCTATCATGGCACGGTTGGCGGTAGAAGTTTCAGGGCCAAAGAACAGGCCATGCGGTTTAAGGAACATGTTCAGTTCATCGCGTATCACACCCGGTTGTACCCTTACCCATTTTTCTTCTTTATTGAATTCAAGAATGCGGGTAAAGTTTTTTGATACATCTGCTACAATGCCGTTTCCCACTACCTGGCCGGCAAGTGATGTTCCTGCAGTACGGGGAATAAGAGAAGTTTTATTGCTGCGTGCAAAGGCGATAAGTTTTTTAATATCATCAACGGATTTTGGAATAGCAACAGCGAGGGGCATTTCGCGGTAGGCTGAAGCATCGGTTGCATAAAGGGTACGCATGGTAAGGTCGTAAAACAAATCGCCTTCCAGTTCATTTGCCAGTTGTTGCAGTTTCCCGTTCATCATGTTCGCCTTAAAAGTTGCTTAAGGGAAGTTGCAAATTTAGTTTAAAGCAGGTTAACAGAGCGGTTGGCATAAAATAAAAGGCCCCGTTGATACGGGGCCTCTTCTTGCTTGCTTAGTCGATTGTCAGGACATATTTAAAATAAAAACTTTTTACCTGAGAAAGAGTATTTCCCTGTACTTGGGCAGTTCCCACTCGCTGTCATCAACCAGCAATTCCAGTTTGTCAACATGATAGCGGATGTCGTCAAAGAATGGTTTTACTTTATCACAGTATGCTATTGCTTTTTCGCGGCTGTGTTCAATGGCATTGGCCACTTTCCGTGCTTCTGTCATTTCTTCAACCAGTACCTGCACTTTATTGATGTGTTCAGAAATTTCCTTCAGCACATTCATCTGCGCCTTGTACGAATCTTCTTTCAGACCTATTTCTTTTAAACCTTTAATGTTATCTATAATAACATTCTGGTAGCGTATTGCTGCGGGGAGAATGTGGTTACCTGCAAGGTCGCCAATTACGCGGCCTTCAATCTGAACTTTTTTGATGTATTTTTCCAGTTCAATTTCATGGCGGGCTTCCAGTTCTGCATGTGTATATACATTATGTTTTTCAAATAAATTCTTGGCTTTATTTGTAACCATTGCATCAAGCGCAGGAGGGGTTGTTTTAACATTGGGCAAACCCCGTTTTGCAGCTTCTTTCTGCCAGTCTTCACTATAGCCATCTCCGTCAAACAATACCTTCTTGCTGGTTTTGATGTAGTTTTTAATTACATGCATAATGGCCACTTCTTTCTTTTCTCCTTTTTCAATCAGTGCATCAGCTTCTTTTTTGAAACCGGAAAGCGTTTCAGCCATAATCGTATTCAGTACAATCATGCCATTGGCGCAGTTGGCCGAAGAGCCTACAGCACGGAACTCAAATTTGTTTCCTGTAAATGCAAAAGGAGAGGTGCGGTTACGGTCTGTATTGTCAAGTAAAAGCTCAGGAATGCTCTTGTGAATATCAAGCTTAAGCATTACTTCATCCTGTTCATCAAATTTGTCGCCAACACGTGATTCAATTTCTTCCAGCACCTTATTCAGGTAATGGCCAATGTAAACAGAAATGATAGCAGGGGGAGCTTCATTGGCACCGAGGCGGTGGTCATTAGGGGCTGAAGCAATTGATGCCCTTAATAAATCAGCATGATCGAAAACCGCTTTAATGGTGTTTACGAAAAATGCAAGGAACATCAGGTTGGTCTTGGGTGTTTTGCCGGGGGCCAGCAGGTTTACACCTGTATCTGTAGCCATGCTCCAGTTGTTGTGCTTACCACTACCGTTAATACCGGCAAATGGTTTTTCGTGCAGCAAAACTTTTAAGCGGTGGCGTTTTGATACACGGTTCATAATATCCATCATAAGGGTATTATGATCAACTGCAAGGTTCAGTTCTTCAAATATAGGGGCACATTCAAATTGTGCAGGGGCCACTTCGTTATGACGTGTGCGGAGCGGAATACCGAGTTTATAACATTCTTCTTCATAGTCTGTCATAAAAGCATACACCCTTTCAGGAATGGAACCAAAATAATGGTCTTCTAATTGCTGTCCTTTTGCAGGGGCATGTCCAAAAACCGTGCGGCCTGTCATCACCAGGTCGGGGCGGGCATTGGCTAAGCCTTCATCAATTATAAAATATTCCTGTTCCCAGCCCAGTGTTGCAAACACTTTGCCTACGTTGCGGTCAAAGTAATGGCATACATCTACAGCCGCTTTGTTAAGCGCTTCAATTGATTTAAGCAGGGGTGCTTTATAATCGAGCGATTCACCTGTATATGAAACATAAATGGTGGGGATACACAAAGTTTTTCCCTGGCCAATAGCCATGATGAAAGCGGGTGAAGTGGGGTCCCATGCTGTGTAACCACGGGCTTCAAAAGTTGCCCTTAAGCCGCCGCTTGGAAATGAGGATGCATCGGGCTCCTGCTGCACAAGGGCATCACCTTCAAATTGTTCAATGGGGGTACCATCTGTTTTCAGGGTAAAAAATGAATCATGTTTTTCAGCGGTTGTACCGGTTAGCGGCTGAAACCAGTGGGTAAAGTGGGTTACGCCTTTTGATTCTGCCCATTGGCGGATGCCTGCAGCTATCTGGCTTGCTACGGCACGGTCAATTTTCTGACCAGCTTTAATAGAAGCAGCAAGGCTTTTATAAGCTTCATCACTTAAAAATTCACGGGCAGTTTTCATTGTGAAAACATTCTCGCCAAATATGGCCGTGATCTTGGCTGAACCTTCTACCCTTACATCCTTGCCCCCGGAAGTAAGATCTTCAATTGCTTTAAAACGTAATGATTGCATTTTCTATCAGTTTTTTTGGAATAGCAAATTTGCGTGTTTTACCGTAGAAATACAATTTTTTTTAAACGTTTAAGCAAATCTTGTTACGATTTGTGGAGATTTTGTAAAAAAATGGGTAAAAGCAGTAAGGTTACACTGCGACTACCTGTAAAATTCCAGCATTAAAATAAAATTTAATTTATTTAATTCCGGCCCTCTTTATAAGCCTTCCTGTATCCAATAAAACACAGAAAAAAACAAGGAACATCAGTTCGTAAACAGATTTATAGCGCACAATGGCGCCAACAAATGGCACGGTAAATCCAATAAGTAAATAATTGGTTAAAGCAAAAAAGAAAATAGCAAGCATAAATGGATGGGTAACCCAGTGTTTGTAATCCTTTCTTTTTAAAATAATAGCAGTAATAAAAAATAATAAGCAAAAGAGGGTTTCAAGGGCCGAGCCCTGGTATAAATAACTGTTTCTTTCACCGATATAAGGCCTTAAAAAGGTATTTAAAAGCCCTTGTGGCAACATGTTTAAATAAGAAACAAAATCAGGTTGAAGCGGTTCAACTGAAATATAAGACCCTCCTTCAAGCGCCATAAATTCACTTTGCCTTTTGGCAACTTTTTGCGGTAAGTCAAGCGAGGGATGGAAATAATGCGAAGCGAAAAACAAAATAATCCCAGTTACATAAACAGCAGCAAAAATTCTTACAGATGGGATTTTACTGCCAGATGCAAGGTGCCATGCTACAGCAGCCGGCATCAGGCTGAGGGCAACATAATTGCGGATAATGTAAGACATCAAAAGGCTGAGCAGCACAATTATCCAGTACCGCAAACGGTTTTTGCCGTCAACTATGTTGCTGAAATAATAAAAGAAAATGCCAATTAAAAGAATGATGAGCCCGTCTTTTCGGATACCGCTGGTCCAGAAAACCATTGGCAGAAAATAAAACACGAGAAGAAGGATGATATTTCTCCTGTCAGGAAAGTATTTAATAAAAATTTTATAAAGCAGGTAATTGCCCCAGAAGGTGAGCATGCTGAACAGCACCACATTTACATAATAATGGCCGCCGCTGAAAACATTGAATATGGCAAGCATTTTAATCAGCACCACATATTCCAGGCTTTTCCAGTAAGAGTTGTTGGTTTCAAAGAGGCTGTTCATTAAACTTCCCGGGTAGCCGTTCTGAAAAATATCTGTAAAAAATCCCCATGGATCGTTTATCAGCTGTTGTTTCATCCGGATGCCCTGTTCGTGATAAACCCAGGTGTCATCACCGTTGTAAAGGGTAAGGAAAAGATAACCATACAGGCACCCCATGCCTGCTTTTAGCAGAAAAAATAAAGCAGCGTGGGCAAAGCCAACCTGTAATAATTTTTTCTTTTGCAGATAATAAAGCAACCCAAGGAAGATGGAGCAGTAAAAAACGAATAAGAATATGGCTGTAAACATGCAGTTGGCCTGGTGTAATGATGCGTTGCGTTAAGATGGCAATTTATATGTTTTTCTGCAACAGCTTTTTTGCACACAAGGGAAAATTAAAATTTTAAAAATTGGCTATATTGCCGGGTTAATTCCATGGCTGTTCAACAACCAACAGATAAGAAATTAATTGCCTTTGTTTCCAGGAACTGCTGGTCAGTTTACAATTTCCGTTCAGATGTACTGAAAGCGCTTTTGGATGACGGTTATGCAGTTGCAGTAATAGCTCCCGGAGATGAATTTGCTGCCATGCTCACCGGTATGGGCTGCACCCACCATGAAGTAAACTTCAGCAACAAGGGGCGTAACCCTTTTGCTGACATAGGGCTGTATTTTCAGCTTAAAAGTATTTACAGGAAACTGAAGCCCAAAATGATCTTTCATTATGTCATCAAACCCAATATTTACGGGTCTCTTGCCGCTTCATCGCTTTCCATAAAATCAGTTGCCGTAGTAACAGGCCTTGGGTATGCTTTTGCAAAGCGCAACTGGCTTTACCGGCTGGTAAAACAGCTTTATAAAATTGCCCTTAAACGGCCTGAAGAAGTGTGGTTCCTGAACAATGAAGATGCAGGCATCTTCAACAAAGAGAAAATTGCGGGTATTGAAAAAATAAAAGTGTTGCCGGGAGAAGGGGTGAATGTAAATTATTTTTCACCGGCCTTTAACGGTGAGAAAATACCCAACGAAAAGTTTTGTTTTTTAATGAGTACCCGGTTGCTGAAAAGCAAAGGCATCAGCGTGTATGCTGATGCGGCAAGGATACTGCGGCAAAAAAACTATGAAGTAAATTTTGACCTACTTGGCTTTTTTGAAGAGCACCACCCGGATGCCATTACACCGGAAGATCTGCATAAATGGGAGCAGGAGGGGTTAATTACTTATAAAGGTTTTGTAAAAGATGTAAGGCCTTACCTGAAAGCGGCAGACTGTTTTGTGCTGCCTTCTTTTTATAACGAAGGCGTGCCCCGTTCTTTAATGGAAGCTGCAAGTATGGAACTTCCCATCATTACCTCCATAAACAAAGGATGCAGAGAGGTGGTGCTGAACAATTCGACAGGTTTTTTATGTAACCCCAACGACCCCTTTGACCTGGCTGAAAAAATGGAGCGGATGATAAAACTCACCCCCAATTTCCGGATGCGCATGGGCAAACATGGACGGCTGCATGTAATGAAGAAGTTTAACGTTGAAAAAGTGGTGGAAGAATACAGGCGGGTACTGCGTAAAACTTAAATAACCACTTCCGGAAATTTTGTTTGCAGAAATTCAACTATACCGGAATGGAGGATTTGTTTTTCCCATGTCATGCCGCTCAAATCAGGGAATTGATAACTGAAGCGGCAAACATTTTCCCAAGTAAAATTTGAAAGGTCATCATTCAGCAAAAAAAAACTTGCGCCCTGCTGTTCAATGAAATTATTAACCCAGTGATAATTTGTTGATATAACCGGGATTTTTGCCGCACAATACTCAAGTACTTTGGTTGAGGTTTGCTCATTAAAGGGTTCAATATCGGGAATAAAGTTAATTGCGAACCTTGCTTTTGATAAAAACCGGGGCACATCTTTATGCGGCACAGGTCCTGCAAAACGGATATTTTTATACGGTTTTAAAGATTCAGCCAGAAGGTTGTAATGGTGGCTTAAAATAAGGAAGCTCTGTTGTTTCATGTTGCCTGTGGTAAAATAGTCAAGAAGTCTTTTAAGCTTCCTTGGAGCTGATGTATCACCGGTATAAATGAAATCAAATTCTTTCATTTCACTTTCTGAAGCCTGGAAGAAGTATTCTGTAACCCCCATATCTCTTATACCGGATGTTATATCGTCAGCAAAGCCAAACTTATTTTTTACCCAGTTATTCAGGAACAGCCTGTAATCGGGTTTGCAGTTCAGGAATTTTTTTGCCATGTTTTTCCAGCCTGCAAGAGGTGGAACAGAACAGGAAGTATATTCATGAATCAAAATCCTGTCGCTTTGGTTTCTTTTAAAATGATGGCCCATGAAATGCCACTCCACGTTGCAGTCAACTGTTGCAACTGAAACTTTATCTGTAACAACGGTTTCGATATTTCTTGCAGCAAAGAAATCCTTATAAGCTTCAATTTCCGGCAAAAAAGAATGTCCGCTATGTACAAATGCTATCCTCATAAAATGGGGGTAAATATCAGTTAAAATCAGCAATAATATCAGCCGTTGCTTTGTACTTTTGCGCTTTCTTAAAAGCCCCGTTTGTGTATTCATAAGCGGCCAATAAAGCGTATCATGGAAGTAACAGTTAAAACTGCAGAACAACTCAGGATCACTGAGGAGGAATTTGAACTCATCAAACAAAAACTCGGGCGTACACCTAATTTCACAGAGCTCTGCGCTTTCAGCGGCATGTGGAGCGAACACTGCAGCTATAAAAATTCTATCAAATGGCTTAAGACCCTTCCGAGGGAAGGAAAGAAAATGCTGGTAAAAGCCGGTGAAGAAAATGCTGGTTTAATGGACATCGGCGATGGCTATGGTGTGGTGTTTAAGATTGAATCACACAACCACCCGTCTGCAATTGAACCCTTCCAGGGAGCAGCGACAGGCGTTGGTGGCATACATCGTGATATATTTACAATGGGTGCAAGGCCTATTGCAGCGCTCAATTCTTTACGCTTTGGCGATATATCAGAAGCAAAGACACAGCATTTACTTGCAGGAGTAGTACATGGCATTGGCCATTATGGTAATTGTTTCGGTGTGCCTACCGTTGGAGGTGAAATTTATTTTGAAGATTGTTACCATACCAATCCATTGGTAAATGCAATGAGTGTGGGAATATTAAAAGCCGGTGATACCATTTCTGCTACTGCAAAAGGTATTGGCAACCCGGTTTTTTTTGTAGGGAGTGCAACAGGTAAAGATGGAATTGGAGGCGCTTCATTTGCATCTGCAGATATTACTGCAGAAAGCGCTGAAGAGCTGCCCGCCGTGCAGGTGGGCGACCCCTTCCAGGAGAAAAAGTTATTAGAGGCTTGTCTTGAAGTGATAAAAACAGGCGCTGTTGTGGGCATGCAGGATATGGGCGCAGCAGGTATTATATGTTCTACATCAGAGATGAGTGCAAAAGGCGAAGTGGGTATGCGCATTGATCTTGATAAAGTGCCCACACGTCAAAAAAATATGAAAGCATGGGAATTGCTTTTAAGTGAAAGCCAGGAAAGAATGCTGATGGTAGTAGAAAAAGGGAAAGAAGATGCAGTAAAAAAAATATTCGACAAATGGGACCTGCCCTGCTCCCATATTGGCGATGTAACAGGTGATGGCATACTTCGCTTTTACATGCATGGCGAACTGGAAGCGGAGCTTCCGGCATATGAACTTGTATTAGGTGGCGGGGCTCCCCAATATACAAGAGCGTATAAAGAACCGGAGTACCTTGAAAAAATCAAAGCATTTGATATTGATAAAATTCCAGTGCCCGGAGACTTGAAAAGCGTTGCCGCACAATTGGTGCAGGTGCCTAATATTGCATCCAAGCGATGGGTGTATATACAGTACGACAGCATGGTGGGCACCAATAATACTTCTACCAATGCACCAACTGATGCAACGGTTGTTTTGGTAAAAGGAACTGCAAAGGGCATTGCAGTAACTACCGATTGCAACAGCCGTTATGTATTTGCTGATCCTTATAAAGGCTGCATGATTGCAGTTGCAGAAGCGGCACGCAATATAGTTTGCAGCGGGGGCCAGCCGCTTGGTGTAACCAATTGTTTAAACTTCGGCAATCCTTATGACCCCGAAGTGTATTACCAGTTTGTACAGGCCATAAAAGGCATGGGTGATGCATGCCGCAAATTTGATACGCCGGTAACAGGGGGTAACGTAAGTTTTTACAATCAAAATCCTGAGGGTGCGGTTTACCCCACGCCGACCATTGGCATGGTGGGATTGCTGGAGAATGTAAAAGAAAAGATGACGCTTGATTTTAAGCGTGCCAGCAACCTCATTTATCTTATTGGCGAAAGCCGCAACGATATTAATTCATCTGAATACCTTCATAAAATATGCGGTATTGAATTTTCACCGGCGCCGCATTTTGACCTTGACGAAGAATTTCGCCTGCAGCAAGCCGCTAGCGGGTTAATCAAAAACAAACTTATACAGTCAGCGCATGATATAAGTGAAGGCGGGTTATTTGTAACGTTATGCGAAAGCGGCTTTTCGAGGAACCTTGGGTTTAATGTTTCACAAAAGAGAGCTGGTGTGAGGCCGGACGCTTACTGGATGGGCGAATCTCAAAGCAGGGTAGTGGTGAGCATAGCAAAAGATATAAAACAGGTTTTTGAACAGCACCTGAATCAAACAGGTTTGCTTTTCGAAGAACTTGGTGTGGTTACAGAGGGGGATGTAATGGTAGAAGGAGAAAGCTGGGGAACAATAGATGAATGGAAAGAAAAATACGATACGGCGATTGAAAAATATCTCAGCGGCGAAACAGCAGAGACGGCGTTGAGTGCAGTGTAAAAGACCTCTGGCTCCCCGAAGTGATTGTAAACAGAATTATTATGAGTGAACCCGGTAAATATCCTGAACCTGCGGTTTCCCCCTTTGATGGGCAAAGCGGCTTTATTATTATAACCGGCGCAGCTGGTTTTATTGGCAGTTGCCTGGTGGGTTATCTGAATGATAAGGGATATGATAACCTGATACTTGTTGATGAGTTTAGCGAAAAGGAAAAAGAACCCAATCTCTCCGGTAAAAAATTTAAAAAGCAAATTGAAAGGGATATCTTTTTTGACTGGCTTGCAGAAAACAAACCGGCTGTTGATTTTATTTTTCACATCGGTGCAAGAACAGATACAACCGAGTTTGATTATGCTGTCCACCGGCGGCTGAATGTTGAATACTCTCAAAAAATCTGGAATTATTGCAGCATTAATAACATCCCTCTGGTTTATGCTTCTTCCGCCGCCACTTATGGTGCAGGCGAATTGGGATACAATGATGACCATGAAATTGCAGAAAAATTAAAACCGCTCAATCCCTACGGAATTTCCAAAAACGAGTTTGACAAGTGGGCCTTAAAGCAACCGGCTCACCCGCCGTTCTGGGCGGGATTAAAATTCTTTAATGTATATGGCCCCAATGAATACCATAAAGACCGCATGGCCAGTGTAATCTGGCATTCGTTTAACCAAATCAAAAAAGACGGGATGGTAAAACTGTTCAAATCTCATCGCCCCGATTTTAAAGACGGGCAGCAGTTGCGTGACTTTATTTATGTAAAAGATGTTATTAAGGTTTGTTACTGGATGATGGTGCAGTGGGCAATGGGCAGTCGGCAGTCAGCAGCCAGCAGTCAGCAGTCGGCAGTCAGCAGCGGGCTTTATAACCTGGGAACAGGTAAAGCCCGGTCATTTGATGATTTAGTCAAATCAACTTTTACAGGATTAGATAAACCTGCCAATATTGTTTACATAGATATGCCGGAGGACATCAGGGATAAATACCAGTATTTTACCGAAGCCAATATGCAAAAGCTGAGGAATGCAGGTTACCAGGATGAATTTTACTCACTTGAAAAAGGGGTGGGTGATTACGTAAGAAATTACCTTGCCAAAGCGGCATACTATTAATTTATTATCTTGCATACGCGTTCGCTTTGCCACAGGGTAAAACCATTGTGGCTTTTTTTATTTTGAAATAAACCTTAAGAAATGAACAAGAAAATTGCCATTATCGGGGGAGGTAACCTTGGTACCGCTATTGCCGAAGGGCTGATTAAAAGCGGTTTTGCATTGGCCGGGCACATCATTATTACCAAGCGGAATATCAACACGCTTAAAAACCTTGAAAAACAGGGAGTGCTGATAAGCAATAACAACAAAGAGGCAGTGCAATATGCAGACCTTGTGATACTGGCTGTTAAACCCTTCCAGGTTGATGATGTAATCAGCAACTTAAAGGATGAATTAACAGAAGGAAGGCATGTGCTGGTATCTGTGGTAACAGGCATTTCCATTTCACACATGCTGAAAACGCTCAATAAGAAAATACCCGTGGTACGGGCCATGCCCAATACTGCAATTGCCATACAGGAAAGCATGACCTGTCTTGCTGCCCACCAGGTTACCAGGGACGAAATACAATACATCGAAGACCTCTTCAATCAACTGGGCCGGGTGGCATGGATTGATGAAAAGCTGATGGATGCAGCTACCGTACTTGGGGCTTGCGGCACAGCTTATGCCATGCGTTATATCCGTGCCAATATCCAGGGCGGTATAGAGATTGGTTTTGATGCAGCAACTGCTTCATTGATTGCAGCACAGACAGTAAAAGGCGCCGCTGAACTGTTGTTGCAAAAAGGTTCGCACCCCGAGCAGGAAATTGATAAAGTAACCACTCCCAAAGGCTGCACCATTGCGGGGTTAAATGAAATGGAGCACCAGGGCTTCAGCTCATCTTTAATAAAGGGTATTGTGGCGAGTTATGATAAGATTGCGGGGGATTAGTGGAATTCACCCGTTTCCATATCGAGTTGAAATGGGAATAGAGGAGTGCTCATATTTATATTTATCAATGACAAAGCGTTACGGGCCATTGCTAATGTAATGTCTGCGGCCGAGAGAGTGCCGGGTACACCATCATTATCCGTTCTTAAATTGGAATTTGGGTAGTTGTGCGGCCTTACTGGATTAAAAGATTCGAGTGGTGTAAGCACTTCATATGTGCCATGTTGCTTGTGAAGGAGGTAAAATTGATTTCCGGATTTAACATAAATATTTTTTCCGTCACAAAGCCCCCAGATTTTTCTTATCAGGATAGTATCACTATTAGTGATTTCATATAACTCGTCAATTTTTTTCTTGTTCTTAAAGATATAATTGGTAATGGAAGGATTATTTTGCCTGAATTCTGTAAAAGTTTTGTAAATGCCTTTTTTTAACGATGTATCTGTATTAATAGGAAACTGGGTTTGGGTTGCATAAAATTGATTTAGATTTTCTGTTGTATAAGCTTTCCTGTTTTTTGTGAGCTCAGAAATATTTGATTGATTAAGATATTTAATTATTGAAAGAATAGGGGCTCCGATTAATGTGCCCTTATCCTTTGATTTATTTTTGTAATTAAAAGAAATAATTGAGTCAACTTGTTTTATAGCTACACAATTATTTTGAGTTTTAAGAAAGAAGTCAAATTTTATGCTAAGTAAGTAATATGGATTTTCTATTTCTTCAAATTTCCTTACTTGTGGGGCATATTCATAATCCATATTGAAATGTAACCTTCGGATGACAAGTAAAATTTCGCCTTTTTCAATGTTGTATTTATCTTGAAAAGCCGTATCAAAAAAATCTTTAAGAGATTGTGGGAGGGTTTCTTTGGTAATGATTTTTTTAAAGCTATTGTTGCTGCTCTTATCGCCTTTATAAAACCCTATCTTACTTGCGTCTGCTCTTTTGTCCCATATGGTAATACCGGAAAACTGCAGGCCGCTCAGACCTGTTGTGTCATCGGTTTTTAATTCTATGATATGAGGTTTAAAAAAATCCCCGTATTTATCTTTCCTATCCTTGCCGGTTTTTTCCTGTGCTGTTCCCGGGTTCAGGCAGAGGAAAAACAGCAAAGACGGGAGTATAAATTTCATTTTAGTATAGTATGATGGGGATAAAAATAAATGTTTGTTTTTATTTTAAAAAGCTTTCTGTCCAGCCAATAAGTTATAAATAACGTAAAGCCTGTCACTGGTAACATGCAGGCGGGTTAAAATAATAATTATATAATCAGGGCGTTTTATATATGCATAACTGTTACCCCTAAAACAATCCCCCAAATCCATTACTATGAAAAGGAGCACCTTAATTTTATTTATCCTTTCGTATTTATTTGTTTTATCTGTTTCCTGTTCAAAGCAGGACATCAGCGACCCCACTGTTTTAATCAGGCTCGAAAACCTCACCGGGAAAACCATTGTATCAGCAACATTTACGGCAAGCCAGTCCAATACAAGGATAATGATTGAGTACGGCCAACTGGAAAAAAACCAGCTTTCTGATTACATTCAGCAAAATGATGCCGATTTTGCCGCTACGTTCAGGATACTTTTTTCTGATGGCAGCGAAGCAACAGTCGAACATCCCTGGCATGGTTCTGATTACCGCTTGCAGCCTGATGCAGGAAAATATACTTATAAACTGATGCCTGCCGGTACATCATCTGTATATACCCTTATGCACCGCGATTAAAGCCCTTTGGCATGCGTAAACAATTCACAAATAATAAACAGCATGGTATTGCCGTTTAAATATGGCATTATTTTTATTGATAATACTCCAATCCGGGTACCGGTATCCATTCTATGAAAAAGTGTGTTCTTGCAGCGATGATGGTTTTTGTTTTTTACACAGCCTGTAAAAAAGCGGAACAACCACAGATTGAAATCAGGATAAACAACCAGACACCTGACAACCTTGAAAGCGTGGTGTTGTATTCGGCTGAAGGCGAAAAGCTGGTTGGAAATGTCTTTACCAATACTGTTTCAGGTTATCAGCAG
Organism: Chitinophagaceae bacterium; assembly: GCA_033763355.1. Lineage (GTDB taxonomy): Bacteria > Bacteroidota > Bacteroidia > Chitinophagales > Chitinophagaceae > JANRKT01. Next base: position 16,431 of record JANRKT010000140.1, on the reverse strand, counting down.
GTAAACGGCGTTTATGAAATACCGGCTTGCAGGTTTAATGTAAGCGGAAGGAATGTGGAATTTTTAATCAGGTGCGCCACACCTGCTGCAGCCAGTTTAACACCGGGTAAATATACTTACCGGGTTATTGCAGCCGGCACACAGCAGTATGAAATAAATTTATTGAAAGATTAGGCTTGTTAACCCATTAAAACAAAAACAAGCAGTCCCGCTGAAAAGCGGGACTTTTTTTATTTCATTCTCTCCTTTACAAACGCCGTAAGTTTTTTATAAGAATCTTCAGTTGCTTCTTTATTGAACCTGGGGTTACTGGGGTTGGCAAATGCATGATCGGCATCGTACCGGTTAAGGTTCAGGTTTTTTCCTGCTTTTTCCATATTGGCTTTAAACTCATCTACTACCTGCGGGCTGGGCCATTGGTCACGGTTGGCAAAAAAACCAATTACATCAGCCGAAAGCGTTTTCAGCTTCTCCACATCTTTTTCCGGCTGGCCATAAAACATAATGGCGCCTGCTGCCTGTTTGCCGCAGAGTAATGTGGTCTGCAAACTCCATCCGCCGCCAAAGCACCAGCCGATGGTAAAAATTTTTGAGTCTTTTCCTGCATATGCAATGGCGCCTTTTATAATGGCCTGCGCCCTTTCTGTAGTTACTGTCTGCATATATTTTGCAGCATCTTCCCTTGTGGCGGCTACCTTTTTGTCATATAAATCAAGGGCAATAACATTCAGCCCAAGATCATTGGCCAGTTTTTCGCTTTCCTGTTTAATGTAATCATTCAGTCCCCACCATTCATGAATTACAAAGAGGTAATACTTTGTTTTCTTTTCAGCTTTCACTTCCCAACCGTAAGCATCCGTGCCGTCAGGCGCTTTAAAGCTGATGTCTTCACCTTTTTCACTGTAATAAACAAATGGAAGCGGTTCATCATGGCTCATTTTAAAATTTGAGCTGGACGCATTTCTCGAAAATTCACCAGTAGCATCAATGGCGCAGCAGGATGCAGTTTTTTGCTGGGCAAAGCCCGATACAACAAGAGCAAGTAATATGGAGGAGAGGAAAATCTTTTTCATACAAACAAGTTTTTGTTACCCAAATGTAGGGGAGTTTTTAAAACAGAAAGTATGGCCGTTAAAAGGGTTATTGCTGAACTAATTTCCGGCTTACCATTTTGCCGTTCTTTAATTGCAACCGCAGGTAATATATTCCGGGCTTAAGGCCGGGAAGAAAAAGTGAGATGGCCTGGGCGGTGAGTGTATTGTTTTGCTCAATTATCCTTTTACCGCTAATATCAAACACCTGTATTTTTTCTATTGCATTTTCAGGGTTCAGGTAGCTGATGGTAATGTGCTGGAAAAAGGGGTTGGGATAAATTTCTATCTTGTCATCAAAGTTTTTTTTGGAAAACTGCAGCGCTAAAACAGGGGAGTAGGAAATTTTTCTGCCCTTGGTAAACTGCTTTATGCGGTAAAGGTTCTTGCCCGGAAAAGGGCTTTTGTCAATAAAATCATAGGTATTCTTACCACGGGAACCCTTTGCATTTTGTTCACCAATTTTTTGCCAGTTGCTGCCGGTAACGGATTTTTCAACATCGTAGCCTGCAGTTTCTCTTTCATCATAAGTTTCCCATTGCAGGTAAACATTTTTACCATCAGCGTTGCCGGTTAATTTTAAAAAATCTGCAGGCAGTAATATATCGCAGCGGGAGTAAAATTCAAGTACCACATAATCGCTCAGCCCGGTTGAAGTGATTTTTACACTGTCAACAGCGCTGTTAAAAAAAGCCCTCATGGCAGATTGTGTGCCGGAGTTGGTGGTGGAGGCCCCATTAATTACATTTCCTCCTGTAATGAAAGCACCATTTATTGCATCTTTAAAAGTAGCGGCAACAGGTGTTCCGTTTAAAAACCCTTCTACTCGCTGGTGCTCTGTATTAATGCCATCTCCGCGAATATCCCTTACCCTTACATGAAAATAATTTGAATCAAGCGGAATTTTTAGTTTATATGAAGTATAAGTACCACTTGCAAAACTGGCGCCCCTGTTGATGTGCAGGCCTATGAAATTATAACTGCTCCAGGTGTTGGAAACTGTACCATAACCAGGCCTTCCGGATGCAAAGGTTCCTGCAGAACGGGCAATAACCGTGTCACTTCCCAAAACAATCCCGGTATCAATTAATGTTCCGTTGGGTTTGGGCCCGTTTATCCAATAGGCGCCCCCGGCGCATTGCGCAAAGGTTCCCTTAATTAATAGGCAGGAAACCAGCAGGGTAAGGCACAGTTTGAAGGAGCCTTTCATGTGTTCAGTAATCATTATTCAACGGGATTTGAACGGGGGTATTGTTACTCAGGTAAATGTGCCGCCAGGTAAGGGTAATTGCTTAAGAAAACCAGTGGGTTATGCGGGAAGTTTTTAAGGATACCAGCTCATGGATGCGGGTGCCGGATTTGATAACCGGCATTCGGGAAAATCTAACTTGTTAGGTATCTATAAATTATCCACAAAGGCAGGGCAAAATTTTTTGCAAAAAAGGATTAGGCGTATGTTTGCACGACCTCCGGGAATTTCCTCACTTTTTTGTTTTTCCTTCAGGTCGCTTTCTTTTTGGATGGGTGTTTTTAGATAGTTTAACCTATGGCTTTTTGAGATGATGTCAGAAGAGAACCACTTCTGATAAGAAATGATTTGAATGAATCAATAAATTCTTTCATACATGTCAAAGTATATTTTCGTAACAGGCGGTGTAACTTCTTCCCTCGGTAAAGGAATTATATCCGCTTCACTGGCCAAGCTTTTGCAGGCAAGGGGACTTAAAGTAACGATACAGAAGTTTGATCCTTACATCAACGTTGACCCCGGCACCCTTAACCCTTATGAACACGGGGAATGTTATGTAACAGAAGATGGCGCCGAGACCGACCTTGACCTCGGGCATTATGAAAGGTACCTGAACATTTTTACTTCGCAGGCCAATAACGTAACCACCGGCCGCATCTATCAAACAGTAATTAATAAAGAAAGGGAAGGCGCTTATCTCGGTAAAACCGTGCAGGTGGTTCCGCATATTACTGATGAGATAAAGCGGAGGATGAAACTGCTGGGCAACGAGGGATATGATATTGTAATTACAGAAATAGGCGGAACAGTTGGTGATATTGAGAGCTTACCTTTTATTGAAGCAGTACGCCAGTTGCAGTGGGAATTGCCTGAAGAAGATTGCGTAGTGGTTCATCTTACTTTGGTGCCTTACCTTAAAGCGGCAAAAGAATTAAAGACAAAACCAACACAGCACAGTGTAAAACTGCTGAGCCAGGAAGGTGTACACCCCGATATTATTGTTTGCCGTACAGAAAGGCCGCTTACGCCGGAGCTCAGGCGAAAAATCGCCTTGTTCTGTAATGTAAAGCAGGAAGCAGTTATTGAAGCGGCGGATGTACCTACTATTTATGAAGTGCCGCTTGCTATGATGAGAGAAAAACTGGATTTGATTTGCATGAAGAAACTGGGAATACAGCAGTTTAATGAACCTGACCTTACCCGCTGGAAAGAGTTTCTGGATAAATTAAAATATCCCAAGAGTAAGGTAAACATTGGTTTGATAGGCAAGTATATTGAACTGCAGGATGCATACAAATCCATTCTTGAAGCGTTTGTTCATGCAGGGGCAATGAATGAATGTAAGGTGGATGTAATCAACATACACAGCGAATTTATTACAGATGAAAATGTGGCGGAGAAACTCGCTAATCTTGATGGCCTGCTTGTTGCACCTGGTTTTGGCCACAGGGGCATTGAAGGGAAAATAAGTGCAGTTAAATATGCCCGTGAAAACGGCTTGCCTTTTTTTGGTATTTGCCTCGGTATGCAGATGTCGGTAATTGAATTTGCCCGTGACGTGCTTCACCTTGAAGGGGCACATTCAACAGAAATGAATGCGGATACCCCCCATCCTGTAATTGATTTGATGGAAGAGCAGAAAAAAATTACTGCAAAGGGCGGAACGATGCGGCTCGGGGCTTATCCCTGCGAATTAAAGGAAGGTTCGCTTGCACACCGCATTTACGGCAAAAACAGCATTAGCGAAAGGCATCGTCACCGTTGGGAATTCAACAACGCTTATCTGGACCAGTTTGAAGCTGCAGGCCTTGTTGCAAGCGGAAGGAACCCCGATACCAATCTTGTAGAAATTGTTGAACTCAGGCACCATCCTTTTTTTATTGGCGTGCAATACCATCCTGAATTAAAAAGTACGGTTGAAAACCCCCATCCCATATTTGTGCAGTTCGTAAAAGCGGCAAAAGAATTTACCGAAAAAAAGAGTGCAGTAAAAAACCCCTTGCTGCAGAGTGAGATGATATAGTGGCATTTTCAAATAATAGAAAAGATGAAGTTTTCAAATCCCCTTTTAGGGCCTGCCTGTCCGGTAGGCAGGGACAGGGGTTAATTCTCCTGCTTGCTCAATATCTCCCGTTTAATTTTTTCCCACATGCCATCAAAGGTCTGGTGTTTGTCTTCTTTCCAGCGCTGAGAAAATGAACGTATTTTTTCATTGCGGTCATCACGGGTAAGGTTAAAGAAATCCTGAATGGTGCTTGCGTCATTTTCCTTTGCCATTTTATTGTAGAGTTCTTTCAGCTCTTTTTCTTTTCGGATGTTTTCAAAAGCGGTTTCTTTTTCCAGTTCTTCCCTTAAAAAAACTTTTTCATCATAGGTTCCTGCAGGCAATAATGATTTGGCAATTACAGGCATCAGTTCTATCAGCATCAGTATCGCCACAATCAGGTAATACCTGAACTGCAGTGCAGAATTTCCTTTCAGTAAATTATTCAATGCTTCCACACGGGTTAAAAAACCATTGTTGAGGTATTGGGTAAAAACCTGCTCTTCGTTTTTTATCTTTCCTTCAATTACATTCAGTTCTTCATCAATGCTGTTTATTTTTGTTTGGCTGACGCCCAGCAGGATCTGATATTCACCATCCAGTTTCTGGTATTCGCCCTTCTTGGCCATTGCAATTTCCTCAATGCCCACCTTGCCGGTTCCGCCTGTGCCATCAGCTTCTTTTATAAAATTCTCCCTTGCTGCATTTACCAGAACATATTTATCCTGCAATTCTTTTTGAAGACCTGCTTTCTGCTGGAGCAGTTCGGTTTTGCGGCTCAAATAAAGAGAATCCAGCTCCTGCCTTTTTACCATTTTCTTTTTTTCATTATCCAGTGATGTTTGGAGCTTGATTTCTTTATCAAACATATACAGCACTGCCGGCTGGGCCATAAAGGTACCGATGGTAAGCGCCAGTATTCCGCGAAAAAGCAATGGGGTGAATTTGTTTTTGTTCAGTTTGTTGATCCCTTTTATCAATGCCCTGTCTATACACAATATTACAAAGCCCATAAAAAAACCCAGGGGCACATAAAGAAGGGGGCTTGCTACAATGGTTGAAAAGAAATAAGTCCAGCTCAGGGTTGCAAAGGCCCATGTGGCCAGTACAATCATGCCGATGATTTTGTAGCGGTTCCTGTCCACCACGCAATCAGTTATCAGTTCTTTTTCTGCAGTAGAGAGCCACCAGAGAAAATGGGTGAAGCCGTCGGGGGCATACGTTTCCCTTTGGGAAAGCGATAAGTTTTTTTCCGTCATGGTAATTGGTTAATTAAAATTGCTTCAATAGACAGGAACGGTTGAAGGTTTGCAGCCGGACAGGTTGAATAAGCAGCTGTAAATCTAACTCATCAAACGCATCCGGTGTATTTATCTTGCCCGGGTTCTGTTAAAAAAATGAGAATTGCACCCTGTGTAATTCTCCCGGCCGGAATCACATTCCTTTGTTACCTTTGCCGCTCAATTTTTTTAATATGAAGATGGACAGAAACACGGTGCTTGGTTTTGTGTTACTGGCTTTATTGTTTTTTGGTTATTTCTATTTTACCCGCCAGGGGCAACTGGAGTATGAAAAAAAACAAAAACAGGTTCAGGATTCTGTAACTGCCTTGCAGCCCAAAAAAGATACAGCCCTGGCAAGAAAGGATGCTATGAGAACCGATTCTGCAGCCAAAGCGGCAAGCGCCGGGCAGTTTCAGAATGCTGTTAACGGAGAGGAAAAACTGGTTACCGTTGAGAATGATGTAATGAAGATCACCTTCACCAATAAAGGCGCCCAGCCCAAACTGGTTGAGTTAAAAAATTTCAGGTCGGTTGACAGCAGCCCGGTTAAAATGGTGGACGGGAGTTTTGATAAAATATCTTACCTCATCAATACAGGCCCTCAGCAAACAGCCAACATAACTGACTTATACTTTTCCGGCGGAGATATTGTAAAAAGCAATGATGGCAGCCAGGTTATCACTTTTGAATTACCGGACTCTGCCGGGAAAACAGTTTCTCACCAGTTTGTTATAAAGCCGGGAAATTATATGCTTGACTGGAATATATCATTAACCGGTGCTGACAGGCTTATTACACAAAACAGTTTAAACATGCTCTGGCAAACTGAAGCGAGGCAGCATGAACTGGATATACTGAGTGAAAAAAGAGAGACGCAGATTGGCCTTTATGAAAGCGGGGGCTTTGATTATTTTACAGTAGGTTCAGGGCTGGATAAGAAATTTGAAAACGGCCTGCAGTGGCTGAGTGTGAAACAGAAATTTTTCAATGTTACCCTAATTTCAAAAACCGGTTTTTCATACGCTGATATCAATTGCGTGGTGCCGCCTGATTCTGCAAAAATTATTACAAGCGCCACAGCCAACCTGAAAGTAAAAGTGCCAACGGGAACCAATGCTTCTCTTCCTTTACAGATTTATTACGGGCCTACGGACTATAAAGTATTAAAGTCTTACAATATGGAAATGGAAGACCTGGTAAACCTGGGCCAGGGCTTCTACGCATTTGTAAAATACATCAACAGGTGGATTGTAATGCCGGTATTTAATTTTTTCAGCAAATACATTGGCAGTTTCGGACTGGTGATTGCTTTGCTTACCATTTTCATCAGGTTGCTCACTTCACCATTGGTTTATACCAGCTACCTGAGCGGTGCTAAAATGAAAGCGCTGAGGCCTGAACTGGATACTTTAAAGGCAAAACACAAAGACGACCAGCAGGCCTATGGCATGGACCAGATGAAACTGTTCCGCTCAGCAGGCGTTAACCCATTGGGTGGATGTATCCCGGCATTACTGCAGATACCGATATTCTTTGCTTTGTACAGTTTTTTTAATTCGCATATCGCACTGCGTGGCCAGAGTTTCTGGTGGGCAAAAGACCTTTCCTCTTTTGATACTATTATCACATGGAAAGCAAACATACCATTCATCGGCTCACATCTCAGTTTGTTTACCATACTGGCAGTGGTTACCAGTTTGCTCATTTCTTTGTACAGCATGAGCATGACGCCTGATCAGAATAACCCGGTACTGAAATACATGCCCTATATTTTTCCTGTAATGCTGCTTGGAATTTTTAACGGGCTGCCTTCCGCATTAACATGGTATTACACGGTTTCAAACGTTATCACACTCATCCTGCAGTTTGTGATACAGAATTACATTATTGACCATGATAAAATACTTGCACAGATAGAAGAAAATAAGAAGAAGCCCAAAACCAAATCCAAATGGCAGGAGCGGCTTGAGCAAATGCAGGAAACGCAAAAGAAAATGCAGGATGTGAAACAACGCTCCCAAAAGAAATAAATGTAAAAGGCCTGGTTATCAATCCGGGCCTTTAACTTTAACAGCCACCCTGCAACCCTGGCATACAATTTTATTATCTTTAATGGCAAACAGGAAAGCGTAATGATACACAGAAGAAAAATTTTGATTTTAAGCTGCCTTTTAACATGCAGTGCCCTTTTTGTACAGGCGCAAAAGATACTGTCAGAAGGAACTGTTGTATATGATGTAACCGTTCAAACAGGTTCCAAAGAACCTAAGATGGCGGATATGTTTGATGGCGCTTCAGGCGTAATTTACCTTAAAGGGAGCCAGAGCAGAACGGAGTTCATCAGTGCATTGGCAACATTTGTTACCATACACGATAACAAAAGCGGAAATGGCGTTTTGCTGAGGGAATACGGTACCCAAAAGTTAATGATTAAAATGGCCGGTGGCGACTGGGAAAAAAAGAACAGAAAGTATGATGGCATTAATTTTACGCAAACAGACGAAACAAAAATAATTGCAGGCTACAAATGCCTCAAGGCTGTTGCTCAGTTAAAGGATGGCACTTCCTTTACTGTTTATTATACCCCCGAAATAACCACCGAAAACAAAGATTACGAATACCAGTTTAAATCCCTCGACGGATTACCCCTGGAATATGAATCAATAGTCGGTGATGTAAAAGTAAAATACACGGCTTCCAAAATCAGTTTTGATCCCGTGCCCATACAAAAATTCGAAATACCCAAATCGGGCTACCGGGAGTTAACGTATGAAGAAAGCTTAAGGGGTAAAACCAATTAAGAGGAATTACCTGATGGGCGGGGGAGCGGGGGTTTTAAACTTCTGAAGTATTACCTTATTCTTTATCGGCAATACATAAGTAATATTTCCCTTTTGATAAGTTACAACGGAATTAAACATTACAAACCTGTCATTCTTCTTATAACTGAAAGTTTTGTTGCCGCTGGGGCTGTATCCGTATTTCAGGGAAAGGTTAATATCGTTCTTTACATTTGAGAATTTGGCCCTTGAAGATTTGTTCTTTGCGCCACCACCATTCAGGATGCCATCAACCGCAAACACGTATTGTGCAACGCTTATAAAAGCGATTACAACAAAAGCTTTTTTCAGGAAGCCGGTTAGGGTTATATAGTTTGGTTTGCGCATCGTGTACAAATTTAACAAAATAAAATTCATATTTGTCAACCGCTGGTCATAAATTTTAAGGGGCCTTTAACGGTTTAAGACAAAAAAAGTTAGTAAAAGTTTGATGAATGTGGATAAAATCCTAACTTTCAACAACCTGTTGAATATGAAAGAAAATCCTTACCGCCAGGAACACAACGACATCAGGGAGATGCTGAAGCAGTTTGAGAACCTGAAAGCCGGAAAATCCCACAGCTATTTAGATGAAGAGTCCTTCGAAAGAATCATTGACCATTTTGATGACAAAGATGACCTTTCCAAAGCGCTGGAAGCGGTTGAAATAGGCATTGGCCAGTATCCCTATTCCGCATCGTTAAAAGTAAAAAAAGCCGATCTGCTCATTGCCACCCGGCATTATCATGAGGCCCTTTCAGTACTTCAGCTTGCCGAAATACTCGATAACAACGATATTGATATTTACATCCTTAAAACAGATGCTTACCTGGCGCTTGACCAGCAGGAAAAAGCGGTGGCCCTTCTTGAAGAGGCTATTCATTTGTTTGACGGAGACGACCGCATTAACCTGCTTTTTGAGCTTACGGACGTGTACGATGACTACGAAGAATTTGATAAGGTATTTGACTGCCTGAAACTGATACTTGAGTACGACCCCAATGAAGAAGAGGCATTGTATAAAATCTGTTTCTGGACTGATTTTACCGGGCGGAATGAAGAAAGCATCAGGCTGCACCAGCATATCATTGATGAGTATCCCTATAATGAACTTGCCTGGTTTAACCTTGCGGCAGCGTACCAGGGCCTCAGGCTTTATGAAAAAGCGATTGATGCTTACAAGTATGCCATCGTTATCAATGAAAAATTCGATTACGCATACCGAAATATGGCCGATGCTTTCATCCGCCTCAGAAAATACCGGGACGCAATAGAAGCGCTTGAAAAGGTAGTGGAACTGGCAAGGCCCGAGGATGTAATACAGGAAGCAATAGGCCATTGCTACGACAGAATGAGAAACTTTGCGCAGGCAAGGTTTTATTACCGCAAAGCATCACATCTTAACCCGGATGACGGAAGGCTATATTATAAAGTGGCCTGTACTTATATCAATGAAGCCAATTGGGTGCAGGGCATCAAATACCTTGAATCTGCTTTACGGATCCATCGCATGCAGCCGGAGTTTAATATGGCTATGGGTGAATGTATGATGCAACTGGACAGGATGAAGGAAGCTGTTCAATACTGTTCAACTGCTGTAAGGGCAAGGCCTAAGAATGTGCCGGCATGGGAAACCCTCATCAGGTGTTTGTACAAGGGAGGTTATTATGACGAAGCGGTTGACCAACTGGAAATAGCGCAAAAGATGACCAATGGCAAACCCATTTTTTTATACTACAAAACCGCTGTGCTCATTGCTGCCGGCAAATCAAAAGAAGCCATGTTAGTGCTTGAATCCGCCGTACAGAGAGCCCCGAGGCTGCTTAAAAAAATGCTTGAGCTTAACGCATCCCTCCTCCAGAACCAGCAGGTGGTTGATGTAATTGCCCGGCACAAGCGCCGTAAATACCTGTAATGGTAACAGAAATGTCAGGACTTTCCCCAAAAAAGGTTAAACGGGTATTCTTCCCTATTTTTGCGCCGTTTAATGAGTGAAAAATATGCCTTACATGAATTTCAGTTTATCGCATATACCGGAGAGGATAAAGAAACCGCGTAAATCCGGCCTTACCATGGTTATGGATAAAGGGCTGAGCAATGAAGAAGCAAAGAATTTTCTGAGTGTGGCCCATCCCCATGTGGATATTGTGAAGCTTGGCTTTGGAACTTCTTTTGTAACCCCCAACCTCCGTGAAAAGATCGAGGTTTATCAATCTTATGATATACCTGTTTATTTTGGCGGAACCTTATTTGAAGCCTTTCTCATCCGCAACCAGTTTGAAGATTACGTAAGGGTTTGTAAAGACTACGGCATCAGCTATATGGAAGTGAGCGACGGGTCTATTACCATACCCCATGCAGAAAAATGCGGTTATATTGAAAAGCTTACCAAATACGGCACAGTGCTGAGTGAGGTGGGCAGCAAAGATGCAGAACACATCATTCCCCCGTATAAATGGATTGAACTGATGAAAGCGGAGCTGGAAGCGGGTGCAAGCTATGTTATTGCAGAGGCACGTGAAGCGGGTAATGTGGGCATTTACCGCGGCAGCGGAGAGGTAAGGGAAGGCCTTGTGCAGGAAATACTTACCCAGATAGCGGGTGAAAAAATAATCTGGGAAGCGCCGCAGAAAGCGCAGCAGCTTTATTTTATTGAACTCCTCGGTTGCAACGTGAACCTGGGAAATATTGCACCAACAGAGATACTTCCGCTTGAAACCATGCGTATTGGGTTAAGAGGCGACACTTTTCATTTGTTCCTCGATAAAGAAACCAGTAAATGAAACGATATGGATTGATCGGTTATCCGCTCAGCCATTCTTTTTCAAAAAAATTCTTTACAGATAAATTTGAGAAAGAGGGATTGAAAGATTGTGTGTATGAAAATTTCCCGCTGGAAAAAATTGAGCAACTGGGTGTACTTATAAAATCCGACCCTTCACTTCTTGGGTTTAATGTAACCATACCTTATAAAGAGCAGGTGCTTCATTTTTTAGCAGGTGCAAATCAGCTGGTGAAATCAAGCGGGGCATGCAACTGTATAAAAATTGCAGACGGGAAACTTTACGGTTTCAATACCGATATTATTGCCTTTGAACAGTCTCTTCAGCATAAATTAAAGCCCCATCACAGCAATGCTTTGATACTCGGCACCGGCGGGGCGGCAAAGGCCGTTCAGTTTGTATTGCAGAAACTTGGTATCAGGTACCAGTACGTAAGCCGGAAAAAATCCATGGGCAATCTTTCTTATGATGAATTAACAGACAAGGTAATTGCATCACATCTCCTTATTGTTAACACAACGCCATTGGGGATGTTCCCGCAGGTGGTGGAAGCGCCGCCCATTCCCTATAAAGCCATTGGCCCGCAGCATTTTTTATTCGACCTGATCTATAACCCGGAAAAAACGTTATTCCTTCAAAAAGGGGAAGAAAGGGGGGCTGCTATCCAAAATGGTTATGAAATGCTCGTGTTGCAGGCTGAAGAAAGCTGGAGGATTTGGAATGAGGGGAAGTAAAAAAACAGGGAACAAGAAACAAGAAACGAGGAGCAAGAAAAATCAACTATCGCCAACATCCTCTTTACTTCTTCCGGAACTGCTGTAATTTTTCTTTCATAATCATAACATTTGCTGAAACGGTTTCCTTTGGGAAGCCCATATTAGTGACAGTTTTATCCCGCAGTGTTGCCCTGTATCTTTCCCTGAATTTCAGATATGGGGCAATACAACAAGATAGTATCCCTTATTATTAGGCGCACCCGCTTAATGTCTCTGAATATTGAGTCGATCATTATTTTTTCGCCTTCTTTTATGAAATACGATTGTGCAGAGCCATTTTCGTTTAGTCCAGATACTTGAAAGTTTTCTAATGCCATAGCAGAAAAGCCAATAGATTGTTTTATAGGCTTATCCAGCGTCACTGTAAAATCTTTTAATGAAACTGAAACCGGGTAGTCTTGAAAAGCTCCTACCAACTCATCCCTGCTTTTTATAAATCCGGATAGAGTAGTTTCGTTTGTCCTTTCAAGTTTAGCAGGATGTGAATCGCTAATGTCAAAAAGTTTCTGAATGCTATCCGCTCTAATAGCGACGAATTCACTAATAAACCAGTCGCTGCAGTCGGGGGTTGTTATTTCAAAAAGTGGTTGTTTGAATCCAAGAGATGTAGTCATGTTGGCAATGATGATTTGATTGCCTGAGTTGCATGGATCTGTGAGTTGAATCTTCAGGTTTCGATTTGTTATTTTTTCGGAAACTACTAAAATATTTTCTTTGTAATAAAAGCTGCTGTCGTAAGATATTTTGTCGGGTAATATGAACCGGGAATAGGCAATAATCTTATACTGTCCATCTTCAAACCTGCCTCGTTCTACTAAGAGTTCTTTTTCCCCGGTTTCCTCCTTTTTTGACATCGTATCTATTGTGCTTTTTTGGGATTGATCAGCGATAGAAGGTGTTTTATTTTCACTACATGACGTAGCAAATAGAATGATTGATAATATTAAGGAATATCGCTTCATTAAAATTCTGACTAAAGTTTTAAGAAGTTGCGGATAACGAGGCACCTGCAAATTCAAGCCCCTGTTCAGGGTGAAGGTATTTAAAATGTGTTACCGGTGCAAGAGGCATGTTGTTCACTGGCTATAAGATATAGTGCTTAGCATGGCACACGTACGCCAACGCTCATTTGCCATGCTGCATACCTTGCGCCAAAGTTGGGATCTGAGATGGAACGAAATGACAGGACTCCGGGTTGTGTATGCATATAAAAAGTAGTCTGTCATTCCGATGCTGCGAAGCAGGGCCTTTGTGTGCTGGCGTAGCAGAGGAATCTGTTTTAAGAAAACCACAAAACATTATTCATCATTTCGGTTAACAGATGCCTCCTTCGTCGGCATGACAAACTCCGTAGGGTGATCTGCACAGGGCTAAAACTCGGCGGGGAAGGCAGAGCATATTTTTCAGTCACGCATTAACCACTCTTGTTTCTTAGTTGGGAGATAAAACCTAAAAACTCCATGTCGCATGCCCACAAAAGCAACGTCTCTTTTAATAACCATAGAAGTGGGGTATAGACCGCCCCAAAATCCTTCAGTTATTAAAGTGTCAACTTTCTTATTAGTGTCAACAGAAAGCAAATTGTCTGATGTGACTATTATGAAATTATTCTTAGAATCTATGTCAGCTGCATAAGGGGCAAAATGCAGTCTCACATATTCTTTTGTTGTCCATTTTCCGTTTGCCTTTTCAATTTCAATTACACTGCCGTCTGACATGCTAAGATGAGCAAGTCCCTCAATCGCATAATATTTATTGTTTCTTTTCAAAAACTGGACTATCATATCGCCGGAAACTTGGTATCGTTGTTTTCCATCATTGTTAAACCAAAATAAACAACCTCCCCATTCTCCTTTCCAAAATCCAACCAAATACCCATCATCAACTTTGAGAACTGACCGTTTGCCTCGCATTTTATATTTCTCCTTTTCATCTAATGGCTCAATCTTAAATGGTAATTCGTTTACAAAAGGCATTTGTCCCATGAGTCTTGCATGTATGTCATTGCCTTTTGAAAAAACAATCCAGTCATTGTTAGACCAGTTATAATGAGTCAAAGTATCGTTGTCAGTAGGTACTTGATAAGTTTTCCAGTTTTTTAGGTTCGTTGTGTCTTGTGATGAACAATGTGTCGAGGAAAAAATTGTCGATATGATTATTAGAAAACGTCTCATATAGTTGCTGTTAACAGAACCGTCGTTGCCCCTGTGCAGGGCGAAGGTATTTAAAATGTGTTACTGCTGCAAGGGATGGTTGTGGTGTTCGTCAGTTATATGCTATGATGCTGGGCATCTGACTTCCCAAACCTCACCGCCCCGGCCAACAGCGCAAAGCCAATGAGAGACGGTGAGGTGACATAATAGTGTATTAATTGATCTTAATATTCACACCCAGCATAAAATTCCTTCCGGCCATGGGGTAATAATAGTTTTCTGTAATAAAATCACCGCCGTAAATATAGCTGAAAGTATAACCGTTGGGCTCATACTTTTTATTAAAGAGGTTGTTTACCTGCAATACCATATTCACTTCTTTCAGCAGCCTGGTTTTTATGTTGTATATCATCCTTACATCGTGCAGGTAATAAGGGTTAAGGCTTCGGCTTTCCTGGCTGGTATTGTCAAGGTATTGCCTGCTCACGTATTTACTTATAAAACTCAGCTCCGCATTTTTAAATGGTATAAAATTTACCGCAGCGCTGCCCACCACATCAGGCGAAAATGAAATATCAGTTGTGCCGTATGTATTTGTTTTTTGCCCGCCGTTATCGTAATCATCGAAGAACTCGGTAAAATTCTTCACTTTGTTCTTGCTCAAAGCGATGTTGCCTGATACATTAACCCATTCTTCTATCCTGTACCTTCCCTGCAGTTCGATGCCTGCACGGTAACTGTTGGGGATATTGGTCCTGGTATATGCGCCCACATCGTTTACCTTTCCCGTTAATACGAGCTGGTTTTTATAACGCATATAAAACAATGTGGCCCCATAGCTCCAGTTGTAGTTTCTTTTTTCAATGCCCAGTTCCACGTCATGCAAGGTTTCATGCAGCGGCTGCTGGTTTTGCCCCGCTTCAAAATCATCACGGTTGGGTTCTTTATTGGCAATAGCATAAGATAAATAAGCAAATAAATTGTTGCGGCTGTACCGGATACCGGCTTTGGGGTTAAAAAAATTATACCTGTTGTTTACCGCCAGCGCAGGGTTATTGCGGAAGCCTTCAAGGCCGTAAGAAACCCTGCGGTACTGCAGGTCGGCAAATACAGCCCAGTGTTTATTGAATTCCCGCTGCAGTTTGGCATAAATATTAAAGTCGGTTTTCTTTGCGTCAAGGTCATACCACTTATGATCTTTTGGTATGCTGTATTGCGACCAGATGATTTTGCCGTAATGGTTGCCGTCGTAACGGTTCCACCCGCCACCTAAAACCCATTGGGTTTGTTTGTTTTTATACTGCAGTGAAAAAATATTTCCGTAATAGTAATTGTCTAACCACAACTGGCGGATCAGGTCGGTTTCATCAATTGTTGTGCTGCCAATAACAACATCAGGCAGCCCGTAGCTGTTGTATGATTCTTCAGCCTTGTATTGCTCATAATAACCCAGGCCACGTGTAAGGAACAAAGCTGTATTGAAGGTTAACCTGTCACTGATCTGCTGATTGTAAAAAAGCTGGTAATGGTCCTGCCTGTAATTATCAGTTTCATTGTCATATGGCGCACCCGCTTTTTCAGTTCCGGCTGAATTAAAAGTCCTGTTGGTTTTCAATAAATTTTCCGGCACACCATACCATGCCTGGTAGGTTTTTTCTTTACCGGAAAAAATATTAAAGCGCAGGGATGATTTGTCATTGAAATAAGCAGTTGAAAGATAAAATGATTTCAAATCGCTTGTTGCACGGTCAATGTACCCGTCGCTGCTTACATTGGAGAGACGTGCATCAACCGTAAAATGTTTGTTCAGCAAACCGGTTCCCGCTTTTATGGTATTTCTCCATGTATTGAATGAGCCATAACTGTTGTTCAGTTCAGCATATGCTTTCTCATTAAATTCATTTGTGCCCATGTTGATTGTTGCACCAAATGCACCGGCGCCATTGCTGCTGGTGCCCACGCCTCGCTGCACCTGTATGCTGTTAACTGAAGAAGCGAAATCGGGCAGGTCAACAAAAAATACGCCCTGGCTTTCTGCATCATTGTAAGGGATGCCGTTAAGTGTTACATTGATCCTTGACAGATCGCTTCCTCTTATACGCAGGCCTGTATAACCAATGCCATTTCCGGCATCAGAATTAATTACAACAGACGGAAGCTGGTTGAGCAGGAAAGGAATATCCTGTCCAAGATTGAGTTTCTCAATTTCTTTTTTAGAAAGATTGTTCTTTGT